>DASSZG010000018.1:0-9876 GCA_035702905.1 Saccharimonadales bacterium (SeqCode)
CCTAATCAGTTCGTCGCGGGAAACGACTTGGCCGGGCTTTTCCATGAGGCAGGCTAACATTTCAAACTCTTTAGGCCGCAAATGAATCAGTTGTTTATCTCTATAGACTTTAAAAGTTCGACGGTCCAAAATAACATTATAGGCCATGAGAAATGGCCGCTGATTGCTAATTGGAGACATGGGCCTAGACAGGGCTCTTATTCTAGCTTTAAGCTCCCCTAAAGCAAAAGGTTTGGTTAAGTAATCGTTAGCGCCGAGATCGAGCAGATTAACTTTGCTACTAACCTCGCTAATACCACTTAATATTAAAATAGGGGCCCGTAGGCCCCTTTGACGCAATAAAGCGCAAACTTGTGCGCCGGACATGTCCGGCAGGTTTAGATCCAGTAGAACGATGTCGTATTCTCGGTAGTCGCATTTATACAGAGCGGACTTGCCGGTGTGTGCGACATCAATATCGTATTCATTCTTTAAGGCAAAAACTAAAGTATTACTGACAGTATTATTGTCTTCGACAAGCAGTACTTTTAGTAGTGATGCCATATTTGCCCATCTATCTTATCCCATAGGATATTAAATTTTCATTAAATATGTCTATTTCGAGAGATAATACCACCAAATTGTACTTTTGTCCAGTTAATTCAAAAACTATACCGATTTTGTAAGATAGCGTTTTTCGACTTCTGGCCAATTAACTACATTCCACCAGGCCTTAATGTAGTCGCCACGATTTGACTTGTAATCAAGATAATAAGCATGCTCCCATACATCTAAACCGAGGATAGGCGCCTGCCCGCCATTCATAAGCGGTGAATCCTGGTTGGCCGAACTGGTAATAGTTAGGTCAGGGTTGAGCCATGCCCAGCCGCTACCGAATACCTTGAGGGCCCGCTCACTGAACTGATCAACAAAGGCCTGGTAGCTACCGTATTTGCTTTTAATAGCGTCTGCTAGCTCGCCGCTAGGCTCGTGGCCACCTTCAGGCGACATCCATACCCAGAACTGACTATGGTTATAATGACCACCGCCATGATTACGGACAACTGTTCTGGCGTTCTCAGGAAGGCTGTCTAAGTTTAGCAATAATTCCTCTATACTTTTGCCATGCAATTCAGGAGTTTCAGTTACTATTTTATTTAGGTTATCGACGTAAGTCTGATGGTGCTTATTATGGTGAAGTTCCATAATATCTTTACTGATGTATTTGCCCAAAGCGTCATATCCGTATGGCAAAGCCGGTAATTCAAACATGGCAACCTCCTTTTTAATTAGCTTACTCTCTATTATACGCCGCGTGGCTTAAGCTATAAAAACTGAGTTATATATTGCATAACTAAAATGGGATGTGTATATTTATAGTCACTGATGAGCAAACATTAGGAGGAGAATTTTAACAAAATCAAGGGTAGTGCCCCAGCTCAATCCATAAATCAGTGTCAGGTAGCAAACATCAGCTAAATTTGCTGGTACTTCCCCCCCCCACTGAGCACCGGCAGGTTTTAGCGGATGTGCGGAGTAGTGCCACGAGTCATAAGCATCGGAAGACATTGTTAGGTCTAGCGACCTCTGTCCTCCTGGGAGCATGCTTTGGTACCGTGGCAGGTCTGGAAAAAATAGGTTGAGATGACAGCTAATGGGGTCGACATTGGTCGCTAAATGTCTGGTCGATGTCGACCCCATGCCTCTTTACAATAACTGTCCATTACTTACGCTTCTTTCCTCTCCCTATTATTTTCACCCCACCCACCCTTATTATTTTTCACCCTATTGTTTGCTCTCATTTTCCATAAATTAGTATTGAATAACATTTCATAGCCAATCTGTAGCATCCTTGCCAAATAGTCATTAAAATTGTACAATAAACTCTTATGTCTAAGGAATTACAGGCTCAACTCAATGCTGAGACTGAAGCCGCCTTGCCCCGCTTCGATGAATTATTAGACTTTGCTCTTGACGCAATGCTTGACGATAGAACTAACTACGATAAGCATTATCAAGAAGCTAGCGTCGGTTACCAACCAGACGAGCAAAGAGAAGTTGTAAAGAATCTTGGTCTATGGACAGTTAATGAAGCCTTGGATCAGACAATCGAGATTGAACCAAGTTTAGTTGAATTCATGGATTCATTCGATGTATTAAAGTTGCCGATGAATACAGATATTCAAGCTAAAATAGAAGCCTTCGGAAAAGCTGTTCTGGACGAAGCTTTTAATTGCTTAGGCGAGGAAGCTCCTCATTATGCAAGCTTGCTACGGCAAGCTAAAACCGATAAAGATCGCACAAAGGCCGTAGAGTGGCTATTTGATAGGCTTTATGACATACAAGAATTCAGTGAAGCAGGCGCCAATGGTGAGTCAGACATAACTGAGGATCAGATTGTTAATATACTTTCCGGCAGACGATTAAGCAGATTTTATCATCCGCTACGATTGTCGCCGAAGATGATCGGCCAGTATCCATTAATTATGGTTGAACCGACCTGCCTAGGTTATTCTATATTGGCTTCGGCATTTTTTGAAAGAGCTGGTGTCCCATATCTTCATACGGGAATAGCTAGAACTTCTAGCGATGAGGCCAGAAGTATTCAAAATAGCATCATGGGGCTATTAATACGCGTATCCGAGAATATCGGTGTTGAAATGCCAAATGATTTGATAGCTGTCTATGCAGCTGCTGGTATGCAAAATATAGAAAGCATACGTGACCATAATGGATTTCACGCTGCAGTATATGCCCGTTTATCCGATAGAATGTGGGTGCAGGTGGATCCGAACTATCATAGCAACATACTGATGACTAGATTATGGGCACAAAATATGAATGCAAGCTATTCCGAATGCCTTAGTAGAAACAAGATTGCAAGGGGCAGTGAATTGACTTTTACTCCAGAGATGAATATGTCTTCACAACTTTTTAACTTCATAATAGCCTTAAAACTATCCGAACAGTTTCCTGATATAGAAGAAATCAGCCAAAGCTTAGACGAGACAACGCCCGAAAACTTTAGGTCCGAATTTATTACAAAATATTTCCGAGACTTCTTTACCGCCGAAGAAAGTTTTCTTAGCCGCTCAATACAATATATTAGCAATACACTGAGCGCGAATTTGAAAGTTACTAAGGAAGAGTTGTTGCAAGATATTATTTTCGGAGTAATTGAGGACTATGTGTTCACTGATGCCAAAAACGGAAATATAAGCGCTTGCATAGATCGCTGCCGAACTGATCAAGGATACAAGCGGCGTATCTCCGAAGCCCTTGCCTGGACTCCCTTGCTCGTAGCAGCACGGCTACAATCCAAATATGGCAACACGATCATAGAAGATCGTCTCAAACTACCGCATACCACTATAGATGCTGGAATTCCGGCCTATCGGATAGGGATGGCAATACTGAGTGATTTAGCGGTTTACTGCGGCGATCAGTTACCTCTTAGCTTTTGGATGACGTACTGGCCAAGTCAAATTAGTTTTGCTGAGCACTATGCTAATGAGCTTAGCCAGACCGATGCACAAACGCGACTTAAGACCCAAATAGCACGCGACCTTAAGGATACACCATTGAAATATGGCGTACTCGATGGTATAGTAGACGACGTCCTAGAGTAAGCTACAAGGAGAGGTACTTGTGACACGAGACGAGCTGGAAGCGGTTATAGCGCAAGCTAACATCGGTCCCCGAACAGCCAAGAAATTGCGTTCCGCACTCGAGGCTATCGAGACTGGTGCCCCTGGCAAAGACTCAAAAACCCACAAAATACCCAGAGGACATGGAGCGCCGGAGCAAAATAGCACACCACTGGTGTCTATTTGAGTGAAGGGCAGAGGGGCGGTCAACGTTAAAAAGTATTCAGGTAACTTCTTAAAGTTGACCGCCTAGCCCCTTCCATTTTTTCTCCATTTTATTCCGCTCTATTAACTTTAACACCCCTCAAACCTCACAATCTTTATCTTACTCTTGGACTTTTTCATGCCTGACCTTTGATACGTACGGGTTATTTCTTATATAGAACCGCCATTTTATGTCTTTAGCTTGGCTTATACCAATCCTCGGAGAGCAAGCGATCTCATTATCATTAATTGGCGGAAGCAGAATCAACTTAAGGGGATAGTGCGACAAGTCATGGCCGTTTAGCTCTTTGTTGATTCCGAGGGCTTGAGTAAACTTGGCTGGACCGTTCGTTAGATTGTAACCTGCTGCTGTGGGTCGATTATGTTGCAAAAGCTCAAAGTTACTAATAGGTTCTACTGATCTAATCAATACGGCTGCCCCATAGCCATTTTGTCCAACCACAACATTGGCGCAGTAGTGCAAGCCATACGTAAAATAGACATATAAATATCCTGCAGGACCAAACATTACATCTGTTCTTTGACTTCTCGGCTTATAGCTATGACTGGCAGCGTCGCTTTGATCGTAGGCTTCTGTTTCAACTACCCTAACCTTAACCGAACGGCCATTAATCTGCCTGTCTAGAACACAACCGAGCAGTCTTTGGGCGGCGATTGGAGCACTGGTCTCTAGCTCTCTTCTGTTAAGCATTAACATATTATAACATCAGTTTTTAACAGGGGTGTAGTGGTAAAAACCGAACACATAATTTACAACGACTATTGTTATAAAAAAATATATGGTATTATGTACGTGAGAGGTTAAGACAAACAGCAAACGTGGAGTTTTGAGAGGTGTGCTTGAATATCTCAAGCATTAGTTTTTTATAATAGTTTAGGCAAAGCGTGTGACTATAAAAATAAAGGCGGCGCCAATTACGGTCAGGCCGATAGTCTGATACGAAGAGTGCTTGGAGTGAGCTTCCGGCAAAATCTCGCTCGCACCTATGTATAGCAAAAAACCGGCAAAAAATCCCAAGTAGAGGGTTAAACCACTTGAAGAGATGTTGAACAGTAGGGTACTAGTTGCACCTAAGACTGGTGCGATGGCGTCCAGTAACAGGAATCCAAAGGCCTTAGCTGATTTATTATTATTGAGCAACATGAGGTTAACCGTATTAAGCCCATCGGTAAAATCATGCGCTATAACAGCTATCGCGACGGCAATACCGATGGTTGAGCTGGCTTTGAAACCTAAACCGATACCAACACCATCCAAAAAACTGTGTCCGCTGAGGGCCAGGGCGCTAGCAACTCCGACATCTGGATGGTGATGTGGGCCATAATCTGTTTCGTTAGTCCGGTGGATGAGGATACTTTTTTCAACAATATGAAATAGTAAAAAGCCGCAGACCAGTGCGATCATAGCGCCGGTCGGACCGGTATGTGTTTTACTTAAGATTTTAAATATTTCAGGTAATAAATCGAAGGCCACGACTCCCAGCAATACACCGGCAGTGTAGCCTAAAAAGCGGTGCAATTTATCCTTGTTTTTTAGTCCAGTCAGTCCACCGCACAAGGTTGACACAAATGTGGCTAAAGATAGCAGAATGGCAATCATCAGTACTATCTTAAATAGAATAATAAGGTTTTGCAAATCCGTCGCAGAAAATGCTATTATTGCAACATGGATAATCCCAGGCTAACATTACTGAAACAAACCTTAGCGGACAACGACGCTAGCTTAACTAGGCCTCGGCAAATTGTCTTTAGCTTGCTCGACCGACCTGAACCGCAAACCCTCGCTAGTCTGGCTAAGGCTTCGAAAGGACAAATCGATAGGGCTAGTCTATACCGGACCATAAACTTATTTGAAGAGCTCGGCATAGTTAACCGAATTAACATTGGCTTTAAGTATAAATTAGAGCTTAGTGATCAGTTCAATCGCCATCACCATCACTTAACTTGTACGAGATGTGGCCGGATAATAAATACCGAAGAGCCGTTATTTGAAGAGCTAATAAAAAAGCTGGCGGATAAGCACCGCTTCCTGTTAAGTGATCATCAATTGGAAGTTCAGGGACTCTGTAGCGAATGTCAGCGGCAATAAAGCTTCAGCTATAGTTCAGTAATTGTTAGTAGATTCAGCTTAGTCAATTTATAAAGGAATCCGTATGAATCCAGTTAGCCGTGGTATCCGCAATGCTTTCAGGAATCTTACCCGAACATTCTCGATCGTCATTATTCTCGGGCTGAGTACCGGTCTAGCACTGGCTATGCTTGTAGCTAACCAAGCGGTTAGTAGTAAAATCAGTGATGTTAAGGCCTCGGTTGGGAATACGATTTCCGTAACACCTGCCGGCTTCAGTAGCTTCAGTTCAGTTAATAATAGCTTAACTTCATCTCAGTTAACGCCCCTGACAAAACTTGCTAATGTGACCGGCGTTGAGGAAAGCTTCACTAGCCGACTGAGTACCAATGGCGCCTCTCCATCGTTCTTTACTAATTCCAACCCAAACTCATCCGCTACCACGAGTTTACATTCGCCTGCTAAATTAAACCTAAAAGCCGGAAGACGTTTTTTCTTTAGCGGAGGCAATGATTCAGCTAATTTTTCGCCTGCCAATTTCAGCCTGCCTGTAACGCTCTTAGCTACCAATAACCCCACGGATATCAATACAAGCAATTTAAGCATAGTGAGCGGCAAGCTTATTGACGCTACAAGCGACAATAACCAAGCCTTGGTAAGTCAGTCCATGGCTAGTAAGAATGGTCTTAGCGTTGGGTCTACATTCACTGCCTATTCCGCAACGCTTAGTGTTCAAGGAATCTTCAAGGATTCTACCCAGGGAGCCAATAATACGGTGGTTGTCAGTTTACCAACCGGTCAAGCCATCAGCGGACAGAGCGGTGTTGTCACAAACGCTGTAGTTTACGTAAATTCAATCGATAACTTAGCCAGTGTAACTAATGCCGTAAAGAATAGTCTGGGCTCAAGTGCCGATGTGACAAGTTCACAAGACCAAGCCAATCAGACGGTAGCGCCCCTAAATAACGTTAAGAGTATATCCGTCTATAGCCTTATTGGAGCGGTCATTGCAGGGGCCGTTATCATACTACTTACAATGGTTATGATAGTACGCGAAAGAACCCGGGAGATCGGTGTCTTAAAGGCTATCGGGGCATCGAATAGTCGCATTAGTATCCAGTTTATGAGCGAAGCAATTACCCTTACTATATTAGGTGCCATAGTGGGAGTCATCCTGGCCGTGGTAGCAGCTAGTCCTATAACTCATATGCTAGTTACTAATTCTGCGTCTAGTAACAGCCCAGTAGGCTTTGGTGGTGCATTTAGGGCAACGGGCGGTCCGCGTTTCATAAGTGGTGGACGCGGTCCAGGTAGCTTTTTAAGAAATAACTTCACAAACATCCATGCGGCTGTCGGCTGGAGCGTACTTGGCTTTGGATTGCTTGCGGCTATAGTTATAGCCATAACCGGTAGTGCGGCGGTTTCCTTCTTCATATCGAAAATTAGACCGGCAGAAGTAATGAGGGCGGAGTAAGAATATGTTAACAGTCAAAAACCTGAAAAAATCCTATCAATCAGCCGATATAACTGTAGCGGCGGTCAATGGTATAAGTTTTAGCCTAAAGGAAGGCCAATTTGTTTCGATAGTTGGCCGTTCGGGTAGCGGCAAGTCAACCCTGCTTAGCCTGCTTGGAGCATTGGACAAGCCAACTAGCGGTCAGATTTTGGTAGATAACCAAGATATAACTAGCCTGCATGACAAAGCTTTAATTGAATATCGGTGCAAGACTATTGGTTTTGTTTTCCAAAGTTATAACTTAGTGCCGAATTTAACGGCGGCCGAAAATGTTATGCTACCAATGGAATTCAGTGGACTCATTAAAGAAGAAAGAAAGGCCAGAGCAGCACTTTTGTTAGAGCAGGTCGGCTTAAATAGTGATAAACAAAACCGCAAGCCGGGCCGGTTATCCGGAGGAGAACAGCAAAGGGTGGCGATTGCCCGTTCGCTGGCTAATAAGCCAAAACTAATTTTGGCCGATGAGCCAACCGGTAATTTAGATAGCCAGACCGGAACAATGATATTTGAACTTTTGCATAACCTTGCGAAAAGCGAAAACACGACCATTATTGTTGTTACCCACGATAATGAGATTGCCGGGAAAACAGATAAGACGTTTAAGTTAGCGGACGGAAAATTAATTAATCGAAAGGATTAATTTAGGTCGATGGAACGACAGGTCTCCGGCGAAGAGTATAGGCAAATGAGTATCTCTAGCCGTGATATTCCTAAGACAAAAACCATACACATTCCCATAGTTTGGCTAGTGATAGTGATTGTTGTTGGGGTGGCCTGTTTTTTGATCGGTGAGAGTTACGGCAAAACCCATACCCCTTCGCTAAACACCGCTACCAGTCGAAGCCTGCAGGGCAGATACGGATCGAAGAGAGGTTTAAGAGTCTTTGGAACTGTTAGTTCAGTTTCGGCGACAACTATTACAATTACCAACCAGAGAACCGGCACAAACAGCACGTATAATATTAGCTCAGCAACAAAAATCCGGTATAACGGGCAGTCTGTAAGCTATAACGATATCCAGGTAGGTGACTTAGTGATTATTACTAAATCAAGCCCTGGCTCTATGGATGCCAGCACTATCAATGTCAATCCTAGATTTGGCGGTGTTCAACCCCCGGCGCCCTCAACTAATTAGTTACTTAGTTTGTTTTGCCGATTCGCTCGGTTCCCAGAAATTGTCTACTTTTTTTGCATCGCGTCGGCCGATTTTCTTAGATATTGCCCACATTTCGACGTCTTCATCACCTTCATTCCGATGAGAACGAACGGTCGTCGGAGAAACTCTGACGGCCGAGCCGGCCGGAACTTTAACTATATCGTCATCGAATCGCATTGACAGTGTACCTTTAGCTATAATATACAATTCTTCTATTTCTTCGTGGCTATGCCCTGTACTCTGCTGAAAATCTGAGTGAGCTGGAACTTTAATAAAGGATATCGATAGTTGCTCAGTACCGAGTAGGTCGCTTAATCGCCTAAATTCACCTGGAACATCAGTATCTTTATAAAAATCGGGTGATTCTTGCCAGTGAACTACTTTATATCTACTCATGACATAATTATAGCGAATTGGTTAAATACATACGGTAGGTTTTCTAACTGCCGGAAGTCGGTGAATAATAGTTGGTTATGTTGCCGTTAGAACCATCCTGCAAAATAGTGTTTGATTCCATCTGGCCATTACCGGTAGTCGGATCAATTGTAGCGGAATTTCCGTAGATGAAGGTGGGTTGGGGTCCACCACTGATGACTATTTCAACATGGCCGCCACTATAGTCAAAATAACCGATGTCTCCAGGAGATGGAACGTAACTGGTGTCATGCACGGTAAAGCCGTAGTTTGAGACGTTATTGGCATTATTCTCGTCCCATCCGTCGTAGGCGCTCTTAAATGGATAGCCGGCCTGGTTATAAACATAGCTAACAAAATCGGCACACCACTCTTCGTATGGCGCCCCATCGGTGTAAGCGTTAAGTAGACTGGGGTGTGCATTTGGCTCGGCCTGCCACTCTTCCCAGTCACTTTCGGCATAGCAAGCAATTTTAGCTCCCTCAGCACTAATATTATTACAGTTAAGATTCAGCATCGGTGAGCTCCATTTAGTATTATCTTGGCCGTCACATTTGCCGAGACTTAGTTGTTGTCCAGAGACACTAGCCGGATCGCTGAGACAAAGACCGGCGTTTGGATTAAATAAGCTATTTTGGTCATTAAGCCAGACCTGTCCAGGGGAGTCATTACATTTATTAAGGTCAACTTTAGCGCCGACCTTTTGGCTGGCACCAATAACATTCAAGCATAGACTGCCATGTTTTATCTCAATAGTATTCACTGACCAGTTTTGGTTGTCACCCCCATTGCAGGCTTGATTATCTACGGGCGCACCTGAAATCAGCTGGTTATTTATATCGTCCAGGCAATCGCCCGAGACCCCCGACCT
>DASSZG010000053.1:0-12776 GCA_035702905.1 Saccharimonadales bacterium (SeqCode)
TGTCTAAGCGGTCAAGAACATGATTATCAATAGTATCTTCAGCAATTGCCCCGATGTCCTCTACCTGGCGCTGACTTTTTCTGATCCTCTTGCGCCAAAGAAGCTTCAGTCGCTTTGTTCGCATTGGTGGTTTTTACTTAACTACAACGTCTAATATTAGAGATAATCCGAAAACTAAAGCCGAGATAATGGTCAGCTGAAATATAGTCTTTTCCGTGCCCCTTCGGGTAGTGTTGACTTCACCTGCCCCACCTAAACCAGCGCCTAAGCTAGCTCCTCTTGTTTGAACTAAAACAAGAATTGTAATAAAGGCTGCGGAGCCAAGAGTTATGTAATTATAGATGCTCATATTAAATACCTTCCAGAATAGTTGTTACTAAATAGTTTACCAGGCCGATGACTATACCCGCAAACGTTGCCGCCCAAAAATTGGTGATAGTCAGATGAGAATAAATACGACTGACAATATAGACAGTGAGTCCGTTTATGATAATCATGAATAAACCTAGGCTAAAAATCAGAGCTGGCAGTGACAGTACTATTAGAAATGGCTTGAGAAATGTGTTAATTACAGCCAACAGTAGACCGGCAGCCGCTAAAACGCCAAAACTGTTTCCATAAGAGATACCATGCTTTAGCAGACTGGCAGCAATCCATAAGCCTAAACCACTGACCACCCATCTAAGCAGCAGCTTGACAATAAAAGGCTGTTTTTTACGCTTAGCCATAAATTAATACTAGTTTAAGCTTATGCTTTTAGGCAAGCGCTTGCTGAGGTTTACTAGCCCGTCATCTGTTATAACTACATCGTCCTCAATACGAACACCAATCGCTTCTTCACGGATATATATGCCTGGCTCTACTGTTAAAACCATGCCGGCTTCGAGCGGCCTGGAATAATCTCCGACATCATGCACATTAAGCCCCAGAAAGTGTGAGGTGGCACTTGGATAATACTTTCGGACATTCTCGTAGGAAATTGTCTTAATTAACCCTAGTTCTCGTAACTTTTCACCCATATAAAGTTCAACGGCATATTCGTACTCTTTCATTATGACGCCTGGACGCAATAGCTTAAGGGCATAGTCCTGTACTTCTAAAGTGGCATCATAAACTGCTTGCTGGCGTTTAGTAGGGTTATTAATTGTGTAGGTTCTGGTTATATCGGCTGCGTAGTGCTCAACGCTAGCTCCTGTATCGACTAGGATCAGGTCTTTAGAGCTGAGTGGACTATTATTAGCAACACTATGCAAAGTGCAGGCATTAAGCCCCCCAGCCACAATGGGGTCAAATGCATGACCTTCACTGCCGGCGCGGCGGTAGTATTTAGTTAACTCAGCCTCTAATTCATACTCGTATGCGTATTTTTGAAGTTTTGCTTTTGTCATAGAAGACTTAATTGCTTTAGAAGTTAAATCAATCGCTACCTGAATAGCCATCAGTTCAGGTTTTTGTTTTATTACCCTCAGCCTGGTTACGTGTGTGCTAAGATCCAGTAGTTCTACTGCATTATTATATGACTTGAGACGACTCGTCAGCATGTTGCGAGCGGGATTCGGGTAAAAATGATAATGCTCTTCATATAAAGGCAGTGCCGCTAGAGTGGCGACGTGTTTTACTTTTTTAAGCCTTGACTCGAGCTTTTTAAAACCTTCAGCGGCGTAGTAGATATCCTTAATGCCGGATCGCTCGCTGAGCAGATTCAAATCGATTGCGCCGTCAAAGAATTCCATGACCGGGCTTAACTCTGGCACAATCAGATAGTCCTGATTTTTATCCATGACTAGTATAACGTCAGGGTTATCTATGCCGGTAAAATACCAGAAGCTAGCATCTTGATTAAATGCATAGGTACTGTCTCCACCTCTCTGAAGCATTCCATTGGCAGTTATGACTATTGGCGCGGTGCCAGTGAATAGCTTTCTGAGGTTAGCGCGGTTTGATGTGAAGAACTGGCTTGTGAAAAATGATCCCATAAATGCTTTGACTTAAGATTAAATCAGTATAACAGATTAATTAATACTAGGGGTCTTTAGCGAATTATCTGGAGGATTAGTTGTCAGATATTGTTTTAGTGTTTTAGCTTTGGACTTACCGATTACATTTGCTATGTCCTCCTCGCTAGCGCTGTAGACGCTTCTAAGTGACCCAAAGTTTTTTATTAAGTTCTTGCGGGTAGCCGGACCTACTCCGGGTATGTCATCTAGTAAACTGGCAGTTTGTCGCTTTACTTTCAGGACTGTATGATAGCTAACCGCAAATCGATGTGATTCGTCTCTGATTCTTTGGAGCAGTTTAACAAGATTGGTCGAATGAGGTAGGTTTACAAGAATAAAGTCTTCACTATAGGTAGCATAACCACCGAGGTTGCTTAATTCATGTTCGCTTAATTTAACACCTGACTTCGTTATATGTATGACGACTTGTTCTTCGCGTTTGGCAAGCCCGATAAAGGGTATCCGCTCGCGGCCCATTTCATCTCGGGCTTTAAGTGCGGCGTCCAGTTGTCCTTTACCACCGTCAATCAGAATAAGATCAGGCAATCCCCACGCTTTGACATTCTTGTCGCTGAATCGTCGTTTTATTGTTTCGTTCATATTGTAGAAGTCATCATTCTTATTAATTTTGGTTTTAAATTTGCGGTACTGTGACTTATTGCTGACGCCGTTAGTAAAAACCACCATACTTGCAACCACATCACTGCCTTGCATATGGGAGATGTCATAGCCTTCGATTCTCCGGGGATACTTATCCAGACTTAACAAGTTAACTAATTCGCTTAAGGCATGGTCTTTTGATATATCTAAGAATTCTTTGTCGCTAAAAATTACTTGGGCGTCAAGTCCCTTAAGCCACATCAACCGATTGCGGATTTTAGCGGCCGCTTCAAAGTCTTGTCTTCTAGCCGCCCTCTTCATGTCGCGCTCCAGTTCCTTTAATATACTGCTTCGCCGACCCTCAATAACGGCAATTAGTTTGCGTAAATTAGAACGGTAATCCTGAAGCGAAGTTCGGCCTTCCTCAAGGCCCGGATCCAGACCCAAATGGTAATGAAGCGTTGCCCGTTTCTGACTAATCGGTTTCTGAGTGGCAAAAGGGAAAATCTTTCGCAGGTGCCTGAGGGCTTGTCTGACAGCTAGAGTACTAGAGTATGGGCCGAAATAACGGGCGCCGTCGTCCAGTGGACGGCGGGTTGTAGTCACCGTTGGATATTCGCTCAAGTAGTCGATCCTGATATAACTCATCGCCTTATCGTCGCGTAGCAATATATTGTATCTAGGTTTATAGCGCCTGATCATTTCAGCTTCGAGGAACAAGGCCTCAAGCTCACTGTCAACGCACATCCAATCAATGTCATTGATGTCCTGAATGAGGGCCTCAGTCTTAGGGTCTCGAGCGCGGGACTTTTGAAAGTATTGCCTGACTCTGTTTTTTAGTACGGCCGCTTTACCGACATATATAATTTGATCGGATTTGTCTTTATAGAAATAAACGCCAGGGCTTTTAGGCAACTGGTCCAACTTTTTTGCAATTAATTCCGTCATAACATCTTCTATGCCGGTTGCTGGGCCAGATGTTTTTGGCACAAACTATTTAACTGCTTGGCACATTTAGAACACATTAAAATGAGGTCGTTACAAGATTTGAGGCTACAGTTTTCATAGTTACTGGTTTTTTTAGAGCAGTGAAAACATTCACCAATATCTTCGGCTTTATCACTGAACTGGGTAGCCATACGCTCATCAAAGACATAAAGTGAGCCCTCCCAGAATCCTTCATCACTGTAAGTTTCACCATAGTTAACAATTCCACCATCTATCTGATAGACTTCTTCGAATCCTTCTTGCACCATTAACATGCTTAGTACTTCACAACGAATACCGCCCGTGCAATAAGTGATTACCGGCTTTTTCTTCAATGCATCGTATTTCTTAGATTTAAGTTCTGTTGGAAAGTCCCGAGTATGACGGGTAGCAGGAACAACAGCGTTTTTAAATCTGCCAATCGCCGCTTCATAAGCGTTCCGTCCGTCAAAGAATATGACGTCATCACCTTTTTCTTCAATTAGTTGATGAACTTGTTTAGGCTTCAAGTGTTTTCCGCCACCAACAATACCTTTTTCATTCACTTTTATACGATCTGGAACGCCGAAAGTAACTATTTCCGGCCGTACTTTAACGCTAAGCTTGGGAAAGTTATCCCGATTACCATCACTCCATTTAAAAGCTATGTCTTTAAAGATCGGCAAGTTTTTTGTCTGCTTCACGTATTCCTTGAGATCTTTGATTGACCCTCCTAGAGTGCCGTTTATGCCATGCTCTGAAATTATGATTCTGCCTTTAAGTTTGAGGCTGGAGGCTAGGGTTTTTTGCCACAACCGAACAACCTCCGGGTCACTAACCGGCACAAACTTATAGTAAAGTACGATCTTCTCCATTACTTAAATTATACCTCAACCGTACTTAAGAAAACTGAGCAGAATAATAGTAACAATTAAAAACGCAATGATACTTATGAAGATGGCATTTAGTGCTCTTGCATGCTGATGATACTGCTTACCTTCATGGGCGGCTTTAGCTTTTAAGAAAGCGACCTCTTCCTGGGTATTACTTAGAGCGGCTTCGGCCTTTTTAATCATAGATTCGAGAGACTGCTGATCAGCCACCGAAGCTGCGCTATGACTAGGCGAGGCCGTATCACGCATAGCCGGGTCACGCTCAAAATCTATCTGCCTTTCTAATATTTCATTATTGAGTGCCTTCTTTAAGTCGCCACCCTTCAAATGCTCGTCGACTAGTCGACGCAAGCCTTTTTCGCCCACTAACTGAGTTTCATAAATCTGCCGTAGTGAAGATCCGTCAATAACAATGTCTTCGCTAGCCTTTAACAGCTCTTGGCGGTTCATAGTATCAACCGATACCGGCTTCTCTCGGTTTGAGCTGATTGGTTTTTGTGGCACCCTTTCCTTATTAGTAGATGAAGGGCGTATTACTTCTTCCCGCAATGGTCGCTCAGACATTACTAATTTACCAATATGCATTTCAGCGGCTGGAGCTGAAGCTAAAATTTCTTTTATTGTAGTTTGCTTAATTTCCGTTGCTGGCTTCGGCTGGCGTTCTATTTTAAGTGAAGCCTCTTTTTTATTACCAATTTCCGACTGGTTTTTGACCAGCCTTCTGATTGTATATTCCTGTCTCGCTAGCTTGTTATCGATCTGCTTAACTTGTTTTTCCAGCTTATTTTTTACTTTATTTAATTTCTTTTCGGTTTTAATACGCCCGCGTCGGTGACCAACAAAATAGCCAACAACCCCACCGGTCATAAAGCCAGACCAATAATCATGGTGGTCACGGCGAATAGTATTATACGTGGGAGTCGAAAGGTTGCCACTGGCAGGCATGACACTGGAATTAAACCGGCTACTCCTGTAAGGGTTCGGTGGAGGGGTATTGCCGCTTGGACCTGGCGCGACAGGTGGTTTTCGCCCTCCACCACTACCCCCGGCATCCGCTATTGGTTGTATTGGGTCTTCAGCCTCCTTACGATCCTCATCAAGTCGAGGCTCATCTTCATGGTGCAGATTTTCTTGAAGCGGTAGCTCCCCTTCTTCATTTAGTGATTTAAGGTCTATCTCCTGCAGATCATCAGCTTCTGTAGCTTCGTTTGGCTCGAGTTCGTTTGTTTGTTCAATACTACTTGGATCAATGCCATACTCTTCCAGTACCTGCTCAAAAGCCTCGTCAGGCTCTAAACCTTCATCAATAATTTTGGCATCGTAGTCCTCGACCGCATTACTAACGCGATCATCGTCGAATGTTTCAGCCGGTTGGTCTATCCGATGTTCGCGGGCCTCGCGTCTAAGCATGGCCGCTGCTTGCTGTTCTTCATCTGCCGTTAAACTCTCTAGGGGCGGGAGAGCATCATCTGCTTCATGATCAGCTACTACCTCCTCTGAAACAGTTTCTTCTTTCTCCTTCTGCTTGTCAGTGTCCACTTCCAGGAATTTAAAAAGCGGCTCGTCTTTAGTGTCCGGCTTATTTTTAGCTTCCTCGCCAAGTAGCCTGAAACTGAGAGATTTAGACTTTTTCTTCTCGTCCGTATTCTTTTTATCTTCGGGATTATCTTCCGAAGAAATGGAGCTATTAGATGATAATGGGTTTTCTAGAGAGTTCATAACAATAAAAGATTTGCCTAACGCAACCTATTAGTATACGATATATAGTTGATATTAGCAATTTGTAATTAGGTAACACCTGAGTACAAAATAACCATAGGCGGCGAGAAAAATATGCGAACAACAATTTACAATTTAGCTGCCTTTATGGTGTGCTGACTCTCGACTTACTAAAACATTTATATTTATACAAATTAGACAGCCCTTTTTATCAGGAGGAAGGGTAATGACAACTTCAAAAACTACTCTTAAAATTTATTGGCAATATACTCGGCCGTACGCCGCTATGTTTTGGTTTGCAACCATCGGTTCAGTCATGGGAGTACTTCTGCAGGATATAATCCCGCCATTTTTAGTTTCGCGTACCTTTTCTAAACTACAGATTGCTTACGGCGCTCACAAAGCACTGCAATTCAGCGAACTAGAACCCTACGTTATTGGCTTTATTGCGTCTATGTTTGGCGGGCTAGTGTTCTGGCGCTTGCAAGGATTAGCTGTTTGGCGCTTTGAAACCAATGCCCAACGCAACATGATAGTAGCCATATTCGACCACCTGCAGCATCAAGGACGACGTTTTCATGCCAACCGTTTTGGTGGCGCCTTAGTGTCTCAAACCACTAAATTTATCGGCTCATATGAACGAATCTGTGATGAGTTTATCTGGAGCATTATACCGAGCCTAACCGCCCTGATTGCTTCAACTGCAATTCTATTTGCTGTCGAATATAAGTTTGCCATTATTTTGCTGATTGTGGTGGCCATTTACGTCTGTATAATGTCCTGGCGGGTAAGACATCAGTTTCCGTTTAATAAGGACCTCGCTGAGCATGAAAGCCAGCGTACGGCAGCTCTTGCTGATGCCATAACTAATATCGGGAACATCAATGCATTCGCTCATGAAGATTATGAGCTTAAACGTTTTGCCGCAAAGGCCGATGCCACCAAGCAGTCTTACCACCGCTTAGAAATCGAAGCCTTCAAAAATGACTCTATTAGCCACAGTATGACCGTCGGTCTACGGATTTTAGGCTATGTATTCGGCGTCTATGCGATACTGAGTTTACATGCTAACGCCAGCATTCTGTACCTAGCAGTCGCTTATGCTGGAACGGTTGTCGATAGGCTGTGGTTATTTGGTAGAATTGCCAGAAACTTAAACCGCTCTTTCGGTGATGCCGTTGAAATGACTGAGATATTGCAGATTAAACCTGAGATTGCCGATCCAGTTCGCCCCGAAAAGGTCAAAGTCCATAGAGGTTCAATACAGTTTGTGCATGTCGATTTTAGGCATGAAGGGGCAAATACCAACTTGTTCACTAACCTGAACTTACGCATTAAACAAGGCGAGAAAGTCGGTCTGGTCGGATCAAGCGGTGGCGGCAAAACAACACTGACTAATTTACTGATGCGTTTCATGGATATTGATGGCGGCGAGATATTAATTGACAACCAAAATATAGCTAAAATACGGCAACAAGACTTAAGAAAGTTAATTTCTTACGTACCGCAAGAACCGTTATTATTCCATAGAAGCCTGCACGAAAATATTCGTTATGGTCAACTCGATGCCGACGATCAGGCTATAGTGGGCGTTGCCAAAATGGCTCACGCTGATGAGTTTATTGACGATTTGCCAAAAGGCTACGAAACACTAGTCGGAGAACGGGGTGTTAAGCTGTCTGGTGGTCAGCGACAACGGATTGCCATAGCTCGGGCCATGCTTAAAAATGCTCCGATCTTAGTTCTTGATGAAGCTACCAGTGCACTTGATTCAGAGAGCGAGGTACTAATTCAAGATGCTCTCTGGAAGCTGATGGAAAACAGAACGGCAATAGTTATAGCCCATCGACTGAGCACGGTGCAAAAAATGGACCGGATAATTGTTTTGGACAATGGCGAAATAGCCGAGGAAGGTTCGCATAAAGAACTGCTATCCAAAAATGGCGTATA
Source organism: Saccharimonadales bacterium (SeqCode) (assembly GCA_035702905.1). Lineage (GTDB taxonomy): Bacteria > Patescibacteriota > Saccharimonadia > Saccharimonadales > UBA4665 > DAIDIO01. The sequence goes on from DASSZG010000053.1 coordinate 8,126, forward strand.
CGCTAAACTGTGGGCTCACCAGTCTGGTGGCTTTATTGAAGATCAGGATTAAGTTTAGCTTATTTGTCTTGCTTGGCGGCTTCCACTGAAGAAGGTTTGGGCTCTTTTTGATCCTTACCTCCCGGCTTGTTCTCAGGAGCTTGTCCTTCACTTTCACCCTGGGCTGTGCCTGATTGGCTTTCAACTTGGCTTTCACTGCCCGCCTCTGCATCACCACCGGCTGCATCGTTGGCAGCGGCAATAGCGCTGGGCTCGTAAACAGTCGCAATCGCGTGTTCTGGTTCAGTCATAATTTCTACGCCATCTGGCACGATTATATCGGCAACCGTTAAGTGGTCACCAACTTCAACCAGTTTTTCAGCATTATACTCGAGAAAATCCGGTAAATTGGTAGAAATTGCTTTAACTTCTACATTCTCTAGCTGGGTAAGTACAATCAGGCCTGAACGTTCGGCAGGACTGCTTTCATTGCCTTCATCGTAGTGTGGACGAAGAGGTATATCGGCTTCAACTTTCTGATTACGATCAACAGCGTTAAATACCAAATGCGTCAATTGATGTTTTTTTGGATCAAACGATGCTTCTTTTATAAGCGCTGTGTAGTTAGTGCCGTCCGACACTATTTGGACAGGATGATGTTTACCTGCCTGTCTCCAGACTTTTAATAAAGTTAGTGAATCTCCCTGAACATGCAGTGATGGTTTGCCATGATCATGAATGACTGCCGGGGTAATTCCGCCTGTTCTTAAGTGCTTGACTGACTTACCTAAAGTTTTTCGGGGTTCTAGGTTTAAATTAATTGCTTCTTGGGCCATAACGGTCTTTCTTAGATACTCCTTAAATACTTATCTATTATTATAGCAAATTTTTAGCTGGACCTTTAACGACTAAGTCCGTAAGATTAAATTACTGTATGTTTAATGTTGACCATATATTGCAAGCTGGAGGCTTATTGCTTATAGCCGCCATTATTTTTGGCGAGTCCGGTATGTTTATTGGCTTCTTCTTTCCAGGCGATACTCTGCTCATTAGCGCAGGCGTTTTTGCTGCGGCCGGTAAGCTTAACTTGTTTAGTATATTTGTCGTGGTGGCAATTGCCGCAATTCTTGGAGATAATACCGGATACCATATAGGGAAACGGTATGGCAGGCGGCTATTTCGTAAACCAGACGGGCTAATTTTTAAACAAAAATACGTAATTCAATCTGAAGCTTTTTATGAAAAATACGGAAGCAAAACTATGCTCATTGCCCATTTTATTCCAGTTATAAGGACCTTTGCTCCAGCTGTTGCGGGTGTGGGTAGGATGAAGTACAAGTACTTCGTTATATTTGATGCCATTGGTGATACCGCATGGGCAATAATAGTAACTCTAATCGGCTACTGGTTTGGCCGAAGAATTCATAATTTAGATCATTACATTTTACTGGCAGTTGCTGCTGTCGTCGTGTTTACTCTTGGTCCAACTATCTATCACTTAATTAAAGCGCTGAAGGAGAGCCGGGATCATCCTGCTGAGTAGCCCTTGCTCTAACAGCTAGATCTTCAAAATCCGCGTCATTAGCAACTGCAAACCAATTAGATCTGACTCGGCGGGCTCCATTTACGGCAACCTTTCGTATTGTCGGTACGCCGATTACCGCCCAGGCTTTGAGATCACTCGGATCTACTGACGAATCAGCTCGCATGCGCACATCACATGCGAGAACATAAGCTAATAAGCGGTCACTGTATTCTTTAAAACGTTGCTCTTTTTGAGCATCAGCCAGAAAAGCCAAATCTAACGGATGAGGAGCATTTACAGCCGCATCCATCAGCTCTTGGGCTCTTAGCTGTACTGTGGCATCTAAATCACTTAATTCATGCGCATCGGACATAAGTATATTATAGCATATTTTTGAGGTATTGACCAGTATAGCTGCCTTTGACTTTGGCTACTTGCTCGGGCGTACCTTCGGCGACAATTTGGCCACCATTTTGCCCACCTTCCGGACCCATATCAATAATCCAGTCGGCATTTTTTATAACATCTAAATTATGCTCGATGACTATCATGCTGTTGCCTGCATCGACGAGTGCATGAAGCATTTTAAGAAGTTTATCGACATCAGCTATATGGAGTCCGGTTGTTGGCTCGTCAAGTATGTATAAAGTGCGGCCGGTTGGACGACGACTAAGCTCACTGGCAAGTTTGATCCGCTGGGCCTCACCACCGGAAAGAGTGGTGGCGGATTGACCTAGCTTAATATAGCCAAGTCCTACATCTACTAAAGTTTCCAGTTTACGAGCGATAGCCGGTATATTTTTAAAGAACTCCAACGCCTGTTCACAGGTCATATCCAAAACGTCAGCAATGGTCTTTGTCTTATAATGGATTTCCAGTGCTTCGCGGTTATATCTCTGGCCGTGACAGACCTCGCAAGGTACATAAACGTCAGGTAAAAAGTGCATTTCGATGCGAATTATGCCGTCACCGGAACAGTTCTCGCATCTACCGCCTTTAACATTGAAGCTAAATCTGCCAGCACTATAACCGCGTATTTTTGATTCTGGAAGAGCCGCAAAGAGTTCTCTTATAGGCGTAAACAAGCCGGTGTAAGTGGCCGGGTTTGATCTAGGCGTACGCCCAATTGGTGATTGATCAATAATAATGGCTTTGTCTAACTCTTTGATGCCTTCTATATCGTCATGGCGGCCTGGTACTGTATTGGCTCTATGTAATCTGGCTAGTAATTCTTTAGCCAATATGTCGTTAATTAGGCTCGACTTGCCTGAACCGCTGACGCCACTAACAACTACGAGCTTGCCTAGCGGTATGGTAACGTCTAGGTTTTTTAAGTTGTTTTCTTTGGCACCATGAATAATAAGACTTTTGTCATTGCCCTTACGCCGCTTCTTAGGCACATCGATTTTTTTAGTGCCGCTTAGATACTGAGCTGTGAGGCTATTTTTCACCTTGCTAACTTCAGACGGCGTACCAGCGGCCACAACCTCACCGCCATGTATGCCAGCCCCGGGTCCTATATCCAGCAAGAAATCAGCGGACTTAATGGTATCTTCGTCATGTTCAACAACGATCACAGTATTGCCAATCTCTTTTAAATGCTTGAGGGTAGTTATCAGGCGGGCATTATCCCTTTGGTGGAGGCCTATGCTTGGTTCGTCCAAAACGTACAAGACCCCAGTTAAACCGGATCCTATTTGGGTCGCTAAACGAATTCGTTGAGCTTCGCCACCAGACAGTGTAGTTGCACTGCGTAGTAAGCTTAGGTAGTTTAATCCGACATCTCGTAAAAACTGCAGTCTAGCGGTTATTTCTTTAAGTATAAGGTGGGCAATCTTGGTTTCTTTGTCGTCCAGCTTAATGCTCTTAAACCAGTCGAGTGCATCATCAATTGATAGTTCACAGAGGTCCATAATCGATCGCTGTTTAACAGTAATTGCAAGAACTTCCGGTTTAAGCCGCTTGCCGTTGCAGGCATGGCAAGGTTTTTCCTGCATAAACCGCTCTATGTCTTTACGAATAAAGTCGCTTTCCGTTTCTTTATGCCGGCGCTCTAAATCATTAACGACACCGCCATAAGTCGTCTCAAAGCTACGATTTAACCCTAATGAAATGCGGTACTTTTGCTTACCCGTACCGTACATAATAAGCCTGATATGTTCACCGCTTAACTCCTTAGTCGGAACGCTCAGACTAAAGTTATACTCTTTGGCAACCGCTTGAAGCTTCTTTATGTACCAGTTATCGACATTAATACGGTTATACGGCCTTATAGCGCCCTCTAGTATGGTTAAATTGCCGTTAGGTAAAACTAGTTCCGGATCCACTTCCAAGCGACTGCCTAGGCCTGTACAGACCGGACAAGCCCCATGAGGGCTATTAAAGCTGAAGGTCCTTGGTTCAAGTTCGGGGATACTTACTTCCGGATGGTTAGGACAGGCATACATTAGGCTATAGGTAGAAGTTGTATCATCATCGGCATCCAATACGACTACCTTACCTTCTGCTGTTTCGAGTGCCGCTTCCACGGATTGGACCAGTCGGCTACGGCTATCTTCGTTGTTCACTAACCGATCAATGACTATTTCAATCCGGTGCCGGTAAGCCTTATCCAGAGCAGGAAACTCGTCTAGCGCATACACTACCCCATCTACCCGGGCTCTTGCAAAACCAGCTCTCATATACTGCTCTGGTATATGCTCAAAAGCTCCTTTCTTATCTATGACGATCGGCGCGAGTATCATGAGGCGCTTGTCAGCATAGCCTGAGATAATCTGATCGATGATACCGTTAGTCGTTTGCCTGACAACCGGGCTACCATCAACGGGACAATGAGGAATTCCTATCCTGGCATATAACAGACGAAGATAATCGTAAATTTCCGTTACTGTTGCGACAGTCGAACGAGGATTGTGGGAAGTAGATTTTTGATCGATCGATATGGCTGGCGACAAGCCGTCGATTTGATCGACGTCCGGCTTCTCCATTAGACCCAGAAATTGCCGGGCATAGCTACTTAATGACTCAACGTAGCGGCGCTGGCCTTCGGCATAAATAGTGTCAAATGCCAGCGAAGATTTTCCCGACCCGCTTAGGCCGGTAATGACTACTAGCCTGTCCCTAGGGATTGTGACATCAATGTTTTTT
>DASSZG010000059.1:0-5092 GCA_035702905.1 Saccharimonadales bacterium (SeqCode)
AGGGTCGAACCATACAACACTGGCTGAGTGCCGTCCATTAATATCGAAAACGTAAGGTGAACTGATACCGGCCACCACGTGGGCATTAGTTGCAATTAAGTTTCTGCCCACCACGAAGCCTGAGCCACTGACAATTCCTCCACAGCCAGTCCCTTGAACCTTGACGACTGATGGCCGATCGGCGTTAACGGCGGCAAGCAGTGATCCTAGTGATGGTGTGGTGACATTTTTATTGGGAACCGGTTCGCTACCAATAAATACGTCAGGAAAACCGTTGGGATCGATAAGTCGACCAAGATCAGATATTAGATTTGGTGCTGGTGGCATTATACGGTTTAGTTCGGCTATAATTCTTGAGCTTCTGAAGTAACCTTTGAAGCGGGTTGCAGGCAGGCTTTGGATAACTGAAGCGGCCAGCCAAATTACTAACAACATTGTAATAGCAGTTAAGATAGACCCAAGGTAGTTATCGGCCGAATTAATTTTCTTTAAATGTAGCTTATATTTAAAGTGGAGTCCTATGTATTCACCTACCGATAGACCAATCAGGCTGAGACCGAGCATTGTTGCTGCCGTTATTATCGCCCGGCTAGTCGGAGTATGAACCAGTTGGATGGTGTAGGATTCAATTAGTCTGCCGAAGAAAAGGCCACCGATCAGACCAAGGGCTGAGAAAACTTGAGCCAGTAGGCCGTGGCCCCAGTTGCGGATAACAGCATAAATAACAATTAAAACTATGAGTAGGTCTATTAACATACTTATCCCTCGCGCGTAATACCAGTTCTTCTATTTTAGCAAGGTCAACTGAGATGAAGCATCAATAAAATAAATTAAACTGTGCTAGCCCCATTGGGATAAAAAACTAAACCGTCATTAGTACCCGACCAGGCGTCTAATAACGGGTCAAGCACTCGCCAGGTAGTTAAAACTTCTTCATCGGCTGCAAACAAAGACTGGTCTCCACGGATGGCGTCCATGAGCACACGTTCGTAGGCATCGATTTTTAAGATATCTGTGAAAACGTCTTTGTATTTTAGATCGAGTGAAGTATGACGCATTTCATTTGCTAGCCCCGGTTCCTTCACTAGCAGGTCTAAGCTTATACCTTCATTGGGTTGTATCTGGAAAATTAAACTGTTCCTTCTTCTCTCACCGGCGCTCTTAAAAGCCACTGCAATATCTGCGATATTCTGATTCATACCCTTCCCGTGTTCGAGGAAAAGCTTTACTCCTTGCCATGGTTGTAAATGGCTCGAAAGCTCTAGCTTAACGTAAGTTTCAACGATACTGTTTGGATTACTTACTTCTTGCCGATACGACTGGTACTGCCCTCTTGTTGCTAGAGCTGGATTGGCAATGTCCAGGCCTTTAAAGAAGCGTTGCTTAGCTTCGTGTATTGACCGGCTTGTCATATCTTCCGGTACGTCCATGAGCGTGAGGGCCAGTAGCTGCATCAGGTGACTCTGGATCATGTCTCTGAGTGCGCCGGTTTGTTCATAAAAGTTAACCCTTCCCTCTATTCCAAGTGTCTCAAATTGTCTGACATGCACCGACTCGATATGTTGGTTATTCCATAATGGTACAAAGATGGGGTTATGAAGCCTAAACGATAATAAATTCTGGGCCGTTTCTTTTGCTAGATAATGATCAATTCGGTAAATCTGCTCTTCATTAAATGCGGAACTGACAAGTTTTACAGACGCCTCGGCAGAGTTAAAATTATAGCCAAATGGCTTTTCCAGCATGATTCTGTTTTGCTGAGCGTTCAGGCCGGAACTTTGCAGATTAGAGATAATCTGGCCGTAGGCAGATGGCGGGATGGACATATAAAAGAGTCGGTTTCGCGGGCCATCGCTATCTAAAGTATCCAGGAGATCCTTTAATTTATCAAAATCGGCCGTTTTCACTGGATCGACTTGGGCAGTACTAACTGCTTCGTTAAGCTGGTTCATGGCCTCTGGCCTACAGGACTCTTTCTTGGCTTGGATGCTTTCTTCTATAGTGTTCAAAAGATCAGACCGGCTTAGTTCTCGACGGCTGGTTCCGATTATTTTGGTGCCGTTCGGAAGTAGTTGCTTTTCAAACAGATGGTACAGAGCAGGTAGTAGCTTGCGCTTACTTAAATCACCAGTTATTCCAAATATTATTATGACGGGCGGTTGTTGATCGGACATTCTTACATAAGGTTAACGCTTTTTAGAATTAGTTTGCAACTTGTTTATCTATTAGCGCTGTTATTAGAACAGCTCGATGTATAATAGGTCTTTGTTATGCCAAAAATAAATCAAGTCGTGTTAATGTCTGGCGCTGATTATTTCAACGATGAATTTGCCATTAATGCTCAGATGGATTCCAGCCTAAAAGTTGATGTCGCTGCGGCAATGCAAGAGCATGACTCTATTAAAGCCGCTTTTCTTGCCGCGGGAATTGAAGTAAAGCAAGTGTCGCCGCCAGCCACTTCCCAGGACGGTGTTTATACGGCTAATTGGGCATTGGTTAGGAACGGTCAAGCCTTAATGTCTCGGCTACCGAATAAGCGTAAAAGCGAAGAGGTTTACGCCAGAGAAAAACTTGAAGCTGAGGGCTTGAAAATTGTAACCCTGCCTGAGTCGGTTGAAAGATTCAGCGGCCAGGGCGATGCCCTGCCTTGTGGCGATATTATTTTTACACAATCACCTTATCGGACAACTAAGGATGCTCATCCGTATCTGAATTCAATTCTTGGATTCACTGAAGTACTGAGTTTGGAAACCCAACCTAAGCGGTGGTTTAAATACGGACCTGCTAAGACTAACAAGATTACTGGCTGGCCAGACAGCCCGACTTACGACATTGATCTTGCCCTAGCTGTACTTAAGTGGCCGGAAGCAAAGGCTAAAGGACTAATTGCCTATTGCCCCGATGTCTTTAAGCCCAGTAGCCGTAAGTTACTAGAGGAATTTGACAAGGTTGATAAGATAAAAGTGTCAAAAGAAGAAGCGCTTAATGCCTTCTGCCTTAACCTCGTATCGACGGGTGAAATAGTTATTATGAATTCCCAGGCTCCACATTTTCAAGCGGATCTAGAGAAGTGGGGCCTTAAGACGGTGACGCTAGATTTACCGGAGCTTAGAAAAGGTGGCGGTTCAATTCGTTGCTCAAGCCTAACACTATCCAATTAATTGGTATAATTTAAATAGTATTACTATCTATTAACTATTTTCATAAAGGCGGTGCATATGGGTGAAATGATTAAAATTAATGGCTTAGAGGCTTACCTTAGCCACCCCCAAGGAAAAGCCATGGGCGCCATTATAGTTATCCATGAAGTCTGGGGACTGGATGATCACATTAAATCTGTGGCCGATCGTCTGTCGAACGAGGGCTATATTGCACTAGCACCTGAACTTTTAGCCCAAAGCATAGATCTTAAGAGCCTTAGAGGAATGCAAACGGATTTGTTTGATCCAAAGAAGCGAAACGAAGTTCAGCCAAAACTTCGAGAATACATGACGCCCATGCAAAATCCGGAGTTTGGCAAAAAGACACTTGCTAGTTTAGAGGACTGCTTTAATTATTTATACGAAATGCCTGAAAGCAATAAGCGGGTAGCTGTTATGGGTTTCTGTTTTGGTGGTACTTATAGCTTTAATCTTACGGTCCATGAGTCTAGGCTTAAAGCGGCGGTTGTGTTTTATGGGCACGCCGAGCATGATACCGATAAACTTCGACAGATTGCCTGTCCGGTGAGAGCATTTTACGGTGAAAATGACGAGCGACTGATTGAAGGACTGGACGATCTAAAAACCAAAATGAGTGAAGCAAATGTCGATTTTGTAGCTAAAGTATATCCAAAAACTGGACATGCCTTCTTCAATGATTCAAATAGTTTTGCCTATAACCAGGAAGCTGCGCGGGACGCCTGGCAGATCACACTAGACTTTCTAGATAAGAGCCTCAGCTAATTCTCAGACTTATCCACACCAGTAGTTTGACAATAATGCACTTTAAGGTGCATGATTGGATTATCACTATAAGGAGGTGAATATGAGTGCAGTAAGTGTCACCAGGGATAATTGGTGGGCTCTAGTGCTTGGGGGTGTGGCAACATTATTATTTGGTTTGGCGTCAGTTTTTTGGCCAGGCCTAAACTTGCATATACTACTTTATCTGTTTAGCGCATTTGTGCTAATAGTAGGAGTGGTCGATGCTTTAACAGGACTGGGAAGTATCGGGGTGTCTGACACCTGGTTCTTGCCTTCTGCTCTAGGTGCTTTTGAACTTGGCGTAGGTATTTATATGCTTCGTCACACGCACGTAAAGTTTACTACTTTCGTAGCATTAATTGGCTTTACGCTTATTGCTCGAGCAGTCGTAGAAGCGGTCAATGCTTACTTTAGCGTTGCAACTTTAGTAAAAGCTCAGGCGCTTAGTTATCTAAGTGCACTTGTAGCCCTGGTGGCTGGCATAATCATATTGTTTTCTAAACAATCTCATGGTGTGTCTTTCGTCTGGTTACTCGGGACTTACGCAATAGTTACCGGAATTTTCCAAATCTCCGGGCTATCTATTCGACCTGTGAAGTAGTACGTCCGGACAGAACTCTAAGAGACGGTTTATCTTTTCTAAGCCGTCTTTTTTATTTGTTCTAAGCATCTACTCAGACCATCAGCAGTAATATAGGGTAATATAAAATAGTTATGAAAAAACATTCTGCCTACTTGTTCACTGCTCTTTTGACGTTAATAGCTGTTATCTATAACTCGTGGCCGCTCGGCTATTTGCTAGATAATCATACGGCCAGGTTCGGTGTGCCCAGCGATCTTGAAGACCCACATCACCCTTACTCATGGGTATTTATTATTGGTGACGTAGTGTCAGGCCTGCTGTTAATAGCTATGAGTCTTTATCTGGCTCGGCAGTTAATTGCTAAGCGTAAGAAACTGGCTTGGACCGGTTTGGCTTTCGGTCTATTTATGTTCGGCTTCTTTACCGGCTTCGGAGCAGCAGCGCCGGACAAATGCCATGGGCGATTTGCTGCCTGTGTACAGGTCTTTCATAACAGAATAAGTATTGACGGTATAGAAACCAGCTTAGCGGCACTAGGCTTGCT
>DASSZG010000026.1:0-7866 GCA_035702905.1 Saccharimonadales bacterium (SeqCode)
GGTATTTAAATATTCAGAGCCAGGCTTACTTACATGGCTTGCGCAGAAAAGCAACATACCAATTATTTCTCCTGAACCAGATGAAACTAAAGAAATCCAATATCTTGTTAGCAAAGGTTTTTCTGTACCGCAAATAATGACTTATTACTTTGGTAGACAAATGTATCAATGGTTAAAACGTGATTATAAAAACCATGCCGATTGGAAACCCTATGCAGAGAGGAATATACAAAGTTATGCCAAACTTCAGCCACTAAGCGCAGAAAAGTTAGGACTTAAGAAGGTTCTTCTGATGTATCAAGAGGTAACAGGAGTGCCATTTAACAAGAATGACGAAAAGTTGCTATATAGTCTAAGCGATCCTACTTCAAATCCTGTTTCAGCGGCAAGCGGAGTATTTAGGGATATATCCCTTTTCGCTGCCATTAAAGCAGACTGGGTAGCTAACAAAGATGTATTTGCTCTATATGGTTCAGGACATGCGATTGTATTGGAGAAGGCTATAAAATCACTCAAATAGCCCTAACAAGATTCGAACTAATTCAAAGAAGTAAAGTTGCTGTCTTGACTACAATCGTTAAACAATTGAACTTCAGAAATAGAGGTTAATATCTTTGTAAGTCAGAATGGTACCCCGGGAGGGATTCGAACCCCCGACCTTGAGCTTAGAAGTCTCCTGCTCTATCCAACTGAGCTACCGGGGCTGGGATACTGGTGCGGGTGGCGGGAATCGAACCCGCAACTCAATCTTGGAAGGATTGCATGAGAGCCATTTCACCACACCCGCGTGGTAAAAAAGTAACAGAGGTGATTATACCACAGCTTAGATGTCGTGCAGTACTGTTATATGTGCGCCTAAACTATTAAGTCGTTCGGCTAGGTCTTCGTAACCCCTGTTAATCGTATAGACGTTCCTTAGTATTGATTGCCCGGGAGCCGCTAACATACCAATCAGTAGCATAACAGCCGGTCGGATGCCACTTGGGCAAACAAGGTCGGCTGGCTTCCAACGGGTTGGACCTTCTATAAACACGCGGTGTGGGTCGGCTAATTCTAAATTAACACCGATTTTTTTAATTTCTGTATACATAAGCGCCCGGTCTTCATAGACCCAGTCATGAATTAACGTACGGCCGTTGGCAACGGCTGCAATCGGCACAAAATATGGCAGGTGATCGATATTGAGGCCCGGGAAAATGTTTGGGTGAATCTTTTCAGCCGGTGCAGTTAGTTTACCGTCATGCTTATAAATTGTGATGTCTACTAGATCGGTTTTACCATTATCCGATTTATATTTTTCGGTAACGTCAGCCTTTAATCCCATTTTTTCTAACTTTAGTAGTTCCAGTTCTAAGAACTCTATTGGCGCACGCTTAATCGTTATTTCGGAATTTGTAGTAACGGCTGCGGAGATAAATGTCATGGCTTCGACGGGGTCTTCAGCCGGTGAATAGCTGACATTTTTATCTATTTCTTTTACTCCATGAACTTTCAAGGTACTGGTTCCGATGCCTTCTATCTTTACTCCTAGTTTTTCTAGGTAAAAGCAAAGGTCTTGAACCATATAGTTTGCACTTGCCATTTTAATAACCGTAACCCCTTCGGTTCGTGCGGCTGCCATAATAATATTTTCGGTGGTTGTATCGCCCGATTCATAGAGAACTACATCTCTTGTTGGTAGTTGTTTGTTTACGCTTATTTCATAATGTCCGGTTTTAGTTAGTACTCCGACGCCGAATTCTTCTAGTCCATATAAATGAGGCAAGACTGTTCGCCTGCCAAGATCGCACCCCCCGGCATAGGGAATGTTGAACTCCTTAAACAAATGCATTAAAGGACCAATAAACATTAAAACTGTACGGGTTTTTTTGGCTGCTTCCTTATTTATGTTTTCTAGGTTTATTTTTGCCGGTGGTTTTATCTCTAAATCATTTTCACCACTCCAGCGAACACTGACGCCTATACTACTGAGCACTTCAATAATACGGTTAACTTCTTCTATGCGGGCAACATTTCTCAGTTTGGTCGTACCCCGGTTAAGTAAGCTGGCACACAGCAGGGCAACGGTTGCATTCTTGCTTGTTTTTAAGGTAATCTCGCCGCTAAGTTCGTTGCCGCCTTCAATTAATAAATTAACGGCTCCTTGATTCAAGCTAATTAGTTGCTTATTTAAAACATCGCTAACTCGGCCAAGGGTTTCCAGGCTGAGGTTTTGCCGACCGTGCTCCATACGATTAACTGCACTTTGCGACGTACTAAGCTGGCGCGCAAACTCGGCTTGGGTTAAACCCTTTTCTTGCCTTACTTGAGCAATTAATTGACCAATTTTCTCATTAGTTGTGGGCATATTGTATAAACCTTACCATATATGATGTTAAATTACAATTGTATTTTTGTTTTTGCTTGTTGGTAAATACCAATATACCATGTTTAAGCTAGCTAATGTTAGCGAAAAAGCGATATACTTTAACTAACCAAGGAGGGACTAATGTCAGATAAGACTATATCAGATCTTATAGCCGCAGAAGAAAAACGTGAGCGCGAAGGCCTAGAGTTAGTACCTTCTGAGAATTATGTTAGCCGCGCTGTTTTAGATGCCCTAGGTAGTGTATTCACTAATAAATATTCAGAGGGATACCCCGGTAAACGCTATTATGGGGGCCAGGATTTCACTGATAAAGTTGAACTACTGGCGATTGAGAGGGCCAAGAAATTATTTAAGGCTGACCATGCGAATGTTCAACCCCACTCGGGTGCTCCTGCCAATGTAGCAGTTTATTTTGCTTGGCTAGAGCCAGGGGACACGGTACTAGGAATGAAACTCGATCAGGGTGGCCACTTAACCCACGGTCATCCTGTTACTACTATGTCCAAATTATATAACTTTGTTCGATACGGCATGAAGGATCCGGAAACGGGAGAAATAGATTACGAAGAAATGAGGCGAGTAGCTCTCAAAGAAAAACCTAAAATTATACTAGCTGGTTTTTCCGGTTACCCCAGGAATTTAGATTATGCAAAATTTGCCGAAATAGGTAATGAAGTCGGAGCCATGCTCATGGCTGATATGGCACACATAGCCGGACTTATCGCCGGTAAAGCCCTGCCTAATCCGTTTGACTATGGTTTCCATGTGATTACTACTACCACGCACAAGACGCTACGTGGTCCAAGGGGCGGCATGATACTTACTAAAGGGACGGTCGGCAATCCCCTGAAAAAGGTCGAGAAGACATTAGACAATTTACCAACACTAATTGACCGGGAAGTTTTCCCAGGATTTCAGGGCGGCCCCCATATGAATAATACGGCCGCCAAAGCGGTGGCATTCGGTGAGGCATTGCAACCTGAGTTCCAGGATTATGCCAAACAAGTCCTGGCTAACGCTAAAAAATTGGCAGATGAACTTATGAAACGGGGCTTTAAGTTAGTGACTAACGGAACAGATAACCATCTAATTCAGATTGATATGATGACATCATATAAGATTGATGGCCGAGTTACTCAAGATGTACTAGATAAGATCGGACTCAGTGCGAATTGTAATTCTATCCCTGATGATAAATTACCGCCCTTTAGGCCATCAGGCTTAAGATTGGGTACTCCAGCCATAACTACTAGAGGACTCAAAGAAGATGACATGGTACAAATTGCCGAGTGGATGAAATTGGCCGTAGTTAATAAGGACGACGCTACCAAGCTCTCTCACTTGAAAGAAGAAGTTAAGGACTTCTCTACTCGGTACCCCTTGCCTAGCGACTCTTAGGTTTAGAGTTAAGCATCAAGCCTACTCCAACACCCAATAGTGCGGCGCCAGCCAAACTGATTGCAGTTTTGAGTGGGACCACTCGACCTGATTCTGGCGATGTATAGTAATCGGCAAGCGTACGATGGTTGACAACCAATGTTGCGTCAGTGATGGCCTTCATAACATCAAAGCCTCTATCCAGTTCATACCTGTATCTAGCTTTAATATCCCTGACCCCTTCGACGACCGGTTTCGTATTTATGTAGTATCCGAAGAATGCATCCATTGTAAAATGCCTGAGAATCGATGCCGAATCTATATTTTGGAACTTCTCATCTATTCTATCTTTGCGGAAATCTATCAGATCTTCATATATGGTTCTGAGTTGCAAACTTTTTTCCGTGCCAGTGTAATCGGCGTGGCTTAAGACCTGATCTACAACTGAATCAAAGCGACTACCAGCTGAAATTGTTGCATCTCTGAAAGTTGCCATGTTAGATAATGTTCTTTCACCAAGGTAAGTATGAAAATGAGTATATACAGCAATTTCAGCCATTCGCGATGCTGTTATATTGTCTTCGAGGGTTGCTAGCGTGCCGTTTTCGACATCACTTATTTCTTGTGTGATCATCTTTACTTAACGGGTAATATTTCAGGTTCTTGCACTAGATCAATGTCAAATTTGTCTTTAACCTCTTTAACGATTTTATCCCTAAACTCCATTAAATCTTTCGTGGTCTTAGCATGCTCATTGACTAATACTAACGGCTGATTAGCCCACGTTGCCATTCCGGTATGTTCATCATGATAGTCTTTATAGCCGCTTTTTTCAATAAGCCAAGCGGCAGGTATTTTAACCATATCGTTTTCTAACGTCCAATGAGGGAGATCGGGATAATCTTGCTGTAGTTGCTGAAACTTGGTTACAGATATTATGGGATTAGCAAAAAAAGAGCCGTTATTATGTACATCTTTGGGGTTTGGAAGCTTATGAGAACGAATATCTATGACAGCGTCCCTAATAGCTTGAGGAGTGAAATCGGTTATATTCCGTTCTTTGAAGTAGTTCTCCAGTGCTGAATAAAATGGCGGCTGAGGGTTTACCTTCTTTAACTTCAAAGTAATTGTAATAATAAAGAATCTGCCGCGGTCTGTTGTCTTGAAGCGGCTAGTTCTATAACCAAATCCGCAGTCCTGATTACTAATTGTAACGATAGCATCACTCTTCATGTCATAAGCTTCAAGCTGAACAAGCGTGTCGGCTATTTCTTGGCCATATGCCCCGACATTCTGAACCGGAGTTGCACCGACCTTGCCCGGGATTAAACTCAGCGCCTCGATACCGCTTAGGCCTTCACTAACACATGCCTCGACAGCATTATCCCAAATTTCGCCGCTACCGATAGTCACTAGGGCCTCGTCTTCAGTTTGCCATTCAAACTCTATACCTTTTATGTCGCTAATAATAATAAGGCCCGGGTATCCCTCATCACGCCAAGTAATGTTGCTACCCGAGCCGACTGCTAAACAAGGCAACTCTTTTGATTTGGCAAACTCACATGCGTCTATAAGTTCACCTCTTGAGGATATTTCAGTTAGATATCTGGCTTTTCCACCTAGGCCCATTGTCGAATACTTGGCCAGCTCTACATTCTCTTGTATTTGCATGGTAATTATCATTATACAGTTTGCTTACGCTTGCGTAAGGGTTGGATGCGGCCTAAAATATTAATATGACAGGTAAAAATAATCCTTATGATGACTTGGGAAAGCATTTAAAAAAGGTCCGTGAAGAATCTAAGCGGAGCTTATCAGAGGTATCTGGGGCTCTTGAAATTGATGAAAGCGACCTTCATAAGATAGAGTCCGGCTTAGAAAGGCCCGATGAAGATCTAATGCTTCTATTAATAAGCTACTTTGATATGGTAGATCAAGAAGCTCTAAAAATATGGGAACTAGCCGATTACGATACTGACTTAGATGAACATATGGAGTTTGAACCACTCGAGCATGAACAACAGGCTCCGCCTATGGCGAAGCCGATGATCATGCTACTATCGATGGAACCGAGAACCATGTACAGTGACGGAGTTGAGGTCAGCTGGAATAAAGCTGGTATAACGATGGAATTCTCTCAAGCCACACCTAAAGGCCCTTTATCCGTATCAAAAGTAGGTATGAGCTATGACCAAGCCGCAGAAGTCTTAAAGTGCTTAGAAAGAGCCATGCTACACGCCAAATACACTAATCAAACTAAGCTATTACCGCCAAAAAAGAATTCTGAGAAATAGCTTAAATTATAGTAAGATTTCTTACAGACCCAGGGGTGCATTAGGCATATGCTTTTTTAAGTGAGCATTAAGTGGTAAATAAAAAAGGGAAAATTATGACTATAGAACGAATGTTAAACAATTTACAAATAATGGCGAACAGCAGCAAGCAACCGGTTAAATCAACAAAAACTAAAAAATAGATAAAACATATCCAGTAGCCCGAGAGCTACTTTTTTTATTTAAGAAAAGGAAATTTTTTTCGTAAGTTACTAATAAGGTATAAAGACCCGGTTATGACGATTAGACCTGTATCAGAATCCAATAAATATTGCAGGGCTGAGCCAGCATTACTTATAACTTCTGGTTGATTAACTTTAAAGTAACTGGCTAGGAGTTCAGCCGAAACTGAATTCGATCGAGGTCCGCCGTGGCCTGGAAAGCTGGTTACGACAACCTTGCTGGCTTCATTGTCTACTAAACCAGCAATGCTCTTATAATCCTTGGTTGATTTAACTGCCAACAAAAAGGCCGGATTTTGATCCGGGTAAAGTGCTCTCAAACTAGACAGGAAAGTCGCCATCTTTTGTGGATTATGGGCGCCATCTAAAATTATTGTTTTATCTTTATAGTGTTTAATGTCCATCCGGCCCGGTATTTCAGTATGCTGAGTTCTGAGTAGTTCAAGCTTAGAGAGTTGCCGTAGACTATCTCTTTTTTGTAGGAATTTATAAGCTTCAAAGGCAAGCTGCCAATTACGTCTCTGATAATCAGGAAGTCTATTATCCGCTTCATACCCCTCATCTATTATATGAAGGTTTGCATTTACCTCATTGGACTTTTGCTTAAAGACCTCTAATATTGAATCCGCTTGCTTGTGGATGAATACCTCATTACCAGGCTGTATGATACCGGCCTTTTGCCAAGCAATCTCTACAAGGCTGTTGCCGAGAACTTCTATATGATCCAAGCCTATATCGGTTATCAGGCATACCTTATCGGGTCTTTTAATAACATTAGTCGCATCCAAAAGACCACCAAGACCGACTTCTATCACTGCATAGTCAACTTTGTAATTAGCAAAGTACCAGTAGGCAAACCCGATCATCAATTCAAAGCGGGATAGAGGCGTAGTTTTAATGCTTAACTTGTTAATGTATTCGCTAAACACTCTAACATAGTCTTGTTCTTCAAGTAGTTTCAGATTAATCTGCATTCGTTCATTCACATGATCAACGACCGGGGATATTGTTAATCCGACCTGATCGCCGGTAGCTCGGATAAGTGCAGCCATATAGTATGACGTGGACGTCTTACCGGAAGTACCGGCTACGTGAACAGATTTAAACTTTTCCTGCGGGTCATCCAAAAAGCTAATAAGATTGGCTATATTTTCCAGGTTGTAACTACTGAAGGTACTCTCATATTTTTTTAAATATGTTTCTATATCTTTAAAACTCTTCATCGGCTTCATTTCTTATCCCTGTTCTTCTCTGTTACAATAGTATACGCTATGCGCCCGTAGCTCAGCGGATTAGAGCGTCTGTCTTCGGAACAGAAAGTCGGGGGTTCGAATCCCTCCGGGCGTACCATCAAAGCCTTTGAAGTTATTACCTCTGTTTTTATGACCCTAGCCTTTTACGGCCAACATCACACTTCTACTTCTTTAAACGGGTTCGAATTCTTTCAACATTATTTGCTAAACTTACTGCATGGTTATATACAGAGCTAAGGATAGTGTGGCCTTGTTATTCGACGATGGCCCAAATCCAAAAATAACACCAAAGATATTAGATATTCTTAGGCTTAAAGAAGTAAAAGCAAACTTCTTTTTAATTGGAATGCGTG
>DASSZG010000049.1:0-11162 GCA_035702905.1 Saccharimonadales bacterium (SeqCode)
GATTAACCAGGGAACGCCGGGTGCCGTACTCGGCTATCCGGGCGGCGGAAATTTCACAGCTGACCCCGCGGCCGTAATGGCTGAATTTAGAGCTAGTGGTCATAATATCTATGGTAATGGCGTGACACTAAGAGATATCTATGAAGTGTCAGCCAATGTTATACCCGGTAATTCCGGTGGACCATTAGTAGAAAGAGATGGAGAGGTTATGGGAGTAATTTTCGCTCAAAGCACGACCTATAACCAAGTTGGCTATGCCTTAGCCATGCAAAAGGTCAGCAATGAAATTAATCAAGCTAAAAGCCGCATGAGTCCCGTTAGCACCGGACAGTGTGCAGAGTAAACCCTATTCCGCTCTTAGAGCTTCTATTGGATCTTTGCGTGAGGCTTTAATCGCCGGGACAGTGCCAAAGACGATACCGACTAATACAGAAACCCCGGTTACAATTACTACACTTTGCCAAGTAATGGTAGGCGTAAGACTAGTGAGCAATCTCATAAACAGTTCAATAACAAATGACAAAGCAATGCCGATCAAGGCGCCAGATAAACTTAAGAAGGTAGCTTCAGCAATAAATTGACTCCTAATTTGTCGATTTGTAGCACCAACTGCCTTTCGTATACCAATTTCTCTAACTCTTTCGGATACCGACACTAACATCACGTTCATAATACCTATACCGGCCACCAACAGGGAAATGGCAGCCACTCCAGCAACCAAGCCAGTAGTTAAGTTAATAATTGAATTGTTATTAGACAAGTCCTGGCTGTCGGTATTAACGGTGAGATTGCTGGCGCCGCCATGGGCATCATTTAAGGCACTGGCAATATTTTTAGCGGTAATGTTTGTCTGATTGGTTACTGCCGAACGAGCCAGTATTTCATAGGTTGGTGCCGTATTATTCGTTAAAGATTCGGCAATACTATTCGGTATAAAAATTGCGTTGTTAAAGTTGGCTTGTTGGGACAAGGGCGCTGAGTTGAAGGTATTAAATATACCGTCCACTACAAATGTCTGGCCATGAAAAGTGAAGCTTGAACCAAGCGGCACATTTTCTTTAAACATTGCATCAGCAGCATTTTGACCAAGCACGGCTACATAATCGCCGTTATTATTATTGCTGTCGCTAAAGAAGTTACCGTAGGCTAGTGACTGATTGATCAGGCTAGGCAAGCTTGGGTTCGTACCGATTACAAAACCCTGGTGATAAGCACCGTAGTCACCTTTAGGGCTCCCGGGCACCAAAGTTAACGGCGCAACCGCACTTACCCCATTAACTTTACTAACCGTATTTATGTCTTTGTTAGTTAGTGGATCCAGAACACTAATGCTGGCCAGCGCAGCGTTGCCACTTGATCCAAAAGTCAACTGTGCAGGTTTAATAGTAATTACATTTTGGCCATATTTATGGATCTGGCCACTTATCTGATTCTTAATACCGTCACCGATTGCCAGTATGGTGATCACTGACATGACGCCAATAATAATACCGAGCATGATGCCAAAACTACGTCCTTTGGAGGTTTTTAAGGTACTTATGCCGGCCTTTAAGTTATTGCCTAATGATATTCCTAGCACGATTATCTAGCCTTGACTTTCGCTTTATTCTTGCTGGTTTTAAGTTTCTTGGACTTAGACACCGGCTTGACTACCCGGGGCACCGAAGATCGGCTAGGCAGGGCTTTCATGAGGGTTGATACACCAGCCAGATCATCTTCTTCGCGGGTAGCTGGAAGGGTATAGAGTACTTTTCGAGCGGTGGTAGCAACCCGGCCGATTGTTGAAGCTTCATCGTGGATAATCCCACCGTCATGCATATAAACTACCCTCGTCGCAAATCGCGTTAATTCCGGGTTATGAGTAACAAAGATTATGGTGTTACCCATACGATGAATTTCAGACAAAAGCTCCATAACCAGCCGCGAACTGCCGCTATCCAGATTTCCAGTTGGCTCATCAGCAATAATAATCTGCGGATTATTAACAAGAGCGCGGGCAATCGCCACGCACTGCAACTGGCCACCTGACAGCTGTCCTGGCAGGTAATACTCACGACTTTGGACTCCAACCCGATCAAGCATTTCACTAGCTATCTTAAGCCGCTTAGTGACTGTCATCCCCTTGTATGTAAGAGGCAGGGCAACGTTTTCCAGGGCTGTTAGTTTTGGCAGTAAATTAAAGAATTGAAAAATGAAGCCAATCTTGTCTCTACGAATCTTAGCCGATTGATTGGGGCTTAGCCGAGAGACCAGCTTGCCATCGAGTCGATACTGTCCATGCGAAGGCTTATCTAATAAGCCGATAACATTCATCAGCGTACTTTTGCCACAACCACTCGGACCCATGACAGCCACGAACTCACCCTTGTTAATAGTAAGGCTAACTTCGTCGAGCGCTAGAGTTGTAGCGTCCCCGAAGCCGTACAGTTTACTGACGTCTTGTAACTCGATTAATGCCATTTGTACTTAGTTTAACTCCTTATTTGCTAGACTGGCAAGATGTTTTTGTAGTAATTTGCGATATAATTTATTTTGACGGCTTAAAATAGCCAGGTTCAACTAGCCTGGAGGGATGCAAGAGCGGTTTAATTGGCACGCTTGGAAAGCGTGTGTACGGCTTTACCGTACCGAGGGTTCGAATCCCTCTTCCTCCGCCATTAGTAATAGAAATAACAATGATAGATTCTCAAGCCAGAAATGAAGCCCGTGCCATTTGTAATGGCGAACAACTAAGACCGGATACACCAGCTAAGGTTGCCTACTATGGCCTAGCGGCCCGGACACTAAACCCGGATTATTTGCCTGAATTTTTACTGTTAGGGCCTGACGATATGCTTGGCTTTAATAGACTCGGGCAACTACTTGAATGCACCCTCCGAGAAGCCGCGCACTCGGGTTATGCAGAGCTTGACAGTCTAACTCGCAAACAGGCACTAGACGCTTACGCCAGTCATCGGCCGGAAGCACAACAAAGCCCTCTTGGTCTTGAAGGCTCCGCCTATAATCGGCTGAGAAGTGGCTGTGGGACGGCTACGATGATTGAAATGATCACACTCCGAACTATTGCCAGACAACAGGATAAAGGAAATAGGATTTCGTATGAGGGCCTTAAGTCATCGGCCCGTGTTCCCTTGAAAATTGCCATGATGCATCTCAGTGATTTGTGTATATCCAAATTACCTGAAGAGCCGAGTACCTGGGATTATTACGGTTATTGGCATGCGCCTAATGCCAATGACAGTGGTTTGGTTTTTAGAGACGACGATATAACACTTGACCGGCAGAATGGATTAAGAATTACAAACTTACATGATCAACTAGCTAGTGACATAGAAAAATCTGCAAATGGGCCTCAAATTGGATGCCCGGCGATGCTCATTAAAGGCTACGTGAATAAGCTACATACCATTGCTGCTGATGCGGCCGTTACGTGCGGACTTATTGTTCCGGTTTAAACACTTTTACAATATCGATTGAGCTATTACTGATGTTGATAGCCGTGGGATTTAGCCATTTAGATGCCGTTATCTCATGGCTGGATTTAGGCAATATCTTTGATTTTAGACTCAGCTCAAAAATATCATAGCCAAACCCGAGCTTATGATTCTGCCACTTACCACTAGCTATGTGCCTAAAATCTGATTCATGAAATGCCATGCCGAGCTCCTCTCTTAACTCTCTAGCAAGAGCCGTACTAGCATCTTCTGACCTTTTAATACCGCCACCAGGTAATGCCCATAGGCCATCGCTCAACCAGTTCTTAACAAATAAAATCTCTTCCTCATATCTAATAACGCAGTAGACCCGGTGAGTCCGTTTTATAAATAACCGTATCAGTGGTAACGATGTCCAGAATAATAATTGTCCGGAGCGAGTGTAAAAATTATCAAAAGTATTCACTAGGAACCATTTTAAACTACTAGTTCCAAGAAAGAGACTACCGGTAGTGATACAATACTACTTATGTTTATGAAGGTCTTTTTGTGGTGGTGGTACAGAGAAGGCTGGGCTGAAGTTGCTAAAAGTTTAAATAAGCGAGCCGTTAATGTAGCCCAAGTATTTTCCGTCAATCAGCTACTTAGCACCTTATTTGCACCATGGCGACGGATTATTACCTACCCTGGAGCGTCGTTGCAGGATAAGTTCAGAGCATGGACGGATAATATCTTCAGCCGGACAATTGGTTTCGTAATAAGGGTCTTCGTTTTAATTGTCGCATTTCTTATGACTGTCGTGATTAGTTTACTAACGATCATCGAACTAATACTATGGCCACTTCTGCCGATTGGCATTATTGGCGGATTAATAGCGGGACTAATATGGTAGCCCAATTAGACCTAAAATCCGATCGTGCTTATTCTGCCAGACTGGGCAAAAAAATAGGACGGCTGGGCTTTATTTGTCTAATTATACTAACTGTTTTTTTCTTTT
This sequence comes from Saccharimonadales bacterium (SeqCode), assembly GCA_035702905.1. Taxonomy (GTDB): domain Bacteria; phylum Patescibacteriota; class Saccharimonadia; order Saccharimonadales; family UBA4665; genus DAIDIO01. The sequence continues at coordinate 4,432 of DASSZG010000049.1, forward strand.
TATTATCTATATTCCTCATCATCGGTAGTCATCTTAATTATGCTCTTATGAGCTTATCGCCGGCTTTGCTGTTTATGGTTCCGGCAATCTGGTGGAAGAGATATTTGTCGGTTATTACTGTTAGCGGTAATAGCCTTACCGGTAGAATTAGCGGTCAACTACTGGCCAATTTGGACCCAAAGGGGCAATTAACGCCAATGAAGTTATGGTCATCACTCGCTAATAACTGGCAGACTTCGTTTATTGAACAGCATCTTCTCATCCACCCCGAGGCAACGCCAGTTTTTATTCAACAGTTGGATAAAAATGCTGTCAGTTCAGCACTGGACATGGCTACTATGCTGGCTGATAGCGTGGGTAGCAAAACTATAGAGCCTGGCTTTGTAGCGGCTGGGTTAATGCTAAATTCTAATGAGTTAGCCGGTCTCTTGATGGAGCACCGCGCCAAGCCTGACGATATCCGAACGGTTGCAATTTGGTTGGGTCGAAATCTTGTAGAGTTCGGCGATCGAGACAAGCAAATATTTGGTGGTGTGGGTCGTGACTGGGCTTTTGGTTATACGCCGCTACTTAACCGTTTTGGGGTAAATCTTAGCCAGGGCATTATTAGTTCCAAAGTGCATTTCGGTTGGCTAACCGGCAGTCGTGGGGTACTAGCCATGGAAGCGGCTCTTGAAAACCATGCTCATGCCATTGCCCTCATTGGCGAAGTGGGGGTAGGAAAGAGCAGTAGTGTATCGGCATTAGCCCAACGTCTCATAGAAGGGAAGACTTCCGGAAATCTCGCCTACCATGAGATAGTCATGATCAATGCGACTGACATTATTTCCAATGTCACCAGGACCGGTGACCTGGAATACATAATGATAAGTCTGGCTAATGAAGCCGCACATGCCGGACACATAATATTATTCCTGGACGATGCTGAAGCCTTCTTTACAAGTGGTACTGGTTCATTTGACGGTGCGCAAATCCTCCAAAGCATTATTGGAGCCGGGAGCATTAACGTTATCCTAGCGCTAACGCCAAACGGCTTCCAGTCATTGAAGGCAAAAAGCCCGGCACTCGCAAACCTAATAACACCAATTACCATAAATGAGTTTAGCGAACCAGACACCATGCATGTGCTGGAAGATACTGCCGTTGGCTTAGAAAATAGAAATAAGATATTGATTACTTATGAAGCATTAACTGCCGCTTATGCATTAAGTGACCGCTACCTAAGTGATGAAGCCTACCCCGGCAAAGCGGTAAGCCTGCTTACCAGGAGTGTCCCGTATTCCCGGAGTGGCATCATTACGCGTTCGAGTATTGAGGCCGCCATTGAGGATATGTATGGAGTAAAAGTAGGCTCGGCCCAACCGGCAGAAGCCGAAGATCTGCTTAACTTAGAGGCCAAAATTCACGAACAGATGATTAATCAGGATCAAGCAGTTAGCGTAGTTGCCAGTGCCCTAAGGCGGGCACGAGCAGGCGTTACAAATCCTCGGCGCCCGGTAGGAAGCTTTTTATTCCTCGGCCCAACCGGAGTAGGTAAAACCGAGCTCGCTAAAGCTCTGGCAAGCAGTTACTACAAATCTGAGCATAACATGATCAGACTGGATATGAGCGAGTATCAGAACCCTAAAGACGTAAATCGGTTATTGTCTGACGGCACCGCCGAAAGTAGCAGTTTAATTATGAGCGTTAGGCAAAAGCCATTTAGTGTCATATTGCTCGATGAGATAGAAAAAGCCCACTCTAGTATATTGAATCTGCTACTTCAGATACTTGACGAAGGCAATCTTACTGACTCCAAGGGTCGAACCGTGTCTTTCAAGGATTGCATAGTTATTGCGACATCAAACGCTGGCGCTCAGTCAATTAGGAAGCATATTGAATTTAATCAAGATATTAACGACTTTCATGATGAGCTTATCGAGCAGCTTATTAAGAATGGCGACTTTAAACCGGAGCTCATAAATCGGTTTGACGAGGTAGTTATTTTCCGACCGCTTAATCCTGATGAGCTGGCCCAAGTCGTACGGCTAATGATGAAAGAAATCAACCAGACGCTGAGCAAACAGAACATTACAGTCAACTTAACTGAATCGGCTATTAAAACCATCGTTGTAAAGGGCTATGATCCAACCTTTGGGGCAAGGCCCATGAGGCGTGTTCTTCAGAAGGCGGTAGAAGACACGGTTGCAACTAAAATATTGAGCGGCGAAGTAAGTCCAGGCACCAGCCTAAGCTTGGACGCCAAAGATCTCAGTATATAAATTAATCTATGGCTGTGCCAACCGGTTGACCACAGACCAGATTAACAAGGTTATCCGCTTTCATAACGTCAAATACCACTATCGGCTTTTTTTGTTCCATAGCTAGGCCAATCGCCGCCTTATCCATGACTCTGATTGAGTTGTCTTCAACTGCTTCTTGAAAACTGACTTTAGATAACTTTTTGGCATCTTCAAATTTGGCAGGGTCTTTATCGTAGACGCCGTCATATTTGGTGGCCTTCAACACTAACTGACAATCTAGTTCAAGTGCGAAACTAACGGCCGCAGTATCATGAGTTACATAAGGCCGTGCCGTACCACCCGCCAATATGACTACGCGGCCACTCTGTAAATGCTTTTCAGCCCGCCGATAGGAATATGACTCCGCCACTTGTTCGGCAAAGATATTGCTAAGACAACGCGTATTAACGCCACTATACTCAAAAATGTCAGTCAGAGCCATTGAATTCATAAGGCCGGATAACATACCCATTTGGTCAGCAGTCACTCTTTTAATGCCATGTCCGGCTATCTCGGCGCCGCGCACCATGTTGCCGCCACCAACGATTATGACCAGTTGACAACCCGTCTCTACAACTTTCTTAACTTCAGCCGCTAAAAATGAGGCGATTTCCGGGTCAACACCAAATTCATACCTGCCAGAAAGTTGTTCACCGGATAGTTTAAGTAACACTCTATGATAGTTAGCGTCTGCCATCTAACCACCCAGTCTAGCAAATCAGATGCAGAAAGGCTATACTTCAGAGTAAATGACATCTATTTTTTCATGGAATGTTAATGGTATCAGGGCAGTTAATAAAAAGGGGTTATGGCAACCTTTTATAGACAAATTCAAGCCGGACATTATTTGCCTGCAAGAGATAAAAGCCAAAGCCGATCAGATAGATATCAATACCGAGGGCTATAACGCGTTTTGGTATCCAGCGGAAAAGCCGGGCTACAGCGGGACAGGCATACTGTCTAAAATTAAACCTTTACAAGTAATAGATGGCTTTCCCGAAGATATTATAAATAAATATGATGTCACCGGTGACACGTATGGGGATGCCAACAAAGAAGGTCGGGTACTAGCCGCCGAGTTTCCGCAGTTTTGGCTAGTTACAGTTTATACTCCTAATGCAAAAGACGATCTTTCCCGCCTTAATCTACGCTTTAAACACTGGGACCCAGCCTTTTTAGACTATATGAAGAAGTTAGATAAAACCAAGCCGGTGGTTTTTTGTGGAGATCTTAATGTTGCACATACTGAAGACGACTTAGCTAACCCGACAGCCAATAAGGGTAAAAAAGGGTTCACGGAAGAGGAAAGACAAGGCTTGTCGGCCTACATTGATAACGGCTTTTTGGATACGTTTCGTTTATTTACCAAAGGTAATGGTCACTACAGCTGGTGGTCACACTTTGCAAATGCAAGAGCTAGAAATGTTGGCTGGCGGATAGACTATTTTATGGCTAGCAAACAGCTGAAAAGTCATGTTAAAGCGTCAAGCATACATGCTGAAGTTTTAGGATCCGACCACTGCCCGATATCTTTAACACTGGACACATAAATGGACCGCAGTTATTGGCGTAAGCAGGACCCAAATACACCTCTCTTTCCTGACTTAATTTGGAGTCGACCAGAACATAAGGCTCAAGCTGGCAAACTGCTCATTGTTGGCGGACACGTCCAATCTTTCGCGGCTGTTGCTAGTGCCTACTCAGCCGCTAGCGATGCACGTATCGGTGTTGCCAGGGTCATGCTCCCAGACGTTTTACAAAAAACTCTTAAAAATATATTCATCGGGGGTGAGTACTTGACCAGTACTCCCAGTGGAAGCATTGCAAGATTAGCCCTAGAGCAGGCATTGGCCAGCGCCGAATGGGCTGATGGCGTACTACTAGCTGGAGACTTTGGTCGTAATTCCGAAACGGCTATTTTTCTAGAGCAATTGGTAAGAAACTATAAAGGACCACTTGCTATTACAAAAGACGGAATGGATTATTTCTCGGCTCAACCGGAAGTTTTGCTACACAGAGAAAATACACTGCTCATAGTTTCTTTAGCTCAGCTCCAAAAGATAGCTAGTAGCGCCCATTGGACCAATCCGTTTACGTTCAACATGAACTTACTTCAGCTAGTGGATGGCCTTCATAATTTCACCGAAAGTTATAAAGCAATGGTTGTTATAAAGCACTTGGATAATATCTTTGTTAGTAGTAGGGGTGAAGTGACAAGTACAAAGCTTCGGTCAGAGCGACCTGTCTGGAGAGTAGAAACCGCCGCTAAAGCGATAACCTGGTGGTTACAGAATCAGACTAAACCGATAGAAAGCATAACCACGTCATTGCTTGACGATCAGATAATTAACGATTTATAGAGAAGCTCGATAGAAAATAATTAGCCTGTGGAGCAATTGCATAATACTGAGAAGCCAGCAGGGCGTATTGAATATTACCAGCAACTACAAACTCACCGCTTAAATAAACGTCGTTGCCATTTTTAAGACCCGTAATTTGGAATGTCTCAGCGTTAAAACCGCTTACTGTTGTGTGGCTAGACATTATGAGCTGACCGCCCTGAAGATTCTGGACGGTAGTCTGGACTAGCTTATCAAGGGTAGGGTAGTCATCGCTTTCTTGTTCTGGGGAAGTATAGACGACTTGGTAAACAGCGTTCTTCCAAGGCGCCTGCCATGTACTCTCAGTGTAATTAACGCCACCTGACACTACATTCTTGGTAGTAAGGTCAGGTGCAACCGGAAACAGGGAACTAAAATGACCAACAGAATTAGTGTAGCGGGTCCAATTTATGCCACTAGTTTTGGTAACTGGCTTAGACTTACCGCTCAGTAAAACAACCGCTAATACAACGATGACAATTAAACCAAAAACCACTAGCAAAATTCGCCAGGGCATTCTTCTTTGTTCGGTTGTGCTTGGTAATAAAAGAGGTGTTTCGGTAGCCTTAATCTGACTATTAGACCCCGCATACTGATCATCTGACTCTTCAGCTGTTGGCTCTTCCTGAAATTCACTTTCATCCTCAGTAGCCATAGCCTCACTAGCCTTATCTACTTCTTCTGAGCCGTGACTTTCTTCGGGTTCAACTTCAGCAACTTCCGCAGTTTCCGGAATCTCTTCTTCATCAATAGTAATCTGCTGTCTCTTTTCAGCCATAAGCGCTATAAAGATAATAACGATCTATAAATTGAATTGCAACAAGCTATTGACCGATAAACTAAAGTCCAGATAATTGTAAATCTATGGTGTGTTTATCTACGTAACTGTTCAGTAAAGAAGGTTCGAGCAGTTCCGTCATTGGTGGGCGAGGAGGGACTTGAACCCTCACGAGCGTAAAGCTCACAAGATTTTGAGTCTAGCGTGTATACCAATTTCACCACTCGCCCTTAACATACTGTGAGGATTCTTAGACAACTCTAAGGTGTAATTGTACTATACTTAAATGTGTAAGTACTAGATAAGTTAGATCTAGATCAATATATGGCCAAGAATAAGCGAAATCAACCCTCAAGTGACCATAACGACCAAGTCAAAGTATTTGGTGACTTTGATAATGACACAGACGCAGCTAAGCTGATCAGGCACAAGCTTGATCGTCTTTATGAGGATGAGCCGGGCGTAAAGGATGAGATTGCTGAGGCAGTTAATTCTAAACCACGAAGCAAACACCAACAGTTTATGTTTGAACTTAGCCATTCGGGTAAATCAATGGCCGAGATCCAAACTGAATGGCATAACTACTATACTTCTTTAAGTGACGAAGAAAAGTTAGTAGTTTGGCAGGAGTTTTATGACAACCAATCAGCCTTAACCGGCCAATCACCCGTTTCACCGACTGTGCTATCCAATAAACCGGCTCTAATTGCCGAGCATAAACACGAAGCGGCTAGGCAAAAACCCCGCCCCAAGCCAGTAGACAAACGTTCGCCATCCGATATTCGCGAAACATTGCGAGATAAAGTAACAGCCGGTGGCAAGATAAAAGCTAAACATAACCTTCAGTCACTAGTCTTTGGCTTGGGCATGGGCTCACTGGTAGTCATAATCTTTATGTTCAGCTTTTTCAACCAGCTAATTATTACCCCATTTATAAGCCCCAGTAGTGTAAGCGCTGACACGCCAATCATATTAAACGGCGGCGGGGTAGCACCAACAACCACTCCGGAGGTCATTATTCCGAAGATAAACGTTGAGATACCGGTCGATTACAGCGAAACGTCTACCGATGAAGCTTCGATTGAGAATGATCTAGAGCAGGGAGTAGTCCATTACCCGACGACCGTTTTGCCAGGACAAAATGGTAACGCCGCTTTCTTCGGCCATAGTAGCAACAACATATTTAACCCCGGGAAATATAAATTTGCTTTTGTACTCCTACATACACTCGTCAATGGCGACACCTTTTATTTAACTTTTAACGACAAAGTTTATGTCTATAAGGTTATA
>DASSZG010000021.1:0-18113 GCA_035702905.1 Saccharimonadales bacterium (SeqCode)
TGTAATGCCTTACTCTAATCTGCTTGTCAAGGTGCTTCGGAGATTATTTTCATAACCTCAACAAAACATACATATTATAATGAAGAAACATAATTATGTCAATGCCTAGAGCGAAGGCTCTGTCGGCTTAACTTGTTGATAAATGCTGTCTAAGTTCAGATGCGATTTTACTGACCGTTTCTTCGCTCAGTAGTCTTTCGGCCGTATTATCGTAGAAATTACCGTAAAGTGAATCGTCAAATTTTATGTCATCAATTTCTTGAGCCGTTTTATACCGTGGATAGATATGCCAGTGTACGTGAGGATTAAATGGTTCACTGCGAAATGCATGGTTCATAAAGCACCCCCAATTTAAAGGGTCCGCACCAAATGCATCCTTATACGCTTTCTCCAGTTTCTTGACAATAGACTGGAAGTCTTCCCACTCTTCTTGGCTGAGGTCACCTAGGGTAGGTTTATGTACTTTAAGCGTTACATACGCACGACCAAGATAAGCATGATTCTTTCTATCAATGCCTACGCTCCAGTAATTAGTATCCAAAATCTGTATTTCAGGCATAGGGTTCTTGAGAAAGTTACAAGCGTCGCACGGCTTATTCATATATATTAGTCTAGCAGAAGCACATGACTTCTATTTAGACTATACCCTAATTCTCGAACCCAATATTTCTTCCATAATTGTTAAAAACGATGAGTCTTTAAATGATACGACTAAACACGTGCTTCTTTATTCTATAAGGAATTTATTTAGTTATTAATTTTTCAGCTTGGCTGCCCTTAGTAAACGCACTTAGAACGTTTTACGGCTTTTAATATCGTCCAGTTACGCTGCCTGGATCTTGCCTGCGGAGCAACTCAACTAATTCATGATGTTCTCGGAGGCCTTGCCGACCTACTTCAGATTGTGCTGCCACACGATTAAAATTTTTCCCTAGGCGGACTAATCTAATAATAGAGTCTCTCTGTAGTCTTGTGGTTAATTCTTGAGTATCAGCAATATTGTCTTGATCAATAGCTGTGCTTTCTTGGGCTTCTGGCGTATAATTGCTTAACTCATTTTTGTTGGCCATCTAAAATTATCATCTATTGTTTTAACAAAAAAGTAAAGCGCTTATGCATGGCTGGCCATCGTTAACCAGTTTAGTACTAATTTAATAGCCTACATCACCAGCTAACTCATTATAATGGCTTGGGATGAGGCGTTATAATTCTAGACTAGCGAACCCCTCTTTTAAGAGTAGGTTTAAAGACGGTGTGGAGCTGTCGTATACACAGTTGAGCGGTGCTGAATGATAAATATTTTCACATTATTATTTTCTATTCTGAGGATGATGCGATAGCCGCCAACTCGTAATTTACGATAACCTTTAAGAGAACGGCGAAGAGGTCTACTATATATCTCCGGTCGTGTCGTTAGCTTTGTTTCGATAGCTTTTCTAATTTCGGTTTTCCATGGCTCAAGAATATTAGGTAAATCATCCTTGACCACCTCGTCCGCATAGCTGATTCTGTACATTTAGCTTCCGAATACAGAAAGGTGTGTGTGAAAAACGGTGTCTTTATTATCTCTACCTTCAGCAATTTTATCCCATACTTCATCTTCTTCAGTCTCCATGCCAATTTCCATAAGACGTACGGCTTTAGTAGCCGCTGGCATTTGGTCTCGCTTAGCAATACTAAGAAGAGCTTTTTTGGTGTCATCAGGGAGGCTTATATTTAGACGTGATTTTGCTGTACTCATAACATTTAGTGTATCAGAAGTGTATCACTTGTCAACTGGATAGTTTGGCTGGCGATTGTGATTAGTGTTAAACAATTGTTGATTACAAGTAACACTTTTTATGAAGTAAAATAACTACCTTTGACTATTAAAAGCTAGGGTACAAAATGTAGCGAAACCTAGTGCAAGCAGTGTTTTGGGGTCGGGGGGTGTCGCATGTTCAGTTGCTCTGTACACCTGGTTCCCTAGGCTTACAATTAAATCTCCAGCTGTGAATGCGACACTAAAAGGAATAACGCCGTCTTCAACGATATTAAAGGCTTTGGAAGAGCTTGGATCCTGGTCTTTGCTGGAAGCTAAATTTTCTTGCGAGGATTGCATAACAATACAATACTACAATAACGGAATATGTCAAGTCATGGGTGGGGATGAGGGGAGAAGCCCAAACTATTACGGGATGGTTGACTGTATTATTGCGAAGCGGATAATTAAGTTATGCTCACTTTTCTAGATGAATCTGGCGATACTGGCAGGAAAACCGACAAGGGCTCGTCAGCCTATTTCTTAGTTAGTTTGATCATATTCCTTGATAACGATGAAGCGTTAGCTTGCGATCAACGCATAGAGCTTCTTAGGACTGAGCTTAATCTACCAGCTAACTATGAATTTCATTTCAGCCGTAATTCAAAAAGAGTTAAGGAAGCGTTTCTTGAGGCTGTTAATCGATACAATTTTTCAATAGTAACAGTGGCGATAAATAAAGACCCTAAAAAGCTTTATGGTGAAGGCTTTAAAGTTAAATCTTCGTTCTATAAATATGCTTGCCAAATGGTACTAACAAATGCCTTGCCGTATCTTGACCATGCTACTTTAGTAATCGACAAAAGCGGGTCAACCACATTTCAGTCTGAACTCAAGAAGTACATTAAGAGCCACACCAATCTAAAAGAAGATAAAATTACTAAAGTTAAAACTGAAGAGTCTCACAAAAATAATTTATTACAGTTAACGGACTACTGCGTTAGTATAGGCAACAGAAAGCTTCAAAAGAAGTCGGATGCTAAAAGCTACTATAAATTCATTTCAACTAAAGAATTATCTTGGCATGAATGGCCTAAATAGAAAACCCCACAACCTACTCTTTCGAGACGCACCCGATGAACGGGACTTATCAGTTGTGGGGCAATTCCACTTAAGATAATAGCATAAGCTAGACAAAATATCAATTTTCAAAAAGAGGATAAGGGGTTCGAACTATGAATAACAGAGATAATGTTAATAAAATGTACAAAAAAAGAAAAATTGAAGCAAAAATCCAAACTGATTCTGAGGTGTTAAATAAGTTTAATTACCTATGGCTGGGGATGAGGGATTCGAACCCCCGATCCTGGGACCAGAACCCAGTGCCTTACCGCTTGGCCAATCCCCAAAGTGTTAACAAAATTAACAGAGGCTAATTATACCTAAACTTGCATCCTAGTGCTAGGGGCGTGTTAAACTAGATAGATTAACAATTTGGAAAATATAAAGAGTGCAGGAAGAGATCTAGCTCGCTGATCTGCCAGCAACCAGGGTTTACCCAAGGTGCTCCATCTAGCCCCAGTCTAAATGCGGGGGAAGATATAGTAACTATGCAATATCCTTTCCCGCTACAGAAAGGATATTTTTATGCCACAAAACATTCATTACTTTACCAGTGAGTCAGTATGTGCTGGTCATCCAGATAAAATATGCGACGCAATAAGTGATGCCATTCTAGATGCCGCTATAAAAGAAGACCCATATAGCAGAACTGGCATCGAAACGGTTGCCGGTGCAAATCGCATTGCTTTATTTGGAGAAATTAAAACTAAGGCCAGACTCAATTTTGAAGATATAGCCAAGAGTACAGTTAAAAGACTTGGCTACACCGAGCCAAAATGGGGATTCAGTATTGAGTCTGAGTTCAGCAACGATATTCATCAGCAATCACCAGAAATAGCAATGGGTGTTGATCAAGATGGTGCCGGTGATCAGGGCATGATGTTTGGCTTTGCCGTAAATGAAACACCCGAGTTGTTACCGCTTCCAATTACAATTGCTCATGCGCTCGCCAAAAGAATTGATCAGGCAAGAGAGAAGAATGAACTTACTTGGTTAAGGCCAGACGGGAAAGCTCAAGTCACAATCAAGTACGATGGCGATCGACCGGTAGGAATAGAGAAGCTTGTCATGGCTCTTGCTCATGATGAAGGAACGACCGCGCAGGAAGTTAGGGATGAAGCAATCGCTAAAATCGCTAAGCCTGTACTGCAGAACTACAAGCTTGATCTGCCAAGCCCAGAGAACGTTATTATCAATGGGACCGGATTATGGCATATTCCTGGTCCGGAATCTGACGCTGGACTCACGGGCCGGAAAATAGTCGTCGATACTTATGGTGGGTATGCCAGGGTTGGTGGCGGGGCATTTAGTGGTAAAGACCCTTCTAAAGTGGATCGCTCAGGCGCTTACGCAGCTAGATATATAGCAAAAAATATTGTTGCAAATGGTTTAGCTACCAAATGCGAAGTGGGCTTGGCTTACGTTATCGGGCAACCGCGCCCCCTCATGCAAACAATAGAAACTTTTGGAACAGAAACGGTTAGCCTTAAAGCACTATATGAATATAAAGACAAGTTAATTGATACATCTGTAAAAGGTATATGTGAGACTCTCGATCTCCATAGACCAATTTATAGTAAAACCAGTGCCTATGGTCATTTCGGCAAAGACGATCTTCCCTGGGAGGCCGTTGTCAGCTAAACCTACAATTAAGCTAATACCTCAATCGAAAAACTCTATATCGCTTAACTCATCAGGCATAAAGCCATTACTTGGCTTAAAGTCAGCCTGCCATTTATAGTCTTTGTTATAACCAAGAGCCTTCATTAGTTTAGTAGGTGCATTGCGCAGATGAAGTGGCACTGGCAGATCAGGATATTCACTGGCTAAGCTCATAGCCTTGTTCATGGCTTCCGTTACTTCCCGTGACTTTTGTGCTTTAGCTAGCACTACAGCACAGTGATACAAATTGTACTGAGCTTCAGGCATGCCGATACGCTCAACTGCAAGAAAGGTTGAAACGGCAAGATTTAAGGCTGCCGGCGCGGCTAAACCTATATCTTCGGAGGCAAAAATAACCATTCGTCTAGCAATGAATTTGGGGTCTTCGCCCGCCTGAAGCATCCTTGCCATATAATAAATTGCTGCCGTTGGGGCGCTTCCGCGGAGTGATTTTATGAAGGCGCTAATAACGTTATAGTGATTTTCACCTTTCTTGTCATAACCTGGCACTTTTGATTGAGCGGCAGTCTCTATAACCGCTGGGGATATTATTTTATTGCCAGCCAGCCCAATGGCTAGTTCAAGGTTACTGAGCGCAACTCGAGCGTCACCTCCAGATAATTCTGCTAGCAGGTCGACACTTTTAGTCGGCAGTCTTTTAGTACTTAATCCCTCTGTTTTGGCAGCCCTATTAATGATTGAGATGACATCATCCTTTTTAAGTGGCTCGAGCACTACCACCCGGCTTCTGGAAAGCAATGGATTTATAACCTCAAAGCTAGGGTTCTCGGTTGTCGCACCAATTAAAACTATAGTACCGTCTTCAACATGGGGTAGAAAAGCGTCTTGTTGAGCTTTATTGAATCTGTGAATTTCGTCAACAAACAGGACCGTCTTCATACCTAACCGCTGATTGCCTTTGGCGTGCTCAATTACTCTAACTACATCAGCTTTACCTGAAGTTACAGCGCTAAGTTCAATAAACTCAGCACCGGTTTCTTTGGCGATGATGCGTGCAAGCGTGGTCTTACCGGAGCCCGGCGGCCCCCATAGTATCAAACTGGTTGGTTGCTTGGTCTCTACTATTTCTCTAACGATTTTAGATTTGCCGATCAAGTGCTCTTGACCAACGACCTCGCTTAGGGTCTCCGGTCTCATCTTCTCAGCTAGCGGTCGGTTATCCATCTATAAAGAGTATATATGATGTAGTGATGCGATTAAGCGGATTCCAGGGAATCAAGTGCCATCATGTCTTCTTTAGAAATCTCAAAATCGACATCAGCATTTTCAATGATGTACTCTTCATGAGTCGATTTTGGTATAGGTAGAGTGTCGTGTTGTAAGCAGTATCTAATAGATAACTGAGCTACGGATTTATGATATTTGTCGGCAATCTGCTTAATGTCCGGATTATCTAGAATTCTACCGGTCGCTAGCGGCGAATAGGCCTCCACTAAAATACCTTTGTCCTTGCTAAATTCAGTGACGTCTTGTTGGGTGAAGCCTATAAACCAGCGAATCTGGTTGGCAGCCGGGACAACTTTTCCGTTATCGAGTATTGCTTTAAGATCGCTAACATTGAAGTTCGATACCCCAACTGCCTTAGCCCGTTTACTTTCATATATCTTTTCCATTTCTTGCCAGATCTCAATATTCTCTTTGGTATAGTCCGCTCCACGCTCCTGCCACGGCCATGGCGCATGTATGAGATATAGATCGACATATTCAACTTCAAGGGTTTTTATTGATAATTCAAATGTTTCCGCTACCCTGGAAGCGTCCTTAACGTCAGCCGGTAATTTCGTAGTTAAAAATATTTCCTGCCTGGGTATACCGCTGTCTTTAAGTGCTTTGCCGACGCTGGCTTCATTACCGTATACTCTAGCCGTATCTATGTGCCTATAGCCCGCACTTAAAGCCGCCATAACCGAATCGTATGCTTCATCGCCGTCCGGTATTTGCCATGTGCCAAATCCAATTTTTGGAATTTTTGCTCCAGTATTTAACGTGTAAGATTCGCTAAGAATCGCCATAATCCTCCTAATTATTTGAAATGTTTATTTAAATATTCTGACTGAATAATACATCATCCGCAGTTAATCTATTAACACCCAATCAACATCTTAGCTAAAAAGACCTGGCATTTTGATGGTAGGCACAGCTATACTACTGTCTGGTTATGAGACAATTTAAATTCAAAATTAACACCGAGCTAAGCGGTAGCTTAGCGCGCACGGGTACAATAAAAACTCCTCACGGTGAAATCCAGACACCGGCTTTTATTGTGGTTGGCACAAAGGCGACAGTTAAGGCAATGACACCCGAACAAGTTAAAGCGGTACATGCTCAGGCGGTACTGGCTAACGCCTATCATCTCTACCTTCAACCAGGACATAAGCTAATCGAGAAAGCTGGCGGCCTATCCAAATTTATGAATTGGAATGGACCGACATTTACTGATTCTGGCGGCTTTCAGGTATTGTCTCTTGGAAGCGGTTATAAAAAAGTCATCGACATGGTCGGTGGTCAGCAAGAAACAGTTTCCACACAAGATCGCAGAGCATTCGTAGATAATGATGGCGTGACTTTTTATTCTCATCTTGATGGGAGCAAGCACCGTTTTACTGCCGAGTTATCAATGCAAATTCAACACGCTATTGGTGCCGATATAATGTTCGCCTTTGACGAACTAACCAGCTTAGTAGACAGTTACGAATACCAGATAGAGTCGCTACGGCGCACGCATGCCTGGGCAGAAAGGTGCATAAAAGAACTAAGCCGCCTCAGAGCCGAACATCCGGATAGGTCATATCAGGCCTTATTTGGTGTTGTTCAAGGGGCTCAGTATGAAGACTTACGGCGGCAATGTGCCCGCTTTTTAGTAGCCTTAGATTTCGACGGATTCGGTATCGGGGGCGCCATCGAAAAAAATCGCTTAGGTGAAATAGTTTCGTGGGTTAATCAAGAATTACCCAAAGACAAGCCTAAACATTTATTAGGCATCAGTGAACCAGATGATATTTTCGCAGCCATCGAAAATGGTATTGATACTTTTGACTGTGTATCGCCAACTCGAGTAGGACGTAACGGATCGGCTTATACATACTTTGGCCGAAAAAATATTGTGGCCAGTCGATTCCGCGAAGACTTTAGTCCCCTAATTGAAGGCTGTGAGTGCTATACCTGCCAAAACTATAGCCGTGCCTACTTGCATCACCTACTTCATGCTCATGAGTTACTCGCAAACACCTTGATGTCTATTCATAACGAGCATTTCATTATTAAGCTTGTTGACGACATAAGAAACAGTATTGTAGACGGTAGCTTCTATAAGCTCAAACAAAACTGGCTAAAAAACTACTATTCCAAAGTCGACAAATAGAAGCAACTGTGAGATAATTTACAGTCAAAAGGAAGAATAGATGCCCTCTGCTGCAGAACTCATGCAACCACCGGTTTTGACTGATTATCATCGCCAAGTCACCCAGGCTTTGGCCCGTGATCGAATAGATATTGCTGGTGAAACCCGCTTAAATGATCCGATTTCTACGCCGGCGGATGCCAATAACTTTCAGGAAGTACTGACTGAAATATATCTAAAGCATGCCACCAGCGAGACTTCTCGTGTAACTATGAGCTGTCAGGACCTGGGCGGTAAGGTATTAAAAGCAACTTTTACGCCAGAAGGTATGTATGGCTATGCCCTCGATAAATGGGCTATAGCCGATGGGTTTTTGCATTATGATGTAAACGTAACTAACGATCTCGTGTTGCCCCTGCGTCAAGAAGTTTTCCTGGCTCGCTTAGTTCAGACAAAAACTCCGGCTAATCCGTTTCTTAAGATTTTTGGTTCACTCAAAACGGTTGATGCAGCGGTTGCCACGCGGCGGGAAGTTAATGATGCTACCGCTAAAGCCAAGCTGTTCCTAGAAGATGGCATTGTTGAAGAGGTTATTTAGCGTAACGGCGCGAACGGTCAGTTTCGTCTTCAATTTCCTGACCGAAAATTTCTTCAATTAGATCTTCGATTGTAACTATGCCAACTATCCGATCATCTCGCTCAATCGGCGTTAAGTGGCTACCGGCACTGATAAATTTCCGAAACTGAGTGTCCAAGGCCGTCATACTGCCAACTAGTTGGGCGGGATAAAGAACAATGTCCTCAACCGCGAAGCTATTGTCATCAAAATCTATATCGACCAGATCTTTCATAAGCAATACGCCGTAGCATTTGGTAAGGTCTTTGTCGAAGATTGGTATCCGGCTAAACCCGCGGTCTTTAATTTCGTCAATTTTGGCGTCGTCGAGTGGAGTATCTGGGGTAAGCCAATAGGTTTGGCGGATTGGTGTCATGATGTCGCGCACACGCTTTTCACTTAGCGTCAGTGCGCCTCTAACAATTTCGATTTCGTTGTCATCAAGCTCGGACGAATCGTTACGTAAATGCTCGGTCATGATCAGCCCGAGTTCCTGTCGACTTTGCAACTTGGCTTTTTGTCTAGGGAATAACCGGTTTAAGAGTAACTCCAAAGGCTTACTGACCGGGAAAGTTATGGCGATCATTAGCTTAAGCACCGGCGAAAACAGACTTGACCAATAGAGGGCGTTTTTAGAGAATAAAGCCTGAGGTATAACTTCGCCGAAGATAACAATCAACAGGGTAGCTAATATTCCTGCTACCCAACCATTTAGCTTTTGATTAAGTACTAGCGAAGTTGCTGAAACAGCTGCCACGTTGGTGAGTAGAATGCTAGCCAGAAGTAAGTGAGTCCGGTTTCTAAGAGGCAGAATCTTCTTGGCCTGAATATTGCCAAGCACTGACTTTCGTCTTAAATCCTCAGGGTCAAGTGACATTACAGCAATATTTAAGCCAGAGCAAACAGCCGAAGACATGACCAGGAGGAACACTTCACCAACGTATATTAAAAAAGATTTATGCCCACCATGGAATAAAGAAGCAAGTTCAAGCATTACCAAGATAATTGTAACAATACTGATTATAAGGGGTCAAATAGATAATTTGTGATAGAAGTCACATTGAAAATATCATTGCTTATGACTTAAGCTTAAAAAGGAAGTGTGAGGCTTCCAAACGACCCGGGACTTGTGCCCGGGTCTTTTTGGTTCAGTTTTTCCCTGGTATAATAAAGGTGAGGTAAAACAAAAATAAATACAGCCAAACTTAGGGTCCTTGCGATATAATCGCTAGGCTTAAATATAAGGAAGACGCGTTAAAAAGTGTCTATTAATTGTTAATGAGTTCATCTATTCAAAGTAAAACTGTACGTCCCGGCGGTCTGCGCTATTCATACTACTCAACAGGGGTAGGTAAACAGCCGAAGGCCAAGAAACAGGCTCCTCCAAAAAAGAGCCATTTTAAAGGTGTTCTCTTGATCCTGATCCTTATAATTGCCGCTCCTCTCGCCTATGCGGCGGCTACTACCCCGAATAAGTCTCTAAGGTCAGCCAGTAATTCAATAAAGCCGACTACAATTAGTACTGCTCCAGTAAATAAGCCAAGCACTCCAGCTCCAGCAGTTGCTACTACGCCTTCCGTGTGTGCGAATAACCAAGTAGCCAAAATCGTAATAGTTAGCATTTCCAAACAGCACCTATGGGTCTGTGATGGAGCCACTCAGGAATTTGATTCAGCTGTTGTAACCGGAGATGAACAGCATGCAGACACATTGACGCCAACCGGGACTTATCATATCTATGCTATGCAAACTGACCGTACCCTAACCGGTAGTGACGAAAACGGAAGTTGGAACGACTACGTTAACTACTGGATGCCATTTTTGTATAACCAATACGGTGCTTACGGCTTCCATGATGCTACATGGCGAACACCAACAGAATTTGGTAACGTCGATATTAATTCAGCCAACGCTTCCAACGGATGTGTCGAGTTGCCGCTGGCTAGTGCCAAGTGGATATATAACTGGGCTAGCGTCGGCACGACAGTTCAAATAAACAGCTAAGCTGTTAAAATATGCTTATGACTATTGCTGTTATCATTTTGGGGGTGCTGTTATTAGCATCCTTATTCATCAAAAGACCACTAAAAAGCGAAGATCAAAGCAGCTTAATGCTGAAAGCTGACGTTAGCGAACTGACCAAAAGTGTGCATGAGCTAAAAGACGGTTTGCAAAAACAGCTGACTGAACAGTTGTCCGTGTCAAATAAGCAGATGGCGAATCAATTTAGCGAAAGTAGCAAAATCATCGCTGAAGTTACTAAGAACTTAACTGAACTTAAAGAATCGAACAAACAGGTATTAAGCATAACTGATGAGCTAAAAGTCCTTCAAAATGTGTTATCAAATCCTAAGCAACGCGGAGTTCTCGGAGAGTATTACCTTTCGAGCGTCCTCGAAAACGTTATGGCGCCAGACCAGTTTAGCTTGCAGTATAAGTTCCGCGACGGGGAAATTGTTGATGCTGTCATCCACTTAGATAAAAACCGGCTACTACCTATCGATTCTAAATTCAGCCTAGAAAACTACAACCGTTTGAATGATGCTAAAGATAAGACCGAAAAGCTGGCTCTGACCAAAATCTTTAAAGAAGACCTCAAGAAGCGGATAGATGAGACAGCTAAATATATTAGGCCAAACGAGAATACCCTTGATTATGCCTTCATGTTCATCCCGAGTGAGGCTATCTATTACGACTTACTGGCTAACCGGGTGGGCATAACCAGCACATCTTCTCGGAACCTGCTGGAATACGCCTTCCGGGACAAACACGTCATTATTACCAGCCCAACCACACTCATGGCCTACTTGCAGACAGTTCTCCAGGGCCTAAGGAGCTTGCAAATTGAAGAACAAGCTAAAGAGATACAGGCAAGAGTCGGCGACCTAGGCAAGCACCTAGGAGCTTATGATAGCTATATGCAAAAACTCGGTAATTCACTGGGAACTACAGTAAACCATTACAATACCGCCCATAAAGAGCTTAAGAAAATTGATAAAGACGTCATAAAGATTGCTGGCAACACCCCAGCTATCGAACCTTTATTACTAGATAAGCCGGTTATTAGCGAAGACTAAACTTGCAATCATTAGTTAGGCGGAGTATAACAAAACATTAGGTAAAAAATCTTTTGGAGTTAAAAATGAATGAAATAAACCCTGTTGAAATATTAAGTCAACCTAACCCTGATCCAATAAAAGCCGCTCTTGCGGCACAGCGCATAGTTAGTCTTAGTGAACAGCACTCATTTGCTGGCGGCGTTGGTTTTATTATGGATAGTGAGCCGCTAGAAACAATTACTCCGGACAATGAAGTTAGAGCTGACTAGAATTAGCGATAATTAGTAAAGCTAAGAGGAAAGTCATAATCCTGAGCGCGGACTAAGGACATTACTGACTGTAAGTCATCTTTTGATGAGCCAGTAACCCGAATAACCTCACCTTGAATCTGGGTCTTAACTTTAAGGCCGGCAGTCTGAATGAGCTTTGTAATCGGTTTTGCCTTATCGGGGTTTAGTCCTTTTTTAAAAGGCACAATCATAGTTGATTTCATATTAGACTCTTGTATCTCGCCGGAAGTGTCCAGTAATTTCTGGCTTTGGTTTCTGGCTGCAAGTTTCTTTCTGATTATGTCTATTATGGCATCAATTTGCATCTGACTGTCGCCGGTTACTTTGAAACTAGCTTTATCTGGATCGCCCCATTCCAAAGCCGCTGAAGTGCCTTTGAAGTCATACCTAGATAGCATTTCTCTTTTGGTTTGATCAAAAACATTGTTAAGCTCCGCCCGATCGTAGTCGGAAACAATATCAAAGGAATAATTAGCCATTAATAGCCTGCTTTAGTTATGTAGCTTGAGCGTCGTTAATTTTTATCAGCAAACCCTCTTCGTTACAAGCTGATCGCATGACGTTTATAAGGTTAATGCCGAGTTGTTGAGCAATTTCTGTTTGAGCTTCAGTTGCGACTGGTACTAATATTAATTCCTGCTCGAGTAGGGAAGGCTCTGTATAAACTAGTGTTTCGCCCTCTTCAATCTGCGACGAGGTAATGACCTGAAGTGGCTTTTTGGTATCTTCTCCAATATGCCTAAAAATTAACGTTGAGCCTTTTGGACTAGCGTCACTAATAGTCCCTTCTTCGAGCACGAAGCCTGTCGCTGAGCGCGCTAAAAAGGCTCGTTGACCTTCCTTTAAATCTTTAATTCTGGGAAACTGAACATCACATAATGACTCAGCGCTTCCGCTCTTGAGATTTACTGCTCCTACAACCATAACCACTCCATTTTTATTAAGTTTACCCTATATTTTATAGTGTACTCCGGCCTAGCATACTTCTTTTGTTTAATAGACAACGATGCCTGTGTATAAGATATAACTGAGCCTCGAAAACTAATCTGTTGACTGCTATACTAATAGCTACGATGAATTTTCAAAATCCACAGGTAAACGATACTGCCCAATTGCTTAAAAAGCGCTTTGCTGAAACAAAAGATCCGGCAAGTGTTTTAAAATCGATTGAACTAAAAACTTTGTTTGATCAGATTAAGCTTACACCAGCCGAGGAACGAGCTAGCTTTGGTCAACAAGTCAACGCACTTCGGCAAGAGCTGAGTGATCTTGTTAACAGCGATAATAATAGTGAAGACGTTGAAGGCTTAGACATAACCGCGCCCTTTGATATTAATCCCACTAAAGTCGGTTTGCCGACCCTCTTTTCTAGCGATCAAGGAACTCTTCATCCTTTAACCAGTGAGTTGAATACGGTACTGGATATTTTCTATCGAATGGGCTTTACGGCGGTTGAGTCTAGAGAAATTGATGATGAATATCATATGTTCTCAAGCCTAAACTTTCCCGCCGAGCACCCAGCAAGGGACGATTATGATACCTTTACCACCACCCAAAAAGATAAAAATGGTAATAATTTTATTGCTCCCGCCCATACTTCAACCATGCAAAACCGGGTCCTTCGATCACTCAAAGACAATTTAGAAAATGGTCAGCCGATTGCTGTCGTCATACCAGGTAGAGTGTTTAGAAATGAAGACCTTGATGCTCGCCATGAGCACACCTTTTATCAATTAGAAGGGGTTTATGTAGACAAGGATATAAACGCCGGACATTTAATTGCGACACTAAAAACTTTTTTGCAGGAATACTACTCAAAGGAATTAGATGTTAAGACCCAGCCTTTCTATTTTCCTTTTACCGAGCCTAGCTTTGAATTCGCACTTTCTTGTCCTTTCTGTGATAAAGCCGGCTGTAATGTATGTAGCTACAGCGGCTGGATAGAACTCCTCGGCTGCGGCATGATTCACCCGAACGTCCTAAAAGAGGCGGGCATCGACCCGGAAGTTTATACTGGTTTTGCTTGGGGTGGAGGCATCGAAAGATTAGTTATGATGAAGTATGGCATTGAAGATATACGCTACTTTGAATCAGCAAGATTAGACTTTCTGAGGCAATTCTAAATGCAAGAAGTTAAAAGCATTAGTTTAGAAACACTCAAACAAATGTCAACGAGGATGTATGGTGATATCGTCAAAGCCGATGTTGATATTGCAAATAACTTGGTTGTTGTTGATATGGAAATGCACGCCGACGGCGAAGCCTACCTGCTCGCTAAAGGCTCTAAACAAAACGATTTATGGGGTATAAATTTGCACCCGGATAAGTATGGCTCAGATGATTTTATAGAATATGACTCAATGATTAACATCAGGCCCAGCCAAAACAATCCCTCTCGTGATGTTTTAAATGAAGAGGTTAGGGGAGCCATAGCACAGCTTATAAGCGAGGTCGTCCATGTCTGAGCATTTTTCTAAGCCGGCATGGGAAAGTATGTCTCTATTTGAGCAAATGGGTAATATCGGATCCGAAGTAGGCAGGGCTTTAAACGCCAAAAGCCGTAATGAACAAGCATCGATGGAAGCTGCCTTCAGAAGGGGCTTAGACCTTATTGATTACACAGTAAGCTTATGGTCAAAAGCAAAGTTTCACCGAACCAGAGAATTACTGCGTGCGCGCGAACAGTTTGCTAGTGCAGTTATAAATGATGAAAAAAATAATATCGAGAAATATTTTTTCCAGTTTGCTTTAGCGTCAAGGATTAATAGGAAGTAATTTTATGAAAATCAGCATCAATACCATAAAAGAACTTAATGACGACTACAAAACGCTTGGCGGCAAGCTAGATCTGTCTGTTGATCAGTTGGCGACGAGAATCGGCGCCCAATTGGGTGCTGTCGAGGAAACTATAGACATTGGGGCAAAATATCATGGCATCATTATTGTTAAAGTTGTTAGCTGTGAACAGCATCCAAATGCCGACAGGTTGCATGTCTGCCTAATTGATGACGGTGGTGTCGCCCAAAATATCGAGCGAAATAAAGACGGTTTAGTCCAGGTTGTCTGCGGAGCACCGAATGTTAAAGCAGGTATTACCGTAGCTTGGTTGCCGCCCGGATCAACAGTGCCCGAGACATATGACAAAGAACCGTTCGTATTAGGCACGCGTGAACTACGAGGCTTTGTTAGTAACGGCATGCTGGCATCGCCTAAAGAACTAGCCATCGGCGATAGCCATGACGGCATATTGGTCATAGAAGATGACCATACTGCCGGTGAAGATTTTGCAGAGGCTTTCGGACTCAAAGACGATAGCGTTATAGACATTGAAAATAAGATGTTTACTCACCGCCCAGATTGCTTCGGCTTTTTAGGTGTAGCTAGAGAAATTGCCGGTATTAGTGGTGTTAAGTTCACCAGTCCGAAGTGGTATTCCTTAAATCCGGAATTTGCCGGGCCTGAATCTGACGCACTTGAGCTTAACATTCAAAACGACTTACCAGAATTGGTGCCACGGTTCACGGCAATAGCTATGAGTAATGTGTCAGTAAAGCCCAGCCCGGTCTGGCTACAAGTTAGATTAGCGAGAGTTGGCCTCAGACCGATAAATAATATTGTTGATCTAACCAATCTGTATATGCTCGAAACTGGTCAGCCTCTGCACGCTTATGACTACGATAAGGTCAAATCCCTCAGTCAAGCTGAAGCGACAATTGTCATCCGTAAGCCAAAAGAGCTGGAAAAACTACAACTCATAAATGGCAAAGAGATTCAGCCTCGGGGCGATGCTATTATAATTGCCACCGACAAGCAGGCCATTGGCCTAGGCGGAATCATGGGTGGTAGTGAAACTGAAGTTGACGCTGACACGAAAAATATAATTATAGAGTGTGCCAACTTTGACATGTACTCAATCCGCAAGAGTTCGATGGAGCACGGGCTATTTACTGATGCCTCAACCCGATTTACCAAAGGCCAGAGTCCGCTTCAAAATCCGGCGGTAATTATTAAAATTGCAGAAGACATCAAGAAATATGCCGGCGGTAATTTTGCTAGCGCTTTGATTGACGATAATCACTTGGACTCAAGTGTTATGACCCCGGGATCTCTTTTCAAACCAGTAGTTACGACCTCTGAATTTATTAATAAGCGACTTGGGCTGTCCCTAACTGATCAGCAAATAAAAGAGATATTGGAAAACGTTGAATTTGAAGTAGAGCTAAAAGAAGGGCAGTTAATTGTGACCGCGCCGTTTTGGCGTACAGATATTGAGCTAGCGGAAGATATTGTAGAAGAAACTGGACGACTGTACGGCTTTGACCATCTGCCACTGATCTTGCCGCAAAGAAGTATACTGCCAGCTAAACGTGATGTACTTCTGCAAGCAAAGCACCAAATCCGGCAACGTCTCAGTAGCTTAGGCGCTAACGAAGTTCTTACTTATAGTTTCGTTCACGGCGACTTGCTTGGTAAAGTCGGACAAGATAAAGCTAAGGCGTTTGAAGTTGGCAACGCCCTTCGTCCGGAGCTCCAGTATTACCGAATTAGCTTAATGCCAAGTTTGTTAGAAAAGGTCCATCCTAATATAAAAGCCAGTTACGATAACTTCGCACTTTTCGAGTTAGCTAAAGTTCATGATGTTGACTCTATGGACACTGAAGGCTTGCCTACAGAATATGAATATACCGGGCTGGTAGTCGCTAAAGCCGACAAACTAAAAGATCCGGCTAGCGCCTTTTATTATGCTAAGCGGTATTTAACGGAACTTGCGCAGGCGCCATTAGAATTTAAGCCACTTACTGAGACAACTCAGAATTTCCCAGTTGCTTCTCCTTATGAGCCAAAACGCTCAGCCATGGTGTACGTTAAACAAACCAATGAATTTTTGGGTTTAGTGGGTGAGTTTAAACAAACTGTTCGCCGTAAACTAAAACTACCTATATTCACTAGTGGTTTTGAGGTCGACACTCAAGTATTGCAAAAAGCTATCAGTAGCAGTCAGGCTTACACACCGATTCCGCGCTTTCCGGAGCTTACCCAGGATATAAGCTTTAAGGTTAAAACAGCAATATCTTACCAGGAGCTATTTGATGTAGCTATTAGTAGACTAAACGAGCTTAAACCGGCTAATTGTGCGGTTAGTCTTGAAGCCAAGGATATCTATCAGGGCGACGATAAAGACCACAAAAACATAACACTCAGACTTAAAATAGCTAGCTATGAGCGAACCTTGACCGATCAAGAGGTTAATCTACTGCTTAATAAAGTCGCCGAGATAGCTAGCAACACTATTCAGGCTGTACGGCTGTAATTTTGGTATAATACTTAGAAATATTTGAAAGGATGAATTAATGGCCCAAAGAGGACAAAGAGTATTTGCTGGCTTTTTCGCCGTATTATTTCTAATCACCAGTTCTGCCCTAACGGTACTTGTCATATGGACACTGGCAAATCAAAACAACGGTAGCTCGTCTAATAACCAGACCAATACTAACAACACAAACACCTCCAATAACAAAACCGCCACTAATGCGGCCGGTACTAAGTTGGCAGGGTTCACCCCAGTCTCAAGTGTTCCCGTACTTAAAGAAACCGATCTACAAGTCGGCACTGGCCCAACGGTAAAAAGCGGCGACAACGTGACGGTTAACTACACCGGGGCAGTTGCTTCAACCGGCATTATCTTCCAAAGTACTGAAACAAGTGGCGGTCAACCGGTTCCGTTATCCCTTAACAACGTCATTACCGGATGGAAATTAGGTATACCTGGCATGAAAGTTGGTGGCACAAGGCAACTGCTAATACCAGCCGGTTTAGCTTATGGCGCCAGCCCGCCTCCTAATTCCGGCATACCGGCTAACGCTGACCTGGTTTTTAACGTTACTGTGGAAAAAATAAATTAACCTGTATTTTTCCTCACCTTAACATATCTGTAATGATTTGGGGTAAAAAGCACAATATGTGGTGTCTTGCTTTTAACTCTGACGCTATATATAATTTGTTTTACAGTCAAACAATCATCAAAAGTACATAAAAAACTGAAAAAAAGTTGCGCTTTAGATACTAAAGAATGATGACTGCACTACCGGGAGGTATAAGCGGTAGGAGGCACTTTTACTCTAAAAAAACCGCGTAACTAAAAGATCTAACAAGGGGGATCATAAAACAATGGTTAAAAACATCACTATCTTTACTACAAACACCTGTGCTTATTGCCAGATGGTGAAAAAGTATCTAGGAGCCAAAGGTGTTGGCTACGAGG
>DASSZG010000051.1:0-38659 GCA_035702905.1 Saccharimonadales bacterium (SeqCode)
ACTATCTATGACAGCTACTAAATTTGTTATATGATGAGCACGTAAAAGACGCATATCTTTTCTCCTTGTTTGTTTTAATAGGTGAACAAGGAACAGGATAGCGTCTTTTATCTTACTTGGGTAGGGTTTTGAGAGTCAGGTTCTAACACCTTATTGCCTAATACCTTACAGCCCATAGCGAGATAGGCTTATAAGATTGATTAGTAATGAACTCAGGAGGATTTATGAGGAATATAAGTGGTAAGCACATAGCAGTCCTAGTAGACAATTACTTCGAGCAGGCGGAATATGAAGAACCGATCAGAACACTAGCTGATGCCGGGGCTGACGTGACGGTAATAGCTACTAAGGATAAGCATCTGCAAGGGCTAAATCACGCCGACAAAGGCGATGAATTCGAAGCAGATTTGTTACTCGAACAAGCTGACTGGATCGACTATGATGCCCTAGTTCTACCCGGTGGTGCCATCAACGCCGATAGCTTAAGAGTTAATGAAGAAGTCAAACAATGGACATCTGAATTCTTAGATAGCGGCAAGCCGGTTGCAGTAATTTGCCACTCACCGTGGATATTAGTGTCGGCCGATCTGGTTGATGGGCGCAAGCTGACCAGTTACCATACCATCCGCGATGACATAATGAATGCCGGGGGCGATTGGGTAGATATGCCTGTCGTAATTGACGATAACTTAATCACCAGCCGCCAGCCCGATGATATACCATTATTTACAGAAACAATCATGACTATGTTGGAGGATCAGCCGGAAAGTGCGGTTGAGCAAGGTGCCGATACGATTATTGCACCGACCGAAACAGCCAATGAGGCAGATAGTCGCATCCATTCTCTAGGTTATGATACTAAAAGAGACGACCTTAGCAGACAGGATAAATCTGACCTCTTAAGCGACCAAGAACTTGATGACCCGGATGAACTGCAACCCAGTAGCCTAGGACCCAGTGAAGAAAAAACCGATACGTATTAAATTAGTTGGTTGAGAATCAGGAAAGCCTCACAGAAAGGATAAAAACAAATGCCAAAATACGATAGAACTGCCTCAAATGATGTTCGTCAGGCTATGCATGAGCATAAGCATGAAGGTAAATATAAAAGCGATGAGCAAGCGATTGCAGTCGGCTTAAGTAAGGCAAGATCTAAGGGCAAGAAAGTTCCTAAAACCGATAATTAATCGACGACTTGAACATCACGCCAGAAGGCAACGTAATTAGAAAAGTCGTGTTTAACTATGTCTATCGCCGATGGTTTAGGCTCAGGGTAAGACCAGGCATTATCTTTTGACCAATTTTCTCCCTCACCGACATCAAAGTACTGACAGACACCCTTCCAAGGACAAGTGTATGGCGTGTCACTCTTTCTTAAAAACTCAGTATTAACTTTATCTGGGGGAAAATACCAATTTCTTTCAATGAAAACTAGTTCATCCCGGTCTGCTTCTGCTATAACTTTGTCGTTCCAAATTGCTTTCATATATACCTATTATACTTTATTTGTTATTGATTAAGGTAGGCTTTGGTATCGGCTATAAGTTGTTTAGCGACCTTTCGAGCGGCTGCTTGTTCTTCAGTTGATATAACTTGCCCGTGGGCGATGTCATCGACTTTTGTGGCAGTTTTAACGAATGTATCGTTGACGATAAAGCAGTAAAAGTTGCGGTCCAATGCGATACTGACTTCATTAATGGCACTCTCTAGCCGCCGTCTGGTTTCGTCTTCCGGTAGCGTGCCTCGAGCATTCATCCTAACCATCCATTCATCAAAGCTAGGAGGTAATATGAAAAGAAAGATGACTTCCGGTGCTACTTTATGAATATTATCTGCACCTACCACTTCAATCTCATCGATGGCAATTTTTCGTTCATCGGCGGCTGCTTGCAGTTCCCTGATACTAATGCCGGAAACCTGTTGGTTATGAATTATTGCGGCCTCTAGAAACTTACCCGCTTTTAAATCGTCAAGTATCTCGTCTTCGGTCCTAAACCAATATTCACGGCCATTTTGTTCCAATACGCCGTTATTTTCGCGTGGTTGCCTAGTAGTATCGGATATAACGTAGTGGTAACTACCGGACTTTAGCAACTCGTTAATAATAGAGTTGCGGCCGCTTGATGAAGGACCGACCAACATAACTAATTCGATTTGTTCTAAGGCAGATTTCGCCGCTTCGGGTAACTGGTAGTCTGACAGCACTTTCCGAAACTCGTCTATTTGTTTTAATTCGTTCATTGTCTATTTATAACAGATTTGCCCCTGTTAAGCTAATTAATCTCGCTTAAGCATAACCGTGAAGGCTTCACTAGGAATATCTACTTTACCGAATCTTTTCAACCTTTTTTTACCTTTTGCCTGTTTGGCTAGTACTTTTTTCTTACGTGATACATCACCGCCATACAGACCACTAGTAACATCTTTACGATAGGCACTCAGGTCTTCTCTGGCTATAAACTTACCGCCAATAGCCGCTTGTAGAGCAACTTTGAAGTTTTGGCGCGGGATTATGTCTTTTAGTTTGCCTACAACTTCACGTCCTAGAGAGTTAGCCTCACTTCTATGAACCATCAACGACAATGCGCCGACCATTTCCCCTGCTACATAAAAATCGACTCGTACTAAATCCTCTACACGATAGTCTTTTAGCTCATAATTAAATGAGCCGTAACCGCTAGTCAAACTTTTAAGTTGATCGTAGAAATCGGTCAGTAAATTAGCTAGCGGAGCTTCAAAGCTAATCAGGGCCCTAGTGCTGGCGTAGCTAAGATTCTTTTGAGTTCCCCGTTTCGAGGAAATAAGTTGAATAACCGGTCCAACATATTCCTGAGGAACTATTATTTCACCTTCTATCCATGGTTCCTTGATTTCTCTAATGAGTGTCGGATCGGGTAAGTCGGTCGCGCTTTTAATATCGATTTCTTCGCCAGTGTTAAGACGTACTTTATAGTCGGTAGAAGGATTGGTAACAACTAGGCTTAGGTCGTATTCTCTTTCTAGCCTTTCACGGACTATATCCATGTGCAGTAGACCGAGAAAGCCAATCCGCACACCAAAGCCTAGTACAGGGGAATTTTCCGGTTGGAACTGAATAGCTGAATCACTTAGCGATAGTTTTTCGATGGCGTCTTTAAGCTCCTGGTAGTCCTCATTACTCTCAGGAAAAAAGCCAGCGTAAACAAATGGCTTAACATCTTTATAACCTGGCAATGGATTAGTTGCCGGCTTAGATAATAGTGTTAAGGTATCACCAACCTTAGCTTCACGAGTGGATTTAAGATTAGTTACTATGTAGCCGATCTCGCCTTGCGCGAGTTTATTATTTGGTTTCATACCCGGATTCAAAAAGCCTACCTCCAAAGCAATGCCTTCGGCCGTGGTAGACATAATTTTGAAATTGTCGGACTTATTAACCTCACCGTTAAAGATTCTGACATAGAGAATAACTCCCCGATAGTCATCATAGTAACTATCAAAGATTAAAGCTCTGGTTTCCGGCTCATTTGTCTCTTTTGGAGGCGGTAAACGATCAATAATTGCATCAAGTATTTTATCGACACCCTCGCCGGTTTTAGCTGATGCCAGTAGTATATCTTCCTTTGCACAACCGAGCAGACTAATTATCTCTTCGGCACATTTATCGACATCCGATGCCGGCAAATCAATCTTATTAAGGATCGGGATAATAGTTAAGTCCGCTTGCATGGCTAAATAGACATTGGATACAGTTTGGGCTTGGATTCCTTGAGTAGCATCTACTACCAATAACGCTCCTTCGCAGGCTTCCAGACTGCGGCTGACTTCGTAGCTAAAATCCACATGACCCGGTGTATCAATGAGATTTAATTCATGGCCCTTATAAGCCATCCTGACTGGTGCCAGTTTAATGGTGATGCCCTTTTCGCGCTCTAAATCCATTTTATCCAGTAGTTGGGCTTTCATGTCCCGCTTCTCTACGGTGCCAGTTAATTCCATTAGGCGATCGGCAAGTGTCGACTTGCCATGATCAATATGAGCAATAATAGAAAAATTACGGATATGGGTAGTGGTCATCGTTAACCCTATTATAACAGAATTAACAGAGGTAAGCAAAAGCTATAAATCAACTTTTACCGGGCTGAGAGCTATCCGTTTGATTCGACTGAGAACCGGTCTAACTTCATCAAGATCAAATAGCGCCGAGACAGCTAAATGAACTACGAAAGTGACGGCCGTTATAAAGAACAGCTTGCTACCGAGCGTAAATATTCCCCGGTCGTTTAGACCCAATGGATAGAGAGAAATCATGATAAAGCTGGCTACTACGCTAAATCCGGTAACTGAGGCGATTCGCCAAACGCCACTCCAAAACTCCGTATCGAATAGTTTAGGATCTCGGTAAAGCATGATTGAAACCAAAATAAACACTTCCACTAACGCAACAATTGATTGAGCCATAGCTAGTCCTTCTACTCCGTAAGTCTGTGGTCTGGCTAGTGTTATGGCTAGAATTACATTCAGGCCAATCGTAAATATAGATACAAACATTGGTGTTTTAGTATCTTTCTGCGCATAAAACCACCGAGAAATAATGGAGTAAAGAATTCTGAAGAAAATGGCGAGCGTTAAATACCCAAAAATGGCCGCAATTTGTGGACTTCCGTGGTCGTAGATTAAGCGTGCTAAATAGCCTCGGCAGAAATAGCACAGGACTACTAGCGGTGCGCTAATCCAGATCATTGCTCTAATCACCATTAAGAAGTCTTTTCTAAATAGATCCGGGCGGCCTCGACTAAGACGGTTATTTAGCCGTGGGAAAGCGGCTGTCGATATCGCCGTACCGATTAACAGAATCGGGGCGGTAGATAATATAAAGGCGTTGTTATAGTAGGTAATATTACCGCTACCAAGCCCGCTGGCAACATGGGTCTCTACTATACTTTCGATTTGATCCATTCCCTGGTCGAGCGATCTTGGTGGCAAATTACGAAGTATTAAATGAAACTCGCGGCTTTTCCACTGAATCTTTGGTTTGTAACTGTAGCCTAGGCGCCAC
Organism: Saccharimonadales bacterium (SeqCode); assembly: GCA_035702905.1. Classification (GTDB taxonomy): domain Bacteria; phylum Patescibacteriota; class Saccharimonadia; order Saccharimonadales; family UBA4665; genus DAIDIO01. The sequence continues at coordinate 5,039 of DASSZG010000051.1, forward strand.
AGGCCTATAATCACTACGCCAAGCTGTAGAAGGGCGCCGGCCAGTGCTCCTATCCCGAGCCCAACTAGACCGATATTTCCCTTGAAGACATAGATACTAATAATGATCGAAACGTTGTAAAACAGCGGAGCTATGGCATAAAAAAAGAACCTGCCCATGGCTTGCTGAGAAGCATTTAAAATGCCAGAAACCATGAAGAGAAAGGGGTTGAATGCAATTAATCTCATAATATTGGCGGCCGTATGCACCTGCGCCGGGGACAAGCCGGGCGCGACAATGTATTTGATTAGAGGATTCGCAAATACCAATATTATTAGACCGACTATCCCCATCAATATGGCTAGGAAGTTCATTAAACTATTGGATAATTCCCACATACCGCGCCGGTCATTCTTAGACAAGCGATCAGCCAAAACCGGCATGAAGGCCACACCAAGTGCTCCAGCAGCAATAGTGTAGAAAAATAGATCAGGTACGTTAAAGGCGGCAAAGTAGGCATCAGTACTGTGAGGACCAGCAGTTGGGAAGTTCGCATTAACTAACTTAGTCCTTAAGAATCCTAGTAACTGCCCAGCTAGGGAGGTGGCGATGAGCAAAGCCGCCACATTGGAAATGCTGATTCGCGGTTTTCGCTTATTCGGGCTAGCGGTGGGGTTCATTTCCACCTAGTATAATGCAGCGGAAGCCGGAAGTTTAGCACCTTTGAGAGTTTCAGCTACTTCATCGGCTTCAACTGTTTCTTTTTCAAGTAATTTATCTTTTAATGCTTCAAGCTTATCTAGGTTGGCTTTAATTACGGCTCTTGCCCGATTGGCGGCTTCGGTAATTAAACTTTCTACCTCATCGTCAATGGCCTTTGCTGTCTCGTCAGAATATTCTCTTTCATGGACCAGTCGATCAATCATCATGCCGTCATCGATATGGAAGACTTGGTTTCTAAGCTTATCGCCCATACCCTGGTTAACGATCATATCTCTAGCCATTTCGGCGGCACTGGGCAGGTCACTGCCTGCGCCTGTCGTAATGTGATCATAGCCGAGGATAATTTCTTCAGCAACACGACCGCCTAGGGCTCTCGCTAGGGCATCTTTGAATTGAACGAGACTAGTAAACATCCGATCTTCCGGTGGTATAGACCAAGTAACTCCTCCGGTATTGCCTCTCGGTATAATAGTTACTTTGTGAACCGGATCAGCATCAGGTAGCACATGACCGACTAAGGCATGCCCCGCTTCATGATAAGCCGTGACCTCTTTATCTTTGTCAGACATAATGCGACTTTTACGCTCAGGTCCAATAGCTACCCGTTCGAAAGCTTCTGTAACATCATGTTGGGTTATCTGATGGTGGGAATTACGGGCCGCTATTATAGCTGACTCATTAGCAATATTGGCAAGATCAGCTCCAGAACTCCCGGCTGCTTTTGCCGCCAGTGAATCAAGATCAACATTTTTAGCAATCGGCTTTTTAGCGTAGTGAACTCTTAAAATTGCTTCACGGTCTTTTCGGTCAGGAAGACCAATATTAACCCGGCGATCGAAACGACCAGGGCGCAGTAGAGCAGGATCAAGTACATCGGCCCGGTTAGTTGCTGCCAAGACAATTACATTCTGCCCTTGCTCAAATCCATCCATCTCTACTAAGATCTGGTTTAAGGTCTGTTCCCGCTCATCGTGTCCACCACCCATGCCACTGCCTCGGCGGCGGCCGACAGCATCAATTTCATCGACAAAGATAATGCAGGGCGCGTTCTTTTTTGCTTTAGCAAATAAGTCACGGACGCGGGAAGCGCCAACACCGACAAACATTTCCACGAATTCTGATCCGGAGATACTGAAGAATGGTACGTTGGCTTCCCCGGCTACTGCCCTTGCTAGCATTGTTTTACCGGTACCGGGAGGTCCCACAAGTAAAACACCTTTCGGGATACGAGCGCCCATCGAATTAAACTTCTTGGGGAACTTCAGAAATTCTACAACTTCTTCTAGGTCTTGTTTGGCTTCTGCAGAACCAGCAATTTCTTTGAAAGTTACTTTATCTTTTTCGTTACCATATAATCGCGCTCGACTTTTACCGAAACTTAGTGCTTGGTTGCCTTGGCCTTGAGCGCTTCTGAGCATGAAGTATAAAAGAGCACCGATTAGTAGGACCGGCACAATAGATTCAGCTAAAGAAAGTATGGTTGAACCGCTGGAGCTGGCGGCTTTATAGGTTACGTCCGACTTGTTTATATTAAAGCCCTGACTCTTTAGGCTGGAGTTCGGATCGACATAAGTCTTCAATGTGGGATGGTTTTGGCCTTTAGGTGTTATATCGAGCTCATTGCCGCTGACCAGAATCTTGCTGTAATCTCCGGCATTATTATTGGCAATAGCTTGAGTAATACTTATTTCGTTTAAATTAGACGGTTGGTCATAGGCCGCAAAAACTATTAATGCAAACAGAACAATTAGAGCAATGAAGCCAGCATTTTTAGCATGCCGGTTTTTCGGTGATTGCTTACGGTTCTGCCCAGGTAATTTACTATCCATAAAAGACTATTATACCTTTTTTCCTCTAATTAAGCCTACTTAGATAGACTTAAAGTACTCTTATTAATAATTAAATATGTGCCGCTATAAATTGGAAAGCGTTGTTTTACTCTTGCCACTTTAGCAGATACAACTAATCTTTCAAGCGTTAGCTTGTTAAATCCGGCCAAATTATTGTGTCTAAACCAAGCAGCTAAAACTTCTTTGGCGACTGCGTTAGGCAATAAACTAAACCATAGTTTATCTAGCTGATTATCTGGCTGTTGCTTGATTAGCTTATCGAGTATGTCGTCAAGCTCTAAGTTAAGAATGCTCATATTATTTAATATAGCGACAAACTTAGACCTGGCTGAATCATTAAGCTTAGGTATAATATTTATTCTTATATAGTTTCTTAAGTATTTTTGGTCGGCATTTGTAGTATCTTCGCGCCACACTAAATTAGCTTTTCTAGCATAGGAAATAATATCTGCTTTTGAGTAACTAATGAGCGGCCGAAGGCGGTGAGGGTTATTAACAAGCGATGTTAGTCCCTTTCTTCCGGTTCCCCTAATGATATTAATAATCGCCGTCTCAATTAGATCATCTTCATGATGGGCTGTAACTATGGCTGATGCTTTATAATCCCTTGCTAAACGATCCAGGAATTCATATCTTTTTACTCTAGCTACTTGTTCGCTTGTAGCTTCTCCAAGACTGAGCTGTGTGAACTCAAAGACAAGATTATGTTTTTTAGCTACTGTTGCAACTAAATCTTTATCTTGTCCCGAATCAGATCGGATTCCATGATCAACGTGGGCAATTACTAGATTCCAATTATTAGCGTGATGAGCATCTACTAAAAGATCCAGTAGCACCATTGAGTCAACACCCCCACTGATAGCCACAATATACGTCTTGTCTTTAGGCAGTGAAATCTCCATGGATAACATCCATTGTACAAGGGTTCAGGGTATACTGTGTTTAGAGTAAATAATAAAAACCGAAATGACAAATGATCTAATCCTGTTTCTGATCGGAATTTTCGTCGGTAGCATGAATGCTATTGCTGGCGGTGGTATGCTACTTGGCTTCCCAGCGATAATAGCTTTTGGACATGTTTCCGCTTTGGTCGCTAACGCAACCGCCAACGTGGCAATATTACCTGGCGGTGTTAGCTCGGCGTACGGTTATAAAAATCAGCTGAAGAAAGTACCCAGGAAATACTTTCTACTGCTCATTCCCGCCTTAGCCGGATCGGCAGTTGGAGCTGTATTACTGCGAGAGACCAAAGCTAACAATTTCGCCAGTTTAGTTCCCTGGCTGTTAATTATTGCTGTCGCTCTGTTTGCTTTTCAGCCGATTCTATACAAAAGATTGAAAAGCCATATAAGTGGCAAGAAAAAGGGTAATGACACAAAACCTCTCTTAATTATTTCCTTGGGGTTAGTTCCTTTATCTATCTATGGAGGCTATTTCGGAGCTGGCTTTGGCTTTGTTATGTTAGCCTTTTTAGGTTTCACGGGACTTCATAATTACATTCACCGCATGAATGCTGTTAAAAACCTCGTGTCTGTGGCTATCGCCCTGGCCGACATAGTTTTGCTTTATTCATCCCATTTAATAAATTGGCGAATCGGCGTTTTTACTGCTCTAGGCAGTGCTGTTGGCGGCTATCTAGGCTCAACCTATATACAGAAAGTTTCGTCCCATAGTTTAAGGATTGTGGTGATCGTAATTGGTGTCGGCTCGGCCCTATTCTTAGGTATTAAAAACTAGCTAACAGATGTAATTCATGGTATATTTATTGTCTGAATTCTATTATTCATGGCGGCGTAGCTCAGCTGGTTAGAGCGCAGGACTCATAAGCCTGAGGTCAGTGGTTCAAGCCCACTCGCCGCTACCACAATGCTTATGCTTTTGATATAGGTGCTTTTTTAACTAGTATTATTAGAATGTTTGCGTACCGAAGATACTGATTGGATGAGAAGAACGACCAGAACGCGTATAGACGAGAGCTTTAGAGAACTTATGTAACCTGGGATACCAGACCGCTTTGATGATCCAATATATACTGGAGGTAACGGAAAACGAGCGCTTTCTGATTTAGCAAAATTCTATTGATACTGCTAAGAGACTTCAGCGAATAAAGTTTGTTTATAGTTTGCTTTTTTAATTATTGCTATAGTAATGATAGATGTCTCGGTTTAACTTAGAAGTTATTGTTAATGAACTTGGCGCTGATTCAGCGGCAATCATGGTACCCAATGACGCCGAAAGGCATTTAGATTGTTTTGATAGCTATAATATGCCTCCCGAGTGGGTCGCTATAAAGAATCCTTACGATGAGAATGTTCCTAGTGGCAATGTAAGCGTATATAAGTCCGGTAAGCCGGCTCTAGCAAATCATCTGCAGAAAATGCTTGAAGGGTTTTATATAGAATCCGTGATGATTGTCCCTGTAAAACGGGATCAAAGAACTATTGCTATGCTTGAAATCATACACGATAAAGACGGTAAGACATTCTCAGAAGAAGATCTAAAAATAGCACTAGAGTTTGCTAATCGGTTTGAGCCTCAGCTACCGTAATTTCAATCGCAATCAATTACCTATCTGCACCAACAAATCTATAAATATTTAGGAGCCAGCAATAACTCCTCTAAAGTTGTACGACTGCTTTCAGTGATGGGCTTTGGCTCTAAGATTGGAACCTTATATACTGGCAAATCTAGTCTGGCTGATGCATAAGTCAGACTTTTACTGAGAAAATTACACCAGGCCATCTGCTCGTTATTAATGCACTTAACGGAAGTTGACTGTTCAGCACCAAAATCCTTCGGAACGTTATTATAAATAGTAGTCATTGAACTTTTAGTTACGGCAATAGATTCTTCTCCCACCTCATTAAGTTCCTCGGCAGTTATACCCAGTAGTCTGTCGTCTGCAAAATAGTTGGCCATTACCGATTGAATGTCGACCCCACCCGGATGTTTCCACTGCTTTTTTCGCTCATAATAATCGGCTTGGTCTGTTGACTGCATAATTCTCTGGCGCCTGTATGTACCTGACAGAAAGACCATTGCCCCGAAAGATATATTAGCAATTAAACTTTCTGTTTCTCTCCGAGTTAAAACTTCTTCTAATAGAGGTAGCCAGTTTTCCATTCGACTGATATGGCCACTAATTTTGGGGTCGCTTCTGTTAATAAGTGTTTGTCTCATTTGCCCTAAGTCGTCTAGCGGACTATTTCGGTTTAAAGTTGAGTTAGCCGCCTCCTGAATTAACCATTCCTGAACAGCTTCTGCGCTAAACATATCTCTTGGTTCTACTAGTGGCATTATTACTAAATGATAACATTATTGTGACTATATTACAATTTGGTTACTTGGTAGTTTTCTTTATTAGCATTTTTTGCGTTTTATTGCAGAATATTGTAATCTTTAGAGGAAATGTCTGTAGAAGTTGTGCTGGGATTTCAGAGAGGTGACGAAGGTAAAGGTCGCTTCATTGATGATAAAGCCCAGGATTGTGATTTAGTTCTTCGTTTTAATGGCGGAGCAAATGCTGGGCATACTATTGTGTTGCCAGATGGGCAAGATCTGGCTCTTCACCAGATACCGTCCGGTATAGCATACGACCACGTAGTGAATGTAATGGGTAATGGTCAATTTATTGACCCTGTTAAACTTTGTACCGAAATTGGTGATGTACGAAGCAAAGGACTTGAGGTTAATCCAGACAGACTAAAGATTAGCCAGCAAGCTAATATGGTCATGCCTCACCATGTTTATGAGGATATGATTCGGGAAAGTGGAGATGGTGCTCAGGGTAGCACTAAGTCAGGCATAGCCCAGGTGGCATCTTCTCGCGCCCAACGTATCGGTCACAGAATGGAAGACATAATCGAAAATCCTAGATCTCTTAGGGACACTGTGCTTTCATCACTTAAGGCGCAGCGTCCATTCCGAGATAATTTAATTGATCCAATTGATGAAGAGGCTAAGACTGAAGAGTTCATGCAGTGCGCCCAACTACTTGGTGAATACGTTACAGATACGGTTTTATATACCAATCGCCGCCTACTCGACGTCAGACATCCTGCTCGAGCTTTGGCTGAAGGTGCACAAGCATTTTTGCTTGATATTGATCACGGAATGTGGCCATATACCACCTCGTCAACTACAACTGTTGGGGGCGCTATTAAAGGCTTAGGTATTCCTGCTGAAGAAATAAGCAAAGTAACCGGTATTGTTAAAAGCATACATTCACATGTTGGTGACGGTCCGTTTGTAACAGAAATTCATGATCAAGATTTACTTGAAAGACTTCATGGCGATATGGATTCCGTAGACGCTGAAAAAGGAAAAACTACAGGTAGAATAAGGCGCCTGGGCTATTTAGACTTTCCCCAGATAGGTAGAGCATGCATGGTAAATCGTCCAGATAACATCTGCTTGTCCAAACTTGACTGGGTTACGAGATTTGGAGACTCTTTCCTGGTTTGCGTAAATTACGAGCTAGAGGGCCAACTTCTAGACATAGCCCCTGCGGCCGCGTGTCAGCTAGAACGGTGCAGGCCAATTTATGTCGAACTACCAACCTGGACAGAATCAATTGAAGATGTTAGAGATTTTGATGATTTACCGGAAAATGCCCGCAATTTCATTCATTTCTTCGAGAATATGATCAACCAAATGGGCATCCTCAGAAATGCTGTGAAAATAGCCAATATTGGGGTAGGGCCTGGGCGCGATCAAGTCATTAGACGATAGTTTAGCTACCAATAACTTGGACATCGTGGGGGTTGGACTCTCTTACACCATTCTCGCTAGACCGAGTGAACATCGTATTACGTCTGTGGTAATCAAGATTAGGTGCTTTTACATAACGTAAACTTTTTCGAAGAGATGCCACGGCTAATTTGATAACGGTTTCGGCATCACCTTTATAAGGAACATAGGCTGGTACACCCTCTGGATTGATTAGACCACCACCGTTGTCATAGCGTTTTCTTGATACTTCATTTTGGCTAATAGCAAGAGCTGACCCCATGCCAATATATAACTTCTTCCTTTGGCCATTTTCTATGACTACTTCACCAGGTGCTTGATCGGTACCGGCAAGCATATTTCCAAGCATAACAGTATTGGCACCGGCAGCAATTGCTATTGATATATGTCCATGCTTACTTATTCCACCATCAGAGCAGACAGGTAGATGCGCAAACTTACCGCCCAATGCCCTGACAACGCGGTAACCGGCTGTCACCTGGGGAGTGCCGATGCCGGTTTCAGGACGCGTGGTGCATATTGAACCACCGCCTTGACCAACTCGAAAGCCGTCAGCACCTGCCTTAGCCAGTTCAACTGCAGATAAACCACTGGTTATATTACCCACTACAATATCAGCTGTTATATTCGGGTTCTTCTTTGCTTCACGTAGCGTTTGAAACATGTAATATGAATCGCCATCAGCCGTATCAAGCACAAATACATCCGCGTACTTATCTAAAGCTTCCATTCTTTCAATGCCTTCTAATCCGGTTGTAACGGCAGCTCCCACACGTAAATTACCATTTTCGTCTACATTAAAATTAGCAACATCAAGCATTGTCCGCTTAACATCTGACCATAAATAAAGACCGGCCAGCGAACCGTCTTCTTTTACTAGCGGCAACATGTTGCACTTGTATTTTTTCATCAGGTTGTATGCTTCTTCTAAAGTTGTATTGACAGGGGCTGAGTGTACGTCTTCCAAAGGAGTCATACAATCAGCAGCAGTCAGGTCTAAATGATCCGCGAACTCAAAATCTTTATTGGTTAGTACGCCTACAACCTTACCGTCGGCATTCTGAACAGGAAAAGTACGAAAGCCAAAACGCTTCTCTTTACATATTGCATTGATATTTTGCAGAGATTGATCGCTTCGTACACAGAACGGTTTATCTATTCTTGCCTGAGTAGCCTTCTTGACTCGTCGGACTTCATCATATTGTTCTTCCTTTGTCATTGCAGCATGAATAATACCTAAGCCGCCCTCTCTCGCCATGGTTATTGCCATATCACTCTCCGTAACAGTTGTCATGGGTGAGCTGATGATTGGTATTTTTACTGGAATGTTAACCGAGAACTTAGACATGATGTCTATGACCTTCGGTAGCTCGCGCATTTGTCCTGCGCCGGTATTTTCCAACACATCATCGAAAGTTATGCCTAGATATTGACTCTCTAAGAAGTCAAAAAACCTATCTTTTTCGTTTGAATAGACAGCCTCTTCTACTGCTGGATCAGGTGATAACAATTCTTGTTTATTTGCCATGATTCCCTCCAAAGAGCTTTATGAGATTGTAGCACCTTGCGCCAAGGAATTACAGGCTTAAGGTTTGAAGTAAGCATGAATAAAAAAGAGCCCGCTTCAACGACGGACTCTTTCTTTTTTACCTTAGAGCTTTTTTAGCAACCGGTCGATCTTTATAAAATCTTGAGAGGTTGAGAGCTCAAAGGTTAAACCACCATTGCTTTTCATAATGATGATCCTGCCTTTTTTAAATTGTTAATGTTTTTTGTTTTGTGATCACTCAACGTATAACATTATACACAAATTTGTTGTTTTGTCAAATTTGGTAATCAGTTTTGTTTTTGTTGACCTCAGTTGTATTCTAGTTTGTTTAGCGTCTGCTCTGCAATAGCGTTAATGATTATTCTGTTGTAGTTTTTGCACCTAATGTTGTTTGCCAAAATATGGCAAGTGCTAATAGGAAAACTGCAATCACAATACCAAGCAAGAGCCAATCTACATGATGTTGCTTAGGCGCAGGTAATACATACGACTTGGAAGATGAAGTCGTCGGACTTAGGGTGACACTCGGGAGCGTAGTTGGGCTTAATGAAACCCCAGTGTTGGAATCAAACAGGTTTACTGAGCTAGATTGGAGGTTGCTCTGGTTAGAAGTAAGGCCAGGATCGGACGTTGCCGATTGCGGGTTCTGGGTCGTGGTTTGCGATCCCGCATTACTCGTAGTGTTTAAGCCGCCTTGCATTAGTAATCATTGTAAAGCATTTAGCTTAAATAAAGTAACAACATTAAAGATAAACTAAAGAACCTTAAAGCCTATCAAAATACCTACAATTATTAATATGGCGCCACCAAAGAGCTCACTGTAGCTTTCAATATTACTTTTGAGCCGACTGCCTAGTTCCATTCCTAGAAGTGACAGGATTATGCTGAAAATACCTATAATTATGACCGTCTCAGCTAGTGGCTCTTTAGTAGCCCCTAAGCTAAAGCCGACAACAAGACTATCTATGCTTATTGAAAGTCCCATAATCAGGAGTCTCTTTATGCTATTAGGTGCTGGGGTGTCGGTTTCTTGTATAAGTAAATCTTGGACGATTGTATATAGCCCGGTGGCAACCAGTAGTGCGCCGCCGAATATACTGGCAGCGCTACCTAAAGAACCGGCGATAGTCCGCCCGACAATGAAACCGACTATTGGCATTCCGGTTTCAAATCCACAAAAGACTAAACTGTTTCTTAAGCGGTGGCGTCTACTTAATCCCGACAAACCCATAGCGATTGATATCGCAAAGTTATCGAGACCTACCGAAAATCCAACCAGGATTAAGGCTAGCAATTTATTCATCTATACGATGATAGCAACGATTGAACTTTCTTGCTATATTGCCTTACTAATACTCTAGACTTGGCTGTCTATCTCGGCGTCACGACGTATGGTGAAAAGTCTGGCCAAACCCCACGCAACAACTGCGTAAACTAGCATGGCAACCAGTGTAAAGGTCTCAAAACGCGACACACCATAATGCAAGTTATAGCCAAACAATCCGAAAAAGGGTGCCACAAAAGGATGGCTGGTACTATAAATAAAGTTTGCGAATTGATTGGTTGCATTAGCGCCGAGTAAGGCAAGGATAAAGCGAAACGCTAGCAGGACCAAAAGAACTCCGGCCACATACCAGATTATTCTTGAGGCAAGGCTGGCATGCCGTCTTTCAGTAACCACACGGTCTGCACCGTTGTCATCGACTCGTGCCGTTCTCTCAGTGACCATACCATCATTACCGACTTGTTTAATTTGCTGTACGTGAGTTGACATTACATTTACCTCCTTTTAGAAGTATTCATTACTCTAGTGGAGATATGATTTTACAGCAGTAAGTTAACTTACACGGACGTTTTTTAGCTGGGCGAATTATCTATAGCCTTGGCGAAGAGATGCTGTTCTTCGTGCATAAGTTTTGAGTCAATAGATTCCCCTGGCTACCGAGTAGACGAGCTTATTGCGGGACTTTTATCGACGTCTTCATGTGTTATCTGCAAATAAACTACACAGATAATTATTAGTAAAAATAGCACGCCCGCTACCGGACCATCGCCCCAACCCAAGGCACCTAGGCTATGGGCCTTACCTGTCCAGTCAGCAAATGAAGCCCCAAGTGGCCTTGTCATAATATAGGCAAACCAAAAGGAGAATATTGGATTCCATTTGAGTAAAAAGAAGCCTAAAGCAGGCACTATAAACAGGCCTGCAAATATTATTCCGGCTGAAAGGAAACCTAATTTAAAAGTATAAGCAAAAAGGTCGCCAGCCGCCGTTCCCAGAGCAAATGTAGTTAAAACAGTTGCCCAATAAAATAATTCTCTTCTTGTTGTTGTAATACTATGAATGGACAATGTGCCTTCTGTGGTCTTCCATAAATAAAAAACTATACCAAGCAAGATGGCAAAGGCGATGGTTGTTACTAAATATGGTATGCCGATGACAACATGCATGACATCGGCTGCCATTGTACCGAATATAGCCACCATTAATACTGCTAGCCAATAAACCAAAGGTATGTATCTTTTAGTTCTAAATTGTAAAAATAGTACTCCTACAAATACAACAAACCCGAGGATTACTGCCGCATACGGATTGAACTGAAATACTAAAAAGTCCGACGTTGATTCTCCCATAGCCGTCGTCAACAGCTTAATTACCCAGAACAACAATGTAACTTGCGGTACTTTACGCAATAGTTTTGCGTTCACATTCAGAATCATTTTTCGGATATATACTTAGCCAGGTACTTCTTAGATGCCCATTCGATTAACAAATAGCCGCATATCGCTCCTACAACCCCGAATACCCATCCGCCAATAATATCTAGGGGTGAGTGAACTTTAGCAAGAACCCTTGAGAGCCCGATGATAAAAGTCAGCAAAAACATAATGTAGGATACTTTTTTGTTATAAAAATAAGTTATAGCAGTTAGCGTACCGGTTAACAGTGCATGATCTGAGGGGAATCCATTGTCGGCAGCATGTTTAATTAGAGGTTTAACATGTTCAGTCACAAATGGTCTAGGGTCGTAATATATTTTGCTGGCGATTCTGGATATTACAAAAGCAATAACGCCGGCTACAATCGTAGCTAAAAAGAAGTTAACTTTTTTGTCTTTAGCTAGCTGAAGCCAGGCAACAACAAGCCCAATAAGAACTGCAATAAAAAGATACTGTGCACAAAATATAATAATGCTATTCATGGGTATCAATTATACCACTGCCGAATTATTGTTTAACCAAAACTCCCTCTAGTGTTAAGTAGATTAAAGATTCTATCTATAACTAGCGAAAGATAAGTTACTTTACCGTATGACGGTTGTACTTTAATAATCTAAATAAAAACTTATCTCCGATAGCTGAGGTACAATTTCGTCGGCCATAATAAGCTCATCAGGTGTATGCGTATTACTAACTGCTACGCACATCATTCCAGCCTTTTTGGCCGCTAATATACCACTAGGTGCATCCTCTACAACTAAGCATTTAGCAGGATCTATTTGTAAACGTTCGGCGGCTTTAAGGTACCCTTCAGGGCTCGGTTTACCGTTATTCACGTCTTCGGCAGTTACGCTTGTCGCTAAATAGCGAGCTATGCCTATACTTTCTAATAGAGAGGATGCTTCGTTTCTAGGTGCACTTGTAACTACTGCTACTTTAATTCCTCTTCTAACAGCCCTTTCTACAAACTCCCTTACACCTTCGTAATCCTGAACACCTTCACTAGACAGTTGGATATATCGCTGGGACTTAGCCAAAACTATTTTATCGGCAGGAATATTACTACCTTTAGCGGCTAAGTATGCTTCGACTCCTTCTTTATCTGTCCTGCCAGCAAAATATGCCTTATAGTCCTCGGGCTGTAATGAAAGTCCGCTATCTTCGAATGTTATAGCGAATGCCTCCTCGTGTAGGTGTTCGTCATTTACTAAAACACCGTTCATGTCCAGCAGTATGGCTTCAACGCTATTCATCTAACTCATCATAGCAAAAGGCCATTTTTAATTTAATCAATAAGATTCTTAAGCAATTTAGGCAAATAAAAACCTCTGCTCGAATAACAGAGGATGCTGTACTACTGGTTGCGGGGGCAGGACTCGAACCTGCGACCTCGTGGTTATGAGCCACGCGAGCTGCCGCTGCTCCACCCCGCGATAATTGAATCAGTAGATAAGTATAGCAACAGGGGTGCTCATTGTAAAGAACTACATGCTATTCGTGCGATGTAAAAAGAAATTTACCCAAGAATCAAAGTTAGATTGTATGGAGGATCGCTTGACCGTAGCTTTCGGTGCTTGGTCAAGGGAAGGAATATTAACAGTGTACGACCATGCTACTTGTGTTGGCACCAATAATTCTTTTTCGCCTGATACTCCTAGACCAAGGTTCTGCCGGGCGGCAATATCTAAGTATTGATTGGTTTGGTAATACTGATTTTGTAACTTCTGGTTTTCATCCTGAAGTTGCTGAAGTTCATTTTGTTGTTTCAGTGCTGTGATTTGTTTCTGTAAATCATAATTTGTTTGTATCGACTTAACGCCACTCCAGCTTATAAGTAAAACTACTACCACGAAAATAACCTGGCCGATAAAGCGAATGTCGCTAAAACGGCTTAGAAAATATTCTATTTTTTTCTGGTATTTTAGTTTTCCTATCATAAAAGCTTCTTCCTAATATTATATATCTTTGAGCTAATCTGGTATACTCTCATCTGTTAGCTTATCGCTGAGATAAACTACACGGGGGTGTAGCTCAGTGGTTAGAGCAGTCGGCTCATAACCGATTGGTCCCTGGTTCAAATCCAGGCACCCCCACCAATGTTCTTAAGCTTTATTTAAGCAATGCGCTTTTAACCATTTGCCGATATCCGGTATAGACATTTGTTGTATGGCAATTTTTATAGCTATTTTTTCGACTTCCCCGGGCATAGCTTTAAAATGATAACCGTTCTTATTTAAAAACATAATCGAGCAAGTAATACCCGTGCGCTTATTTCCATCATAGAAAGGATGATCAATTATAAGGTTACGAGCATACACCGCAGCTTTATCAAAAATGTTTTTGTACTGTTCTTCTCCGAAGACGTGTTGAGCAGGAGCTACAGAAACTGACTTAATACGACCGAGATCACGCGTGCCATGAGCTCCACCGTAACGCTCTATTAATTGGTGATGTATTAGTAGTATTTCTTCAGGATCTAGATATTTCATTATTTTCTAGATAGTTGTCGAAGGTCTTTATCGTAAGTATTCATGAAACTCTCTAAACTTTTTAGTAATTGCTCGTGTTTTGCCAAACGAGTGACCTTTTTTTGAACGGTAATATCTACTTCATCACCAGGAATAATATGAAGTTTAGCAATTTCATTCTTAGGAATAGTCACACCTAAAGAACTACCTATTTTTATAACTTTTTGGCTCATTATACAGATCCTTTCTCTGTTATATTATAACAAAGTTAGAATTACCTGTATATAGCTGTTTCAGGCGCCTTTATCTTATACTTCTAACAACCTATAAGACATATACCTCCGCTTTTGATGATAGAGACTTTAGCCTTTCGAGTCCTTGCTGCGCATTATTCCAGCCATCAGCAATCTCGGCAAGAATATCTTCGAGCGGACGTGTTTCAAATAAGTTGATTCCATCACCACCATTTTGCTTATGTTCATTTAATCTTTATATTTTTAATGCAAATTACGCAAACTTGTAAAAAGTTTCATAGTGTGGCAGAATAAGCGTGAAATAATAGGATTACTATGACAACCAATTACGAAACTGCACCAAGCCCTCGTCAATATGCTGAGCAAGTGCTGGAACAGTCTCAAAGAGTTCTGCAGGAAGCAGTAGCTATCGCCTTCCCGGAAACGCCTGACTTAGACCCTATTCAGGCTTTTCCAAGACCAACAGAATTACGAGCCGAAAGCCCTGATCTTCAACAACTTACTGATGAAGGAAAGTCCAATCTATTAAGTAAAGCTAGCGAACTAGGTTTTGGTAGACCAGAAAATGTCACTCTTAGCGAGCAAGGTCTTATAGGAGCCACAGTTATCATAGAGGGTGGTCAGCCACATAAGATGTTAGCGGAAGCAAGAATGGTCGTTGATGATGTGGCCGCTCGACCAAAATCAATAATTATCAGCGCTAGTCCTCCCAGGGAATTAAAGAACGAAGCTGAAATTGCTAGCGCGCAGAGACTTTTCGGTAGGGTAGGTAGAACCGAATATGAAGTTGCGGGTGATGTAGCCCGTTCATTGCCAGGTTTTACTGAATACCCTGAACCTAAAGTTTTAAATGCGGCTTATGATATCAATAACGACAATGCTGTCTCCCAAGAACCAACTGGTCAGTTTAAGGCAGTCGGTGAGATTAAAGGCATTCCTGTAGTACTTATGCAAATAAGCCGTAGAGACCTAGAAGGCGGTAAGTATGACCGCCAGCCAGGTACCGCTGCAGTAATAGGTATAGTTGATGAAGTCATCAAAGCTAGCGGCGACGATACTTCTCCGCTAGTACACGTTACCAGTGGGACTTACCGACCATCTCGTACCCTAGGAGCGGCATTGGCTGGACTAAAGGCAAAGCGACTAGTCGGCATTGCTACCTATGGCAATGACTTGCTAAACGAGATTAAAGGTGATAATGCGCCTGCACCCATTAGTCAATTGCCTGGTGAACTGCATGAAATGGCAGAACAGGCTATTAAGTTAAGTAAAGCACTAGAAGCTTAAAAATAAGTCAGTTTGCCTCCACTACTAAGATATATGCCTATTTACTTACGAAGTTCGTAGGCAACACACTGCAGGTAGTAGGCTCGCTTTGTACTGTTATTAAGCCATGAAATAAATTTATTCCTGGCGCTCTCTGATCTTATATGACTTTCATCTTCGTGTTTTTTACGATCTCTAAAAATACTGTTTTCGGTTCGGCTTAACTCTTCACAGTGAGCGGCTAATTCCTTTTTTACCACATCCTCTGGGACTAAAGCCTGCACCTGGAATAGAAGGGTCATTGCTTCTTCTCTTAGATCCTTAAGTTGAGTGTCTTGGTCCGGCCTATCGGCTCTGCTGGCGGCCGCTCCGGCTATTATGTCCATTAGTCCGGTTGCAAGCTCAGCTTCCTCGGTTCCGTGAAATAAATAATCTCCATCTTTTAGCCCTTCAAAGTAATTATTGCCTATACCGACCGAGGCGGGTAATAGTCCCAGTGTGTCGAGAGTGGTAGTTGTCTCCATCATAAATGATAAACAGGCATGATGAACGGTTTCTCTAGGTATTAATCGGTGTACTGTGCCCAGCTCTTGGTCATCTGGCATAGTGCCGGTATCAGCGAATTCATAGTCGTTTGCTTCAGGTAGTGGAAAAGATTCAAATGCAGGTTCTTGTGCAAATGTAACCATATATGAGGATTCTGGCCTTATTAATCAGGTATTTATTTTGGAAAGCCTAATTACAATTATCTGCTTCTAATTTAAAAACGCAAGCATTATTTTTAGTCATTTTCTGTATTATTTATTACTGCAAAAGCTTAACTTGGTTGACCTCGAGGTTTATACTATAAAGGACATTAGCCATTAAACAAATTACAAAATGGAACTTCATACAACAGAAATAAACGGGACAATTAACACTGCGGAACTTGAGCTACAAGGTTTAGAGGAAATTATTGCGGCGCAGGCGGCAGTTCAAAATGTCCACGGGCAAGACCATCCTCTACTCAATCCCGAATCGGCACATATTAATCTTCGGACCCCCCTTATGTTAGGTATGCCGATTAAAAAACTTGTCATTAAAGAACCTGCATCTGTAGAAACAATAGTTGGATCACTTCTGGAAGTGGCCGAGGATGAGACTGACATATTCACTAATACTGCACGCTACATGTTGTCTCAAGCAGGGATTGATGCTCCTCCACTTAAACCCCGAGAAGATATACAGATTACTGATTCAGATACTGTTGAAACAACTCCATCCGATTCTTACCATGAGAACCCCGATCCTATAATTACAGACAGGTACGTTGAGCTTAAGACATATGAGGGACGCGTTACTGCACTTAGAGCTGTCGGTGACTTTGCTGAGGGCGAGACTAAAGAAGTTGCTACCCAAACCCTTTTAGCCGACATTGAAATTGTTAGCCCACACGCTATTGAACCAACAACTTATGAGTATCCTCTGTCGGAAGTTATTGTATCGTGCCTTGTGAAGGCGGCAGTTAGAGGCGAGACATTTTATGATGAAACTGCCATGTACATGATTAATAAAAGTCTACAGAATAATACCGCTGTATGGTCTCAGGCTGCTTAATAATTGTTCAGCCGATTTACTCGACATAAGTTCTTCGCGCATTTCTTTAGCTCCGTCAAAGCCGTTTATATATATCTTACAAAATTTATTGAGCGTATAAATTGGTCTTTCGTTATTCTGCCAGGTTTTAATAAACAGTTGCACATGCTTGGTATATAGGCCTATCTTCTGTTGTTTATTTAATCCTGGCCAGGGACTCTCTGGACTAAAAATATAAGGATCATGGAAGACTCCTCTGCCTATCATGATACCGTCAAGGTCATACTGTTCAGCAAGTTCCTGGCCCTGATTTCTACTTAATACATCACCGTTGCCAACTATAAGAGTATCGACTGCCAAAATGTCTCTTATTTCTCTTACCTTCCCAATTTCCTCCCAATGGGCAGGCACTTTGCTCATTTCCTTGCGGGTGCGCCCGTGAATCGTTAGCATACTTAAATTTTGTTTTAGTAAGAACTCCGGCCAACTAAGGTCAATTTCGTTCCACCCTAAACGGGTTTTAACGCTCAGTGGTAGTCTACCGTTTAGTCCGGTTTGTGTAGCTTTAATAATCTCCTCGGCAAGTGGTCGATCGTTTATGAGAGCCGAGCAGGTGCCGGCATTAACCTCATTTTTTTGCGGACATCCCATATTAAGGTCAATGCCACTGAAGTTAATGCCGGGTGAGAAACCTAATTCTTCTGCAAACGTTCCTTCAGCGATCTGCTCGGCGGTCTTTCTAAAATTATCCGGGTTCTTGCCCCATAACTGAGCAATCAGGGGTTGGTCGGTAGACGTCATAAGCAGCTTTCGGATCAACTTGTGTCTACCGGGACTTTGCAAACCGTCAACATTAACGAATTCAGTAAAAAATATGTCTGGCTTAGCGCAGTCAGCCACGATTTGCCTGAAGACAGTATCGGTTACGTCATCCATAGGCGCCAAAATGAAAAATGGCCTTGGTAAGTTACTAAATTGCATTAGCTCTAATTATATTACTCAAACTCTGTTTCGTGCATGCGGCTAGCAGGTATGTATTTTTTGTAAGCATTTCGAGCGGCATCAAGACGGTCATGGTTGGGCGAAAACTCATATAGCGCCGTAAACACGTCCCACCAATGTTGAATCAACTGCCTTAATAAGGTTTCCTCATACACACCGCTCCGCACAAATTCACTAAAATTATTGGCGTCCCAGAAATTCCGTTGAGCTTCAAGGTACAGTCTTGTGAATTTGCGGAGGCTGGCCGATTTAACAAAAGGCGTGTCGTCTTTATATCTATCATAGATGCCAATTTTATAGCTAGGGTCAACAACGGCCACATTCATACCAGACAGCATGCTTCGATGGGCTAAAATGTTCAATGCCCTGGTTAACAAGACCGCCCGGTCCTCAATATTAACGGCTTTAACTATCGGTCCTTCAGTTTCCTGTGTGCCTAATAATCTACGAATTCGTCCTTCAATATAGTCACGCTGATCATTGCGCTCTTGCTCTCTCTGCTTTGAGGCAAAGGCCGCCCGCCACTTACCATGTTCCACCGATAACCTTTCCTGATCTTCTGGATTAACGGTTATTACCCGGGACCTATCTATTTTAGCTTCGATACCAAGATATAAGGCGTGATGATACATGGCCTGTCTCTTAATATTATTGATGCCATAGCGACTATAAGCTTTGGAACGGGCAGCTTCTAACTTAGTCTCATCGCCCGCATATGACGGTCCTGCTAATATGTTTTGCCGAGTATCGCTGCCTGGGGCCGTTAGACTAACAAACCTTTGCCGTTCGTCTTCTTCTTTAACTTCTTTTTCAAATAGATCTAGGCAAGCCAGTCCGTGCCCCAAACGAGCCGCCTCGGCTTGTCGTTCTTCAAGTTCTAAATCAGTTGTAAATTCAAGTTGTCTAAATTCCATGGAGTGCTACGTCTTTTCTTGCCTATTCCCACTTGAAGACTCTAAAGGCAATGGCGTAGATGATAATAAACCAAACTGCCATTAAGCCAATCTGTGGACCTATGTCGACAAGGTTCTTTCCCTGAGTTGTAAGCTGCCGTAAACCGTCAATAACTGGCGTTAGTGGTAAGTAATTTGTTATCGTTTGTAGCCACTCGGGCATGACATACCTGGGAAAGAAAGTGCCGGATAAGAACAGCATTGGAAAAACTACAATGTTGCTCAGAGGGGCGGCTTGCCTTTCGTTCCTTGACCAGCCGCCAATCGCTAAGCCAAGACCAAGGATCATAAATATGCTAAAGAGGGTGAAGATGAAAATTTCAGGGTAATTACCGTCGACTTTTAGATTGAAAACTTCAATCGCCACAATAAATTGGATAACAATAGAGATGAGGCCGGTTATGGATTGGCTTAACATTGTGGCAGTAAAATATTGCCAGACACGAAGGGGGGTTGTATGGAGGCGTCTTAAAATACCCTGCTTCTTTAGTTCCGGGAAAACGTTAACCGGACCAAATATGCCAATACCGATAATCGAAAAGCCCAACAGTCCGGCAAAGGTGTAATCAAATGAGGTTAAGCCTTTAGTGTTAATTTCTTGACCGCTAACGGTAATCGGCTCTTTAATAGTAACGAATTTTGAGTTGATACTCTTAACCACGCCTTCTAATACGGAAGTTAAGGTCTGACCCGTACCAGAAGTAGTTTGATCATATAAAACCTGTATTTGTCCGCTAGGGATGCCGTTAACTACCTTACCGAAGTCCGGAGGAAGTACAATAATGCCGTCAACCTGGCTTTGGCTGAGGCCATTTTTAGCAGCGGCAAGAGTTGTATCTTTCGCCTGCACCTTAAATGTCTTGCTAGTATTTAGCTCTTTATCTAGCTTCTTAGCATAGACCGTGTTGGACTGATTAATAACTGCTACCTTAAAAGATACATTCCCACCGTTTTTAGTTAAACTACCAAATACAAACAGAAATATCAGGGGAAAGAGAATAGTAAAAAACTGGGCTAAGCGGTCTCTGAAAAAACGGGCAGTGCTTAATTTTGTGAATACCAGCACCGTTGAGAGCTGGGTTTTTAGAGAAGTATTATGCGTATCGGTGACGGCTATCTGTGAGCGGCCGGTCTGACCCGTCTGTTTCTTATTTGCCTGGAGTCTTGGCAAAACTAGTCGCCTTAGGATAGCAAACACCAGAATAAGTATAAGAATTATTACGGTAGCACTCATTCTCTTAATCCTTTTCCGGTTAGGTCTATAAAGACATCCTCCAGATTGGCATCTTCGACAACTTCTTGTTTCTTGAAGCCACGCTTCAGCAGTTGCTTAATCAGGTTTGAAGGTGTATCCAGCTCTATTATTTTTCCAGCATCCATGATGGCCACTCTGTCACATAACTGCTCTGCTTCTTCCATGTAATGCGTCGTCATGATAACTGTCACTCCTTGGTCACGCACGTACTTAACTAGATCCCAAAGATTACGCCGGGCTTGGGGGTCAAGACCGGTGGTCGGTTCATCAAGAAAGAACACTTTCGGGCTATGGACAAGCGCAGCAGCGATGCTTAAACGCTGTTTTTGGCCACCGGAAAGCTGCTCCACATAGCTATTGGCATAATCGCCTAGTTGTACTTCTTCTAAGAATCCTTTGGGGTCAACTTTTTCCCCATAAGCGGCGGCAAACATCTCAATGATTTCGATTAGCTTTTGTTTATCTTGAAAGGCCGGTGTTTGGGGTTGTACGCCAATAACATACTTAACTTGGTTGGGGTACTTGGCCACATCGATACCGTCAACGGTAATACTACCGCCATCAATCTCGCGCATAGTTTCGATCATCTCTAGAGTAGTGGTTTTACCGGCACCATTAGGTCCTAGGATGCCGAATATCTCACCTTTTTTTACTTCAAAAGAGATGCCCTTTACAGCAACCTTGTCGCCATAAACTTTTTTAAGGTTCTTAACCTTAACTATTACTTCGCTCATTATCTGTACTATAACATAAAAATATCCGGTAGATTGTACTCAAACTACCGGATAAATCTTAATTTTGTGTATTTAAACTATTTGCGCTTTACAGTTAGAAAACCATTGCGTGGGTTTTCGTTGACCTCGTAACCTGCAGGCAAGTCAGTTGCCTCTGGTCGCTCATCTTTGCTGAAGTAGTAGATGGTTTGCATCTTACCACCGCGAAGTGTAACGTCCTTTGAGTTTAAGTAGTATGTGACACCCTTTGAATTCGTATGCTTGTAGGCCATATATTTTAGGCTCCCTCTCTTCTTACCTTATAGTAGTGTACCCCTAACATACTCGGTTCAGTTTTTATTTGTCAACCCTTTTAGATAGTTTTTGCTTATCTATAATGTCATAATATAAAAGTATAAGAGTTTTGCACCTCTGTTATGCCTAAATAACAATTTAGTCTTGCATTCTCTGGTCGCCATGTATTACACTGTGACGGTAAACATTAGCACTAAAGGAAGGTGGAGTAACAAAAATGGATTTTTCCAATCGTGGCGCGCAGCCTGCTGCTAACCCAGTACAACACGCACCAGCGCCTGGCGTTAACAGGCATTCATTAAAAAATCAAAATAGAGACCTATGGACACGTATCGGAGTAGTAGCCGCTATCGTCTGTGTAGTTATTCTTTTGATCGGCATCATTGCAGCGCTTTATGCCAACAATAACAACACTAAGGATACTGAGAGTCAGTATATTAATACTTCAAAGCTACAAGCCGTATTCTTAAACACAGGCCAAGTATATTTTGGTAACATTAAGACTCTAAACAACAACTTCTTAGTACTAACAAATATCTTCTACTTACAAACAAATGGCTCAAGCTCTAGCTCCAGCAGTACTAGCGCTAACAACAACGTTAGCCTTGTAAAGCTTGGTTGTGAATTGCACCAACCATACGACCAAATGGTCATAAACCGATCCAGCGTAACTTTCTGGGAGAACCTTCAAAGTTCAGGACAGGTAGCTAAGGCAGTTGCTACTTGGAACAGCGAACACCCAGGCGGCCAGCAGTGTACAGACCAAAGCACTAGCTCTGGCAGTACCAGCAACTCCGTACAGCCAAGCGGTAGCACTAGCAGTACTCCAGCAAAATAGTTAGTACAGTCTAGCGAAGGTCTAAATTAACCTTCTGGCTAAACGATAAATAATAGCGACTACGAGAGCAAGAAAGCTCAAAGTAGTCGCTATTAAACTATAACCGGCTAAATCCGGTGACCAGGACGGACTGACAAAGTCGAATTCATAGAGTGAAGTAGGTACAACAGCAAGGCTACTGTCATGAGACTGGATATACTGCTCGATACAAGGAACCCTTGTCCGACCAGAAAAGGCGTTTGGTATTATTCCCTGACAGTAGTCTTGGGCTTCGGTATAAATAGCTGAATTGCTGTTTGCTGCTTGATCGCTCTCGGCATTAAGCAGTCGCTCGTAAGTATACTTGAGTTGTATTGGTGGATAAACGGAGCCATTGCCTGCACTCAAGTTAGTATTCATATGGTGGGTAACGTATTTCTGCAGGTTCTGAAGTGCCAGCGTTACGTTACCGTTGTTTTTATCAGCTGCATAAACTTCGGCCCTGAGTTTCCCCATTTCACTGTTATTTGATCGAAGTGCAAAGACACAGATAATGCCGAATAAGACGGTTAAGCCGCCAAGTACTACAGGCGTTAGTAGCTGGCCAGAATATTTTTTGATTGTTTGTTTGGACATTTTATTTTTATTAACTCTAAATACATTATATAGCAACTGGACGTATGCCCGTCAAAGACTATAAACTCTTAGATATGCATATTTACTTTTCAGGGATAGGGGGAGCAGGCATAGGCCCGCTGGCGCTAATTGCTCACCAAGCCGGCTATGAAGTATCCGGATCGGATAAACAGAACTCCAGTTATATCAATTACTTAAGACATAAAGGGATTAATGCCATCCATATCGGCCAATCAGTTGAAGCAATCGCTGAGCTTCATAACAACCAGCCAATTGACTGGTTTGTCTATTCTTCGGCCGTGGCTCTGGAAAACCCTAATGCTCCGGAACTGCTTTTTGCTAAAGACCAGAATATTAAGATCTCTAAACGTGATGAGCTGATTAATGAAATACTTACTCAAAAGCATTTAAAAATTATTGCTATTGCCGGCACCCATGGTAAGACGACCACCACCGCCATGCTGACGTACTTGTTTAAGAAGCAAAATATACCAATAAGCTATTTGTTGCCCGCTAAGACCAGTTTTGCCGAAATGGGTGAGTATAACGAGGGGAGCGAGTATTTTATCTATGAAGCCGATGAATTTGATCGTAATTTCCTAAGTTTTGAACCGGAAATGAGTTTAATAAGTGGCGTATCATGGGATCATCATGAAATCTACCCATCAAGAGAAGATTATCAGGAAGCTTTTCGGGAGTTCATTAGTCAGTCTAAACAAACGCTTATCTGGAAAGAGGATAGTGATTACTTAGGCCTGACTGAGGGTCAGGGCATTGTTGTTCTAAATAGCTCTGACACGCAAATTAACAAGATAGATCTCATAGGTAAATATAACCGGCTGGATGCCTTCCTGGCGGTGTCTACAAGCCATATGATCACTCATGCCACAACCGACCAGCTTATAGGCATTATTAATGGCTTTCCTGGTCTAAGCCGCCGTATGGAGCAAATAGCCCCTAATCTATACACCGACTACGCTCATACGCCGGAAAAGATCAAAGCCGCCCTCAATGCCGCCAAAGAAATAGCGACTAGCAAAGACTGTCGACTAGTAGTTGTCTATGAACCGCTGACCGATCGCCGTCAGCATTTCATAAAAGAAGAATATAAAAATTTATTTAATGGCATCAGCAAGTTATATTGGCTTCCTAGTTATTTAGCCCGTGAAGATCAAGACAATCCAATACTTACTCCTCAGGAACTGATCGCTTATCTTGCTGACCCAAGCTTGGCTGAGCCAGCCCAAAAGGATAACCAACTATACGCAGCCATAAAGAAGCACTTACAAAACGGCGACATGGTTGTCGGCATTGCCGGTGGAGGTGGTGGCTCACTTGATGATTATTTGAGATTGAAGTTCGCTCAATGACAATAAATAAAATTAAAGGTGTTGTTTGGGACTTGGACGGAACCCTACTAGATAGTTTTACTGTCTTTGAAAGAATTATTGCTGACGTCGTGAAAGACAGCGGCCATAAAATGCCGACCCGGGAAACAATACTCCTTAATTACCACGGCTCACTGGAGGAATGCATCCAAAAGATTCTTGGAATCGACTCAGCGACTGAAGTCAACGATGTTATCGATATATTCTTGGATAAACAAGAATTTCACTACGGCGGGGACTTACAGACTCATTTATTTAAGGATGCCGTCGATCTCGCGCAAGCCTGTGCTGTTCAAGACATTGATCAGCTATTAGTTACTAACAGGGGCAATAAAAATAGAGGTAATGCCAGCCCCAGCTTTATCATTGCTGCAACGACACTTTCCGATTGTATTAAAGAAATTAGAGCCGGCGATGAGGTAGAATTTCGTAAACCGGATAAAAGATCGATGGGTGATTGGCTGGAAAGGCACGAGCTAACA
The DNA here is from genome assembly GCA_035702905.1 of Saccharimonadales bacterium (SeqCode). Classification (GTDB taxonomy): domain Bacteria; phylum Patescibacteriota; class Saccharimonadia; order Saccharimonadales; family UBA4665; genus DAIDIO01. The sequence continues at coordinate 29,734 of DASSZG010000051.1, forward strand.
CCAGAGGAGGTCTTAATTATTGGCGATCAATTCGTTGACGCTCAACTGGCCATCAATCTTGGTTGCCGGGCCGTTATAGTAAAACGAAATGGTGATGTCCCTCACTTAGACAATCTGAGCCAGAAAGATCATAAGTCAATAATCTTAGTCGATAGCCTGGAAGAGGTAGTAATAAATAAGTCTTAGCGGTTATCGCCGGAACCGCCTAAAACGCCGCGGTCTTTTCGGCTACTAAGTTTAGCTAGATTAGCGCTGGCTACATCTTCTAGAGAATAGCCTAGTTGATGTGCGAATACCGCCAAGTACCACAGGACGTCGCCAATTTCTTTACTAAGTTCGGACTTATCTTCATCAGTGAAAACGCCATTTTGGTCACGGATTATTTTCTTAACCTTCTCGGCCACTTCCCCAGCCTCGCCATTTATGCCGAGTACCCAGTGAAGGGTATCTTTGAGCTCATCATCAGTAGATATAATGGTTGTTAGTGCTTTAGTTTGGTAATCCTTAAATGTCATAGCTCTAAGTAATTTTACCATTGTCAGCTATTTTAACTGCGCCTTCCCTGACTACTTCAATAGCATCATCGATGATTCGAATAATAGTCGACGGTAAGTTTTTAGATAAATCGCCGCCATCAACGTAGAAATCGACTTGATCGCCAAAATAGGCTTTGACTTGCGATAGAGTATTGGCAACCGGTTGCCCCGGCAAATTAGCGCTTGAGGCAACTAAAGGGCCTGTCCGCTCCAAAAGTTCAATAAGCTGTTTGTTGTTTGGCAGTCTAAACGGCTGAGCACCAACGCCTTGGCTTAAATATGCCAGATCGTGCGGAATAATAACACTGACTGGTCCAGGCCAATACTGCTCGACCGGTTTTAGGTAGCGAGCCTTCAATCCCAAACCGACCAGCTGGGCGACACTTGCGGCAATCACTGGCGCTGGCTTAGAATCGCGTGATTTAAGCTGGTAGGCTCGGGCTACAGCCTGCTGATCCTCAGCCCGAGCAACCAGTCCATAGACAGTGTCGGTTGGAATAACTCCAACGCCGCCGGGCTTAAGCAGGGCTTTAATAGCATCATCAAACATAGAAATAGATTTTAACTCTAAATTATTTCTTTTGGTAGGCGTAAACCGCCAAAACAGCCAAGACGACGACAATGATAACGGTCGCGGCTATGGCCATTATGACATGATGATCAGTTTTTGGGGCTTTAGAGATATTCACCTTTTGGGGTGCTAAATTATCTACCGGCGCAGGCGACTTCGGCGGTTCAGGTTGCCCAGTTGGGGCTTGAGCTAGCGGTGCTGGATTAGCCTGCGGCTCAGGCTCAATAGCTGGAGTTGAAGCATGGTTGTTTGGATCGATTGGTTCTGATTGTGGTTGCATTTAAGAATATTTTAGCATAAACGAAATCAGGCGCAGTAATTTTAACCATGAAATAAAGGCGTTTAGTCGTGTATCATATAACCTGTTAGATGGTTCAATTACTCGTTAAATTCCTAAAGCGGTTAGCCGTGTTTATACCCGGCCTTGTTATTGCTATATTCTCATGGCAGTACACACTTCCATTCTTCAATAAACATTTGCCCTACCTGATTGCTTTATTGCTCACTTATGGAGTAGCGGCTTACGTTCTCATACCGGCAATGATTCGCTTATGGCGGATCCTCCTGCCGCCTAAACATTTGCCTCTTTACTGTGTAACACCTGATGGCTTCGCTTCCGATCCACTTAATGTTGGTATTATTTGCACACGCCGCGAGTTAATTAATGTTATGGAAAAGGCTGGCTGGAATATGTCTGATCCGACAAACTTCAATTCTGTTATAAAACAGATTCTAAGTATGCTACTTAACAGACGCTATTTACACTCGCCAATGAGCTACCTTTACTTATTTGGTAGGAGGCAAGATATCTCCTTTAGTATGCCTGTTCGAAAGACTAATTTTAATCGCCATCATGTGCGTTTCTGGGCGACAACCTTTGACGAAAAACATCCGCTTAGTCCTCATAGTATTCACTGGCACAACCGTAAAGCCCACGTTTTTGGCGACAAACTACTTTGGGTTGGGGCAGCGTCGCTGGACATAGGCCTAGTGCCTATAAAACACAACTGGCAACTTACTCATATGGTTGACCCTGATACCAATAAGGAACGTGAATTAATCATTGGGGGAATTACCGAGACCAGTCAAGTTAAAAAAGTAGACGAGATCAAATTGGGCGATCCATACAAGTTAGTCAACCGTACCTGGCGCGGTGAACTTCACACCGACGGCATTATGAAGGTCATACACCTTAACGGTTAACTGTCGACATATCCGGATAGCGGTCACCGCTGGCTGTTCCAGCCGGCGTAGCCGAATCCAAACGCTCGAGATCTTCTTCGCTAAGTTCAATATCCAGTGCCTTAATATTTTCCTTAAGGTACTCAATGTGCTTGGTCCCAGGAATCGGGACTATATCCTCTCCTTGAGCCAGTACCCAAGCCAGCGCTAATTGACCAGGCTCGACTTGCTTTTCGTCAGCAATTTCCCTGACCTTTTCAACAATTTTTAGGTTTTGGTAGAAATTATCTCCTTGGAAGCGCGGCTGGTTACGGCGCCAGTCACCTTCTGGGATATCTTCAGGCGTTTGCCACCGGCCCGTTAAAAAGCCTCGTCCAAGCGGGCTGTAGGCTACAAAACCAATACCTAAGTCCCTAACAGTCCTAAGTATCTCTTCTTCGGGATCCCGGGTCCAGAGAGAATATTCTGTTTGGAGTGCTGTAATTTTATGAACTTTAGCGGCCTTTTTAATGGTGTTTACTGCCGCTTCGCTCATACCGAGATAACGGACCTTCCCCTCCTTAACCAGTTCAGCCATGGCGCCAATGGTATCTTCAATCGGTACGGTTGGGTCAACGCGGTGCTGGTAATACAAATCTATATGATCAACTCCGAGTCTTTTTAAGCTCTCCTCACAGGCCTTCTTTACATACTCCGGTTTGCCGTTAACACCTAGGAATTTACCGTCAGGGCTACGTTCATTGCCAAATTTTGTCGCTAGGACTACAGAGTCACGTCGGTCTTTAATAGCCTTCCCTACAAGTTTTTCATTTGTAAATGGACCATACATATCTGCCGTGTCGAGAAAATTGATACCATTATCCAGGGCGTAGTGAATAACCTCAATTGCTTCACTTTCATTAGCTGTACCGTAAAAGTCACTCATTCCCATACAGCCAAGGCCGATTGCCGAGACTTTTAAATCACCACCTAATATTCGCATCTGCATGTTTTGCCTCCTTAGTTTTGTTCATATTAGCAAGAAATGCTTATTTGTAGCTGTAAATAATTTCCTAGATTATGGAGTCAGTCGGTTTATGTCTCTCGGAAAGAGGGTTGCTTCTTTGACGTTAGAAAGGCCAATAGTCTTTTCTACCAGCCTGTCTATACCGAAGCCGCAACCGCCGTGACTGGGCAAACCGTACTCAAAAGCCTGAAGATAATACTTATATCCAGGATGAGTTACGTCAAGACCAGTGTTTTTCATTTGTTCTATAAGCTTATCGTGGTGGTACTCCCGAAGCGGAACGGTTGCAATTTCCAGACCTCTAAACAATAAATCGCCCCAGAGTACAGTGTTAGGATCTTTGGGGTTAACCTGGTGATAGAACTTCATTGCTTCAACCGGAAACTCGGTTGCAAAAATGAGTTCTGAGCCTAAGTTTTTCTTAGCGTAGTCACAAATCCAGCGTTCCTCGTCAGGGATCAGATCTTTTTCCTCGGTTGTATCAACCTTATTAGCTTTGGAGTAGAGTTCATGGATTTCTTTTACAGTTATTCGGGGTACTTTATCTGCCAGTACTAGTGGTGGCGCGTTAAGTGATTTGAGATCGGCCTCCATATTCTCAAAGGTTGTTTTAAGCGCGTAAATTGTCATTCCACCAACCATGTCCAGCACTTCGTCATGAGATGAAACAAAGCCCATTTCAATATCCAGCATCATTACTTCACTCATATGTCGGGTCGTAGCGCTTGGTTCGGCCCGAAAAGCTGGAGCTATTTCATAAACGCGTTCAAAGGCGCCAACCATCATTTGCTTATATAGCTGTGGGCTTTGAGCCAGCGTGGCTTCTTGCCCAAAATAGTCTAGTTTAAAAACTTCGGCACCGCCTTCAGTAGCTTCAGCTAGAATTTTAGGTGTTTGAATCTCAACAAAGTCATTGTCGTTAAGGTAGGCGCGGAGGTTTTTAAGTAGCTCTGCTCGGACTTTGAATATTTTCTGTTCTTGTAAATTACGGATATTTAGAACCCGGTACTCAAACAAAGTATCAAGATTATCTGGCTTATGGGGAATAGGTTTATCTATTTCTATCGGCGGCTCACTGGTAACTGGTACCAGAACTTCAATCGCCCCGTCATGGAGCTCGGCTCCGCCTGGAGCGCGGGGCTCCTCAACAACTAATCCATCAACTGCTAAAACCGTCCCGATCTGCAGTCCTCTTAATTTTTCAACTTCATCCTTGTCCTGTAAAACTACCTGGATTAGTCCTTTGCGGTCTCTAACATTTATAAATGTCAGGCCGCCGAGCATGCGCTTCTTATGAAGCCAGCCTTCTATATGGACTGTCTCACCAAGATGGTCTTTAACCTGATTGCTTAGTATTCTCATCTTCAGGGGTATATTCTATCATCTCTTCATCCCTTTTGGCTACGGTATCAGGACTAGTATAGTCAGCTTGCTTATAACTGTCTAAAGGACCGGTCAGTTGCTTTAAGACCTTATCTAAACTTATTACCCCAACAAATTTACCTAAGTTATCTATCACTATAAAGAAGCTACTACTTGTTTGGTAAAAAGCCTTTACAACAGCCAGACTGGGTGCGTCAGACGGCAAATAATATACTTCGCGGGTCATATGTGAGCCGACTACCCCTTGGCTTTTTATACTTAGGTCAGCAAAAGACAACGTGCCAATAATCTCACCTTTTGGCTCTTCCCGGACAACAGCTATACCCTCTAAACTCTCATGAAGTTCATTTATGAGAATCGGGCCAATGACATCTGAGCGGAGTAATTTCTTTACCTTTTTTGCCGGTGTCATCAGATCGCTAATTCGCCGCTCATCTAAAATGAAAGATCGCTCTAAATTAACTAACAAATCTGGGTCTATACGGTGATCATGGCTACGGCCCAGCTTCTTAATTAAAGCCAGCAGGTCTTGGTTATCAAAAATGGGTAGGACGGGTAATCGATAGTGTTTTTGGAGAGGACTAGATAGTTTATTTAAGTGCCTTGAAGTTCTTTGAAGGATCCAATTCAGGACCGGGGCAGCGACTGACGTAAGACGGTAATCCAACTTGCTTATCCGGCTCGAAGGTAAGAATGAAAATAAATAATAAACAGCCAGCGCTATAACAATAATATCTAGCCATAATGTTAAGGCAGTAGATAACAGCGCAAAACTGATCGCTAAACATATACCCATCTTTAGCCATAGCAGGCTACGTAATGCAGTTCCGTAGCTGAGACTTTCCATGAAGGGTTGTGAAATGTCCTCGCCGAGCATTCGACGCTTTTTAAGCTCGCTTAAGGGTACGGCGAAGTAGGCCTTGCGGACGCCCATAACTAAACAAGCTCCGATAAAAAATAGGATTCCGAGAATAAAGTTTGTGCTCATGGTTATACATTATATAACTAGCAGTACAATCTATCTTTAGGGTATACTGGGTAACAGATTAAAGACAGGGAGATTTACAGTGTCAAAAAGATTTTTAGCGGTGCTGGCGGGTTTAATAATAATATTCATTGGCATTCTGCTGATTTCTAATAACAGTAGTTCGGGTGGCAGCACGGCAACATTAACTCATCATGTTGAAGGGCAAGGCAAAGACGGGATAACCTTAGTTGAGTACGGCGATTTTCAATGTCCATATTGTGGTCAATACTACCCGGTAGTTAACCAAGTAGTTCAAGAATATAACCAGCAAATTACCTTCCAGTTTGTAAACTTTCCTTTAACCAGTATTCACCCTAACGCCTTTGCTGGAGCTAGAGCCGCCGAGGCCGCTAACCTGCAGGGCAAATACTGGCAAATGCATGATTTACTTTACGAATCGAATATCCAATACTACGACAGCAATCAGACTGCTAGCTCATGGATAAGTGCATCCGATCCGTTGCCAGCTTTTGATCAACTGGCTAAGCAATTAGGGTTGAATATATCTAAGTTCAATAGCGACTACCAATCGGCAAAAGTAAATAACCTGATTGAAGCTGATATGAACGAGGGCAACAAATTAGGGGTTAACGCAACTCCAACTTTCTATTTAGACGGTAAGCAGATCCAGCCAACCGAAAGCTTGGCAGCCTTCCAGAAGTACATCAACGCCGCTATAGCTGCTAAGACAAAGTCCACTAGCCCCAGCAAGAGCTAATAGTATAAATACTCTTGCCAATTAGGGCGTTTAACTGTGACCTTAATTTTTGATGACGCAGTGCTTACTATTTTAATTTTGACGGACATTTCTAACTTAACTCACCCTTTTGTTTTACGAGCCTTAAAACCAAAACCAATAATAGTTGTTGGTCAAATTTATAGCTGGTTTTATTTTTTGTCTCTCTAAGACACCCTACTAAGCGGGTTCTTAAATGATAGAGCTTATGCTAACAAATAGCATAAGACATGTCAAGCGATGGATACATATAACCAATTCTTGTTGCTGTAGCGCTCAACGCTAGCTAAAATTCCCGACTCTCTTTTATTGTTCCTTAGGGCTGCGCGGACTTTGGAAGAGGAAACCTTAGGCGCCCAGGCATCGAGAATAATTACTTGGAGTGGCGTCGGCTGCCATTGAGATATGGTCTCGGCCAATTTATACTTGTCTTGCCCGACTCGTACGCCAATAACTAATTCAGCCGACTTTAGCAGACGGTCTACCTTCGGCCAGCCGATTAACTTTTCAGCTACATCTGATCCGGTTAGGAATACTAACTGCTCGCCAGCGAACAAAGTTTGGAGTTTTGGCAAAGTCCGCTCAACGCTAAAGCTAATATCGGTTAGCTCTAGAACGTTGAACTTTGGATGCGGCATAATTGCTTGTTTGATCATGGCTACCCGGTGGCCAAAATGTTCGACCTGCTTAAGCGCTGGCCGCCGCTCAGGTAGAAAATATACTTTGTCTAAATTTGCACTCTCGAGGGCTTGGAGCGCAAAAGCAATATGCCCGGAATGGATTGGATTAAAGCTACCCGAGAATATACCGATTCTAGACATAATTAATAGCCCTTTCTTGTCTTTCTATTATAACTATTTACACTCAACACTGCTGGTACAGAATTTGCATGAGGAAATAAAATTTTCTCTGCCTGGAAGTCGGGTGTTCACTGATCCGCAGTGCGGGCAATTAAACGACAGCGAACCAAATTCGTCCTCACCAGCTGAGCCATAAGCCGTAGGACAGGAGTAGGAAACAGCGGTTGCCAGCGCATAAGTTATTTCTGCTTCGGCTTGAGCTAAGTCGCCGGTAAGGAGGTGCTGGCGGGAGTTCTCGAGATGCCAAGCGGCGACTGATCCGAAAACCCGGGCATCAATAGAATTATCGACCAAGGCATTAAAGAGTGCATACTTCTCAGAAATTTTGTTCATTAACCTTGTCGCTTCAACCGCTGAGCCAATTGAGTCAACTGCCTTAAATAGTTCAACAGCAATTAGCTTTCCCCGGAGTCCAAATTCTTTTTGTTTGTCATTACAAAGTCTAGCGTAGGAAATATAATCCTGGGCAGGTCGGGTTTCTCCAAAGAATGTTCCACCGGCAGAAGCGTCCCATAGCCTAACTACATCCACTACGCCATTAGGCAATAGGCTGTTATGGATAAGCAAGGGCGTATCGATAATTTCGGCTGGCGTTTTGCTTTTTAGGTCTATCCCGAATCTGGCATACAACCGCTTTATGGTGCTAAGGTCATGACGCTGTTGACCAGGCTCTTTAATGCCTGAAACCAGAGCCGGCTGCAAGCTTAAATGGTCACCGTTCTTACTGGTGACCTGGATAGAGCAACTCATTGTTTCAGTAAAAAAGCCAGCTTCCGGCAAATTCTCGGCTAAAGAAAATACTACAAAACTATAATCGTCTAAGTAGCCGTGTTGGTTCAAAGCCTCAATCCTAAAAGAGTTTCTAAGCTCACTTTGAGTCCTTGCTAGCATTATAGGATTATTAGCCATTAGCCGTAGACTATTAGCCTGAACCGAATCCATCAATTGATCATGCTGATAAGCCCTGCCCTCCGGCAAAACATTTACTTTTATAGGACTAAAGATGAAGCCGGTTTTAATGGAACGCTCGGTAATATCTGTTGTGGCGTTCAGCTCGACCATTCGTCGGGCCGTTTCATCCCCTCGAGCCCCTCGCTTGATGCCTTCATAGAGGTTGGCGATTGGGCGGGGAATAATGTCTTCAATTTCAACAGTAGTATTTAGTGCGATTTTAGACAGAAAATTGGCGGTCCGGATTTTAGGAGCTAGGTCTTCAGCCATTTCAGTCACTGACATAACTGCCTGGGCATGGATACCATCTTGGTAGGCATGCAACAAAAACATAGACTCAAGATCTCTGTCTGTTTGTTGTTCTAGTAGTTCAGCGCTCACAAGTTTAACCCTTACTTCCCTGAGCTTAAGGTGAGTAAAGGCTACCCTGCAGTAATTGACTCTTGCTCGAGAGATTTTAGACTGCTGTATCGGGCTTTAACCGTTGCGGCACAGCGTGGGAATTACACCCACTTCCAGCATGTATTTTGTTAAATGTATTTAGTAGTTTAGCACTGAGGCTAGGCGCTAGATATAGTATTAATTACCGCAGAGTATCGGATTAGGCTCTAGTTGTCGAGCGTTTCTGCTTGAGAGCATTTAAGCGGGGCATGAAACTTTGGGCGGCGCCTTCC
>DASSZG010000032.1:0-9008 GCA_035702905.1 Saccharimonadales bacterium (SeqCode)
GGCTGCAAAATAGCCCCAAATGTATGCTAGAAGCTTGGCATAAGGTTCATCAAAGGCTTCTAAAAAGTGACGGGCTGCTAAGAAACAGAACGCACCTGTCAAAATTGTTAGGCCATAAATTGGTCCATTACCCCATATTAAATATAAGGCCATTAGGGCTACTAACTGGCCGATAAACGCCTGGACTGCAACCATAAATATGCTACTAGCTGGCTTAATGTAAAGTAACCAAGCTGCGTACAGAACTACCCAAAGCAGACGGACATCGATGCTTGTCGTGTGCTCCATGAATAGGACTGCCGAAATACCAACCATTAGGTCGACAGCATTGGCTCTTATGTTAGCTGCCCAAAATCTTGGTCTTACAGCAAACATACGCCATTTACTTAAAACAATAATACTGAGTGCTAGCTGAACGAAATGAATAGTAACTAAGATATATGCGGCTAATGGTAAAACCATTACTAATGCTAAATGTAATATATATGAAAAACCGCTTGTCGGTTTGAACTTAAGAATGGCTGGCTTCATCGTTACCTATAATGATAACAAAGTTTGCCCCGTCTGTTGGTATTGAATTGCTAAGTGCTTGATGACTAAGTGTTACATTAATAGACTGCTCGAGCATTTCAAGGGTATGAGTATCGTTCCCGGCAACATTAAATATAGTCGTTTTTGACCAATTGCTGGTAGGAGCATTGGCGACACCAACTACATTAAAACCCTTAGCGGTTAGCTTATTACTGAGCGTAGTCGCAAGACCAGGTGTGTTCGTACCGTTAAGTATGAGGATGCTGGCATTCTCTTTAAGTAAGTAAGGATTAGGTAAGCTTGATGAAATGTAGCTATGAATCTGACCGTAATTGAACAGACCGGCTGATGGTAAGACTATTGGCTGTCCTGCCATATTGCCATTCATAATATTCTTTCCACTATTAGATAGATCAATCGAAGTAAAACTATTTGGGTTTATTGGGGAAATTAACGGATAAAGTTTGGCCGCATCAGTCATAGAGATATCGCTGGCAACATTACTACCGAGGGAACTAATAATATTACTTAGGGTCAGCGGATTGGCTAGCGAAGCCGTGGTCATTATTTTACTAAACACAGCTGACAGTACTGCCCGTTGCCTCTGCTCGCGGGCACTCTCGCTTGTCGATTCCTTTGACATAACATAAAGCAAGGTTTGTTTACCGTTCAGATTTTGGATGCCGGCATTAACAATCGTCGCCTGCTTATTATTCTGCCATGCCATGGTTGGATCTGTTAAAGTTGCGGGGACATTAATAGTTATGCCGCCCAATGCATCGACTAGTTGCTGTAATCCGGCAAAATTAATAATAACGTTATAGTTAATAGGTATACCAAGTACACCCGATATGCTTTGATCGGCCAGTTTAAAGCCTGCGTCTATAGTCTGGGTATCCGAACTATTAGGGTTAATGCCTCCGGAGAAACTATACTCACCTCTTTCGAAGACATGGCTGACCATTGAAGCCCCATTACTATCATTGACCCATAGGTTGTTAGGTATGCTGATTAAGCTAATATTGTTGTTAACAACGTCTATACTAGCCACAACCATAGTATTAGTGACGTCCGGTTGCTTTGTATTCCCGCCATCTCTGCCCATGAGCAAAATATTTATTCGTCCAGTTGCTTGTCCTTTAAGTAGATTTGGGTTTGTCAACGGATCGGCTGTTGCCGTACCTCTAAATACTTTATGAAGCTTGATATAGTTCTGGGAGAACATCAGTCCCCCAAGAGTAATAACTATCACTAAGCCTATCGCAAATCCGCTAGTTGCTATTAGCCTTGCCTTGCGCCATTTGTGCTTTTTAATAAATTCATTTAAATGAAGCGGACTCTCTTCACCTGGCAAGTTCATATCAATAGGTATTCGTCTGGCGAGTAAGGCTGTCCTTGGAGTAGAGACATTGGTCTGTCTGGCTCTATTTCGTCTGGCTAACTCTTGTTTAATTCCTCTTAAAACCAGTCGACTTACGCCGTTTATACCTGTTGATTCATAAACTGGTTGAGGTTGCACTAAACCAGGCCTTTGCACAGGTTGCAGATTTTCAAAGGTGTTATTGTTTTGATTTTGGCTTGGTATTTGTGTTCCAGGCCGCGTTATGCGAAACCTACCCATATCACTATGTCATAAGCATTATATCGCCATAATGCTTATGTGTAAAGCAATTCGTTGTAATTTTTATACAGGTTAAGCTGATAGATGTAATTTCTATCTTCTAAGAACTTATTGAGCCGATTTTGTATGTTATAGTAAAAACTTGTATGAAATATATCAGGAAGAATATTTTTAGAAAAAAGTCATATGATCAACAGCTTATCGAAGAACAGGAGCTGAAAAATCCTCCTTCCTTATGGCGTGAGTTACTATCAACCGTTGGAATCTTAGCAACCGCTATAGCCGTAGCCATTTTTATAATTATCTTTGTATTCCGTTCCTATCAGGTTGACGGACCGAGCATGCAAAATACACTACATAACGGAGATAAGCTAATAATATGGAAGCTACCTAGAACCTGGGCAAGTATTACCGGAACACCTTACGTTCCTGCTCGTGGCGACATTATAGTCTTTAATGAATCAGGCCTGGCGGCTTACGGCCAAGCAAATGATAAGCAGTTAATCAAAAGGGTTATCGGGTTGCCAGGTGACCGTGTGGTTATAAATAACGGCGTTAATACTATTTACAACAAGGCTCATCCTCATGGTTTCGATCCCGACAAGACACTAGGCTACTTCAAAGGTGTCAACATACCAAACACTTCCGGCAACCTAAACATTAAACTCGGCAACAACCAATTATTTGTTGAGGGCGATAATCGCCCGGATTCATTAGATTCCAGGATATTTGGTCCAATCAACGACAGCCAAATAATTGGGGTCCTTATTCTCCGAGTTTTCCCTATTAGTAGCGCTAAAGTCTTCTAGACTTTTGTGCTATATTCTTAAGTAAGATATGAGTGAACCAAAACGCAAACAAGCTTTAGGTCGAGGGTTTGACACCTTACTGCCCCAGTCATTGGACAAGCACCTGGTACTTGATTCAAATGAGAGAATCGAGAAAATTCCTCTAGATAAAATAGAAGCAAATCCCCATCAGCCACGAAAGAATTTTGATGAAACTAGCCTAAAAGAATTAGCTGAGTCAATAAAACAACATGGAATTATTCAGCCCCTCGTGGTCACCCCTCTTAAAAACGGTATTTATACAATTATTGCCGGAGAGAGACGTTACCGGGCTGCCGGATTAGCTAAGCTTACCACCGTACCGGCCATCATTAGAAGTTCTGAGGCTTTAGAGCAGTTGGAGATTGCTTTAATTGAAAATGTTCAAAGAGTAGATCTTAATCCTCTTGAACAGGCTTTCAGTATTGAACGCCTGCATGATCAATTCTCTATGTCCTACGACTCAATTGCTCAGCGACTGGGTAAAGCAACCTCTACGGTCTTTAACATAGTAAGGTTAATGAATCTACCAGACGACGCTAAGACAGCTCTGACTGAAGGTAAAATTACTGAAGGTCATGCACGGGCCATCCTAGCACTCAAGGACGAACCGGAAAGACAGAATTATCTATTGAAAGCAATAATCTCTTTAGGATGGAATGTCCGCCAAGCAGAACGGTTTGTTATAAGCATTAAAGAAGGTGTAAAAGAATCTGCTGAGGCCAGCGCCAGAACCGCAACAGAGACACCGGCCACAAAGCGGATAAGTGAAAAGCTGGGCACGCCAGTTAAAATCAAACGTATGGCTTATGGTGGTAGACTGGAAATAACCTTTAACTCCGACGAGGACCTTGATCGTCTACTCGGGTTTTTCGATTAAGTAATCAAGCTCTGGCTTTAATCTCTTTAGTTAAAGTTTTGTAGGCTCTAGCACCCTTGCTCCATCTGTCGTGTTCGTAAATAGTCTTACCATAACTCGGCGCTTCGGCTAGACGAACATTACGAGGAATAACCGTCGCAAGCATCTTTTCCCCAAAATAGTTCTTAAGCTCGTTATAGACCTGATCGCTTAAAGCATTTCGTTTGTCATACATTGTTAAGGCTATACCTAGAATATCTAATCCAGGGTTAGTCCGTTGCTTAATCATTTGAATGGTATTCAGAAGCTGTCCTAGGCCTTCTAGGGCGTAATACTCGGCTTGTACTGGTATTAGGACGCTATTGGCGGCCGTGAGGGCATTAATTGTTAGCAGACCGAGAGCTGGAGGACAATCGATAATAACATAATCATAGCCAACTCCTTCTAGCCCTTTAGCTAGCGCATATTCTCTTTGATCCTGTCCGACTAATTCAATTTCGGCCGCAGCTAGGTCTGAGTTAGCTGGTAATAAAAATAAATTATTGATATGGGTGGATTGAATGGCTTGGTCTATCGGCAATGCTTTGCAAATAACATCATAGGTAGTTAATGACTGCTCTTTGTTTGCGCCAATTCCGCTGGTAGCATTTCCCTGCGGATCCAGATCTAGCAGTAATACGGTCTGGTTATTACTTGCCAACTGTGATGCAATATTTATTGAAGTGGTTGTTTTACCAACCCCACCCTTTTGATTTACTACTGCTATTATTTTTGACATGTTTGCTCCAATAAGATCAGTATAACACTTCTAAAGCTTATGGCGCTAAAGCCGTCTAGACAAGCTTGAACATATCATCTTTAGCGATTAATCGCCGGATTTCTTCTTGATAACGTCTTTCTTTTAGCGATAACCTTTTTAATAACCGGTCGTCTTGATGCTTTTTATTTTTATTTTCTTTCATGGTTTTTGTTCTCATTTACGTTTCTGCAATTAAAAAACATCCATACTGCCTCAAGTGGCTATATGGATGTTCATGTTTTTGACTGCTATTTTAGTAGTCGCTTTTTTATAACTTTTACACACTATTTTGTTTTACTGCCAGAATGTGGATTCTGGTGGGCTCCTCAACACCTCAGAGGAGCCCTATTTTTACCTTTTTATTTGATTTTACCCTCTGTTTGTTGGTTAGGGTTAAGATTCTAACTGACTCCAACCCCGTGCTATTAGTATCTATCTTTGGATAGTTAGTTTCAAGCATTTTTTGAATAAAATTTATATACGGCTTTTTGCTACTATTTCGCAATAATTTTACTACAATATGTAGCTTTTAGTACTACAGTATGTAATTTGATGGCATTATCTAATCTGTTTATTGCTTAATTTGAAATTAAATATGCCTACGACTTGTTGTTATTAATGATACAAGCAAAAATATTGTTTTTACTTATCCACAGCTATTTTTCTACAAAATAAATATCAAAAATGAGTATTAAGCTATGCTTTTAATTTTCAAAACGCTCACATGTTGGCGATGACCACGTGTTTTGTGAACTCTTTTTTTGGCTTTGAAGCGAATTGAAGTTACTTTTTCAGTTTGGACATCTGCTTCGATTACTTCAGCAGTAACTGTAGATTTGTCTATAAGTGGCAAGCCGATATTCACGTTATCACCATCAATTATTAGCAAGGGCTTTAGTGTGATTGACTTACCTTCAGTTTTGATAAGTTCAACCTTAATCTCATCGCCTTCACTGACGAGGTATTGCTTGTTGCCGGTTTGTATAACAGCTTTTTTCATTTCTTAATTCGATCCATATCTGTTAGTTAGAAATAAAGTTACCGATAGAGCATATCAAATATTAGACTCCCTGTAAAGAGTAGGATGAATTTAGCTAAGGAGTTAAGCCTTACTAAGTCCAATCCGTATTTCTACCCCTTCGGCTATCTTAACTTCTTTTAATTCAACGTTGGCGGGATCGGTGGTTAAAGACACTGCTAATGTTTCATGGCTAATCTCATCAATTAAAGGCTTGTCATCAAGTACTTTCTGCAGATCATCATGAGAAGTTACAAGACTCAGGTTAATGCGGTCGTCAACTTCTAAGCCAGCTTCCTTCCTGGCTTGCTGGATATGTCGAATTATTTCTCTTGCATAACCTTCTCGTCTTAATTCGTCAGTTATATGCAGGTCTAAACTAACTGAAGCATCTATTGTCTGATCAACTTCTACATTCTTCACGTTTAGCTCTTCCCTGATTATATCCAGGTAATAGTAGTCCAGCTTCATGTCTAGCATTTTATGGTTCTTTAGAATAACTTTGGACAGCGGTTGCCTAACCTTTATGCTATTTTTAGCACGAACCGATAGCCCTTCAGTAATTACATCCCTAACAAAATTCATTTTAGAAACAACTAGCTCATTAATATGCCCTTCTGCTGGCCAATCGAGTAAGTGAACCGATTCTCCACCGGTTAAAGAGCGATATAGCTCTTCGCTCATAAACGGTGTAAAAGGCGCAATTATGACGGCTAATTTAGTAAGCACATAGTAAAGGGTGCTGTAGGCGGCCACTTTATCAGAATCATTACTACTTTTCCAAAAACGCTTTCTTGACCGCCTGACATACCAGTTACTAGCATCCTCGATAAACGGAATGATTGGCTTTACAGCATTCGGTAAGTCATAAGCCGACATATTACTATCAACCTCTTTTGTCAGGGCGTGAAGTTTACTGATGATCCATTCGTCGAGTGGGTTTTCTAGGGTGTTTAGGTCAGGCTCAGTCGGTAACACTCCTTTTGCCAAACCTGAATCCCAGCCGTCCACATCTGCATAAAGAGTAAAGAAATCATACATATTCCAGACCATAGCTAGCTTCCGGCTGATATCTGCGACGTCTTTGTCTTGCAAGGCGAAATCTTCACCATTTAATACCGGAGAGCCTAGCATTAATAACCTGTAAGCATCAGCGCTATATTTATCTATAAGTTCAGCCGGATCAGTATAATTACCAAAACTCTTGCTCATTTTTCGGCCATCATTGCCGGCTAAAGTGCCGGTAACAATAACGTTGCTAAATGAATTCTTAGCAAAAACTCCGACACTGACCGCATGCAGATAATAGAACCAAGCTCTCACCTGGCCGACATATTCAACAATAAAATCGCCCGGAAAGTTATTTTCAAACTTCTCAACGTTTTCAAAAGGATAATGAAATTGAGCAAAGGGCATTGAGCCACTCTCAAGCCAACCGTCTAAAACTTTATCAATACGCTTATAGGTAACACCGTCTATTTCAAATGTAACATCATCTACCCAGGGCCTATGGTAATCTTCCAGTTCAATACCCGACAATTCTTTAAGCTCCGCATAACTGCCGATGACCTTAATGTGCTCTTTACCTTTTTCGTCAATTCCCTTCCAAACCGGCATCGCTGTTGCCCAAAATCGATCTCGGCTAATATTCCAGTCCGGTGCACTTTCTATTGTTTTAGCGAAACGTCCTTCTTTAATGTGCTCAGGGAACCAATTTATATTGCCGTTTTGCTCCAGCATCCTTTTCTTTTGCCCGGCAATGTCCATAAACCAGCTAGGATGAGCTCGATACATAAGTCTTGTACCACACCTGTGGCAGTGAGGGTAACTGTGTTTAATGTAATCAATCTTCCATACCAAGCCTTCACTTAATAGAGTTTTGGCAATGAGTTTATTCGAATCCCAAACCTGTAACCCTTTCCAGCGACCATCCGTATAAAAACCGTTATCATCGATTATCGATAAAACCGGGAAGCCGACTTCTTTCGCTAGCAGGTAATCTTCTTCGCCGTAAGCAGGCGCTAAATGAACAATTCCCGTTCCTTCCTCGAGTGTAACGTAATCGGCTGCCCATACTTTATGAGCATTTTTGCCTTGGCCCTCAAATAGCGGCTCATAGCTCTTTCCAATTAACTCCCCACCCTTCATTGTTTTAAGGACTTTGTAATCTAGTGACTGATGCTTTTCGTCGGTTAAGACTTTAGCTAGAAGCTCGGTAGCTATAATCAGATGCTCGCCGCCTACTTCTACTTCGGCATAATCTTCATCTTTATTAACAGCCACTGCCGTGTTGGCAGGTAGAGTCCATGGAGTTGTCGTCCAGGCTAATAATTTTGCTTTTTGATCCGTTAATTGAAACTTCACATAAACCGAAGGGTCGGTAACATCTTGGTACGAGTTGTCCATCGCTACTTCAGCCTTGCTTATCGGGGTGGCATCGCGGGTGCAATAAAGCAATACTTTTTCGCCTTCATAAATCTTGCCTTCTTCGTAAAGACGCTTAAACACCCACCATATGGATTCCATATATTCTTTATCCATTGTTTTATAGGCGCCCTTGAAATCAACCCAGCGGCCGACTCTATCAATAATATCCTCCCAGGCGTTGCCAGTCTGGATCATATTGTCGCGGCAAGTATTTATATATTCTTCAAGTGATATCTTAGTTCCAATATCTCTTTTATCTTCTATGCCCAGCTTCTTTTCGGTGAATACCTCGGCAGGTAACCCATGACAATCCCAGCCCCAAACACGTTCAACTCGTCTACCCTTCATGGTTTGATATCTAGGTACGGCATCCTTAGCAATGCTTGATAGTAACGTACCGTGATGCGGTGAACCGGTTATGAAAGGTGGCCCATCGTAAAATACATAGGAATTGCTGACCGGTCGTTGTTCAACCGACTTTTCAAAAGTCTTATTTTTTTGCCAATAACTAATTAGCTCTTTTTCATAAACTATGGCCGGGCGACGTTGTCCTTTTTTGAACTTCATTTTTTCTCCTTAGAAATAAAAAACCTCTCAATTAGGTTACCGGAATCCTTGTTTTAAGGATGGTACCATCCGGTTTCCTTCGAGAGGTTATTCTCAAAAGCACTCAGTTATATGCTGTTACGGGCCTACCCGGCGAGTTCTAGTAAGACTGCTTGAGTCCGTTCTTCTCGCTCCTTGCGGTTGATAGCCGCTAAGACGGATTTACTAGACAAATTGTATCACATGCTAGCATATGAGACTACCTCATCCATAAGAGGTAGCTCAGTGCCCTGCCATATCTTCTGAGGAGAACCATCAGTAGATAATGCTAGTATAGCTGGATACTGGACGATATCGTAAAGGGTGGCCGTAGCTATCCC
>DASSZG010000035.1:0-4690 GCA_035702905.1 Saccharimonadales bacterium (SeqCode)
CTTTGCGACTACTCTATCTTTTCTGATAGTAGTGATACTAATTGGTGGATTTTTAGCTAGTATTGTACCGCCATTAGTTAAACAAACAGATAACTTTATTAAAGCAGCGCCTCATCTAATCAGCGAATTCCGTAACCAAAATAGTCCGATAGGCTCGTTTATAAGGCATAATCACCTTCAAAAAGAAGTCAATAGTATCTCCAATCAGTTATCCAATAAGCTAGGTAATATTGGCGGCACAGCTTTAACGACAGCCGAAGCTATTACTAGTAGTATTTTCTCGGTAGTTGTCATCTTGGTAATGACTTTCATGATGTTGGTTGAAGGCCCGCGGTGGCTAAGCTTCTTCAGATCAACTATGCCTGAAAAACATCATCCAATTGCGGATAGAATGCTCAAAGATATGTATGCTGTTATCAGGGGCTACGTTAACGGTCAAGTTTTATTGGCGGTAATCGCATCAATATGTTTAGCACCAGCTCTCTTCCTGCTTCATATTGGCTATCCAGCAGGCTTAGTAGTGGTTATATTTATATGTGCACTTATACCGATGATCGGCCATACCATAGGTGCTATAATAGTTACTTCCGTAGCTTTGTTTCATTCAACTACTTCGGCTGCAATTATGTTAGCCTACTACATCATTTATATGCAGATCGAAGCTTATATTATTCAACCGAGGATTCAATCCAATACGACTAATATGTCGCCACTTTTAGTATTTATCTCGGTAACTATAGGGGTCAATTACAGCGGTATACTTGGCGGTCTTTTAGCTATTCCAATTGCCGGTTGTTTACGAATAGCTTTCCTTGAGTATCTCAGGTCTAAAAGAGTAATAGATAATAAAGAGTTCGAAACAGTTACTTCAGTCGAAACCAGATAGTCCGATTGTTGGTATCTTTAAGTCCGATCTTCTGTTCTTCTAGTTTTGCCCTAATTTCATCAGCTTCATGCCATTTGCTAGCGCGTCTAGCTTTATCTCTAGCACTTATTAGGCTCTTTTGTTCTTTAGTAATGTCGGCTTCATGACTCAGATTTAAGCCGAGCAGTTTATCTATAACGTCTAGCAATATATTAAAATGACTAAGCATGTCCGTTTCCAGAAGCACGGTCTGTAGCTGGGTACTAACGTTACTTAAAAGTGCTAGCACGTCAGGAGTTCGCAAATTATCTTTTAAAAGCTCTATTAATTGGCTGCTGACATCTTCTATAGCAAAAGTGCCAGCATCATAGGTTACATTCTCGGCTTGCCATTTAAGCACTGCCATCGCCCGTAGATCATAGAGCCTGTTTTCGGCGGCTTCTAGATTTTCCCAGGAGAAATGGGCCTGTGAACTATAATGCGACTGCAGAATTAGCAGACGGAAGGCCAATGGGTCATAACCTCTATTTGTAATGTCATTTATGGTTAAGAAATTGCCTAAGCTTTTACTCATCTTTTGGTTATCTACTAGTAGATGCTCACTGTGAAAGAAAGTATTAGCTAACTTATTTGATTTAGATAAGGCTGTGCTTTGAGCAATTTCATTTTCATGATGCGGAAAAATTAAGTCTACTCCGCCGGTGTGTATATCAAATGGTTGGCCGAATAAGCATTTACTCATGGTCGAGCACTCGATATGCCAACCGGGGCGTCCAGTCATGTTTTCGCCGTCGATTAGAAATTCCCAGGACGGTTCGTTGTCTCGTCTTCTTTTCCATAAGGCAAAGTCATGAGCAGACTCTTTATCGTATTCGTCGTTGTTTATCCTTGCCTCGCTAGTGTTGCTACTGGTTATATTGCTTAATTGGCCATATACTTTACCTTTTTGTTGGTAGGCTTTTATTGAAAAGTAAATTCCATCTTCAGCTATATAGGCAAATCCTGCCTTAATGAGTTCGG
The DNA here is from genome assembly GCA_035702905.1 of Saccharimonadales bacterium (SeqCode). Lineage (GTDB taxonomy): Bacteria > Patescibacteriota > Saccharimonadia > Saccharimonadales > UBA4665 > DAIDIO01. The sequence goes on from DASSZG010000035.1 coordinate 1,886, forward strand.
ATATCATAGATTTCATTTCTTCTATGTAGTCGGTAGCCTTTATGAATTTATAAGCGCTCAGATCATTTCCCACCTTAGCCATATCCTCAAGAAATACCTGCTCGTAAAGCGAAGTTAACTTATTGAGTGCTGTTATAGGATCGTCTTCACTATAGTGCTCAGCGCTTGCTTTAATAGTTTTGTCATCAACGTCGGTGAAGTTCATAACGTGAGTTACCTGAGTGCCGGTTTGGTTTAATACCCGCCGCAGAGTATCGGCGTAGATGAACGATGCTAGATTACCGATATGTACATGATTGTAGACAGTCGGTCCACAAGTGTAGATCGATGCCTGGCCTGGCTTCAAGAGAACCAGCTCTTCTACTTTTTTGGTTAGTGTATTATATAGATTCATTTTTTAGTTCGGTAATTAGTTTAAGGGCAGTTGATAGGACATCGCTTTTTAGTTTACTAAAGTCGTGACAATGTTCAATTTTAAAGCCACTTGCATTCTTATGACCGCCCCCACCAAAATGATCTGCCAGCATCGCCGCAACCGGCGTAGACGGGTTAGTACGAATAGCACCGGTAACTTTACCGCTGTCGTATGACTTCAGGACAATTGCGACCTCTACGGCCTCTACTTGCAGTAAATCAGCCTGTATAAGTGGTGCCGGATTATACAAAGGACTGAAGGTGCTAATCTCTTCTTGCCCAACAACTACTATTGCTACGCGACCACTGTCATCAAACTCAGTCTTGTTTATTAAATCGGCTTTATAGCGATATATTGACTGAGGCATTTTAGATAGCTCACGACGCATTTCCTCTATTTCCGGCCTACTGACACCGTTATCTATCATTTCTGCCATGACGCGGTACGTCTGGCTGGTAGCCAGCGAGTTAGAAAGACCCTGAGTATCCCCGAGGATTGAAGACATAATGAACTCTAGGCCTGAATGGTTAATATCCCAATCCAAATCCTTTGCAATCATATAGATAAGTTCACCGGTAGAAGAAATTGTGCCGTCGTTGATAGTTACTTGTGAAAAATATACAGGATTCTCTACAATCTCATGATGATCTAAAACGATGCATGGCTTAGTAGCCAGCCAACTAACTTCACCGCTAGCGGATATTTTCTCGAGCAGGGTCATAGTTGAAGCGTCGACAATAATGCTTGCATCAAATGATTTTGGTAGCTCTTTTGCGACCCTGTCCCAACCCTTCATATAACGCAGATAGCTTGGCATATCCACACCACAGTAAAGACTGGTGTTTTTTCCTAGAGATCCTAGAATTTGTTCTATAGCAAGCGCACTGCCTAAACTGTCAGCGTCAGGATTGTCGGCTTGAATAATAACTATGGAACTAGCTGAATCTATAATCTGTTTTACTTTTACTAAGTTTTCCTGCATCTCATTCATTGTAGGTTTTTATGTATTAAAGCTCAAATTTACTCTAGCGCTTTCCTTCTAATTAATTTAATCCGGCAAATAATTTCTTTATAGCGATTTAGATTATTATTAGAACAGAATTATAATAGTTGGCGGCCTTCTAAAGCTCTAGATAGTGTTATTTGGTCGGCATATTCTATGTCTACGCCTATTGGTAATCCTCTAGCTAGCCTAGATATTTTGAGCCCCTGCTCAGTTATTTGCTTCTGTATATATAGTGCGGTAGACTCCCCTTCTACACTGGCATTAAGAGCTAATATGACTTCCTTAACCTTATCTTCTTTTATTCGTTTAATAAGCTCTTTTATATGGAGTTCGTTTGGTGATATACCGTCAATTGGTGAGATCAATCCCCCTAGGACGTGATAGGTACCATTAAAATGACCGGTCTTTTCAAGCGGCAGAATGTCGAAAGGTTCGGCTACAACGGCTACGGTTGTTTTATCCCGACGTGGATCGGTATAAAGATCGGATAATTTTTGCCCCTTAGAAACTAAAGCGAAAGTTTTTTCACAATAATCTATACCGCCTCGTATATTATTGAGCGCTTGGACTAGCTTTTCAGGACTTGCTTGTTTGCTTCGAACAATGAAATAAGCATAGCGTTCAGCGCTACGCGGCCCGACACCGGGTAGCATGCCAAATGCATCAATAAGCTCATTTAAAGCTGGCGGCAATATTTGCATCTACAAACCTAGACTGCCTAGAGCTCCCATCATTGGCTGCATCTTCTCAGCTGCAACTCTCTGACTTTCATTAATTGCATCCTTTACGGCATCTTCAATCCATCGCTCTAATTGCCCGATATCTTCTAAATCAACATAAGATGGATCAATATGTACTTTTTTTAGTTTTTGTTCCCCTGTCATTTCCACCTTTACGGCTCCGTCGCCTTTTTCAACAGTAATGACCATCTTTTGTAATTCACCCTGTATTTTCTTAACCTTCATTAGCATTTTTGCCTGGTCAAACTTACTCATTGTTTCTCCTTAAGTATTTACTCTATTATATGACGATTAGAGCGTTCTATCAAAAGTGTTATAAGTAGTCGGGTTATGGGGCCAGGCGATAAAGTAAGAACTTAAGTTATAAACCGCACTAAGTAACACCGCTACGGTTATGATCGTTATACTCAGCCATTTAGCTACCGGATTCAAAGGGAATACTTTTCGCCAGCTATGTATTAGAAAGCTTATGCCCATGGCAATGAATAAATAGGCGGTCGGAATCAGCAAGCTAAAGCTTACACTACCGTTTAAGCCGACCAGGATAATACTTAAAACAAGTACCCCAAAGAGTAACTGGGTGCGACTGTTATGTCTATGCTTGGCGTAGGTATAGGCACCTAAAATAAGCATGGCAAGAGCGA
>DASSZG010000039.1:0-6378 GCA_035702905.1 Saccharimonadales bacterium (SeqCode)
TGTGGTATCGGCAGCGCTTTCGGATAAAAGTTACGCCGGGGATAACAGGCTTATAGCGCCCAATAGTTCACATAGACGGCGCTGTTTGGCACCTCGATGTCGGCTCATCTCATCCTGGAGGGGGAGCACCTTCCAAGGGTCGGGCTGTTCGCCCGTTAAAGAGGTACGTGAGCTGGGTTCAGAACGTAAATAACATTGCGTTCTACCGCTGAGAAGCGGTAAGGTATTGATGTACATCGCATCAAAAGTACCAATACTGACTAAAATCGGTGAAACCCTATCTGGATTCGAACTTTCCAGAGGGTAATACCGAGGGTAAGCGTTAGTGTAATGCTAATTTGATCCCGTAGAGACTGATCCAGAAAACTTGTTTAGTCGACAAGTGGAATGGTGAGAATGATCGCATTAAGCGAGATTTCATACGTCAGCCCCTTAACTATTAAGACTTTGGTTAAGGGTGAAGATATAGTCCGTGCCATCAGTAATGATGGAGAAAGTTTTGAGATTTGAACACCTTAAAATAACACGCGTGAGACAGTTCGGTTTATATCCGCTGTGGACGACAGGAAATTTGAGAGGATTTGTTCCTAGTACGAGAGGACCGGAATGAACGCACCGCTGGTGTATCAGTTGTTCTACCAAGGGCATTGCTGAGTAGCTATCGTGCGGACTAGATAAGCGCTGAAAGCATATTAAGCGCGAAACTAACCTCAAGATTAGATTTCCCTATGACCTCCCTGAAAGACGATCAGGTTGATAGGCTTTAACTGGAAGCATGGTGACATGTGTAGGTGAGAAGTACTAATAGAGGCATTGACTTTTTACGAACCATGAGTTGTATCTTTACGGATATAGCTCATGGTAGCAATTGACTAGTTATTGGTGCTTGAATCAATAGCACCAGTTTGTTTTGATACTTATTTACGTGCAAGTAATGGACGTCAAATAGACCTTATTTATTATAAGTATGGTTTATTTGGTGCCCATAGCCCGAGGGAAACACCTGTTCCCATGCCGAACACAGCAGTTAAGCCTCGGAGCGGTTACAATACTTGGGGTCCACCCCTGGGAAAATAGCACGGTGCCAAGTTATATAAGAGCCATCCTTTACGGGATGGCTCTTATCTTTTTAGCCTATATTTATTTTGTGTCATATTTTACAGCCCTAAATTGCTTAAGCTATTATCCTAAATGTTAGGACTGGAACCCCTATTTATCATATAGCCATAAGGTTATTGACAGCCAAGCAATAGCGTGATAACATATTAACAATTCATAGGAGTTTGAGGGGATTCCGGTTATTAAGGAGTCCTTTTTTATGCCTAAGAAGCTTTTACTTATAACAACAAGGAGATATTAAATGGCAGGTACTAAAGCAGGTGGTAAGGCAGCGGCCGAAACCAACAAAAAGAAATACGGTAGCGATTTTTACGCAAAGATCGGTGCCCAGGGTGGTAAAAAAGGCCACACCGGTGGTTTTTACGTAAACCGTGACCTAGCTCGTGCAGCTGGTGCTCGTGGTGGCCGTATTAGCCGACGCACTAAGAAAGTTGCTTAATTCTAAAACCGATTAAGCCTTTCAGGATAGCCTCTAAGTTACTTAGAGGCTATTTTTATATAAAGATGGCAGGCGAGTTTAAACTAACGTTCTTGGTGCTTCTGTATGCTCGACAGAAGCGGTTAGGCGAAACTTTCCATACTGTATGACAATTGAAGCATCTATAATGCACGTAATCTGATTCCTGCAAGCACTTGCAGTTACAATTAGGACAGATACTACGTTTATATAGCCAATCCCTATAAGTATCTAAACAGTCTTCGATATGATCTTCACCGATCTCGAGATCATATCTCTCAGCCAGAACCTTAGCTTGTGACCAGGCTTCAACTTCTAATCGGAGCAACGCAACGTCTGCCTTATAAGTTTTGTGCTTTAGAAGCGCATGACCAGTTTCGTGAAGTAGAGACCAGTTGGCTTCTTGGGTATTGGCCGCTGAATTATAAACAACTTCATTTGTCTCTGGCGACCAACAGAATTCTTTTCCCGGCTTAAACCTTATTCCGGGGTAATCGGACTGAAGCCTTAATACTAACTTCTTCATCGTGCTCCAAACTTGAGTCTTGCTAAGTCATAGCAGCCGTAAACTACTGCTTCTTCGGGACGCTGAGCTTTTATTAGCCTCGGCATAGTTATAAGCGGTACAGAATATGAATTTAGCGATTCCTCAAGCAAGTGTGAATATTTCTCAAAGTAGGCACCAACGCTACCACCAAAAACTATTACCTCGGGTTCTGTAATGGCAATTAGCTCGACCAGGCCTTTAGCCAGGTCGTTGCAAATCTGCTTCCAAGTTTGATCGTCGTTAATATCTTTAGCTTGTTTCCCATAGCGCTCGACTATGGCATGACCGCTAGCAAAGTCTTCCCAAGGAATCATCTTGCCGTTATGCTCAAGCAATATGGTTCTGCCGCCACCGTCGCCTATGTTTTCATCTATCAGCCCGTCAATAACTAGACCATAGCCTATGCCGGTGCTGATTGTCACGTAAAGGACGCTTTTATATTGGTCTTTCAATAGCATCGCTTCAGATAAGGCAGCCAGCTTAGCGTCGTTGTCTAGGGCAATAGGACAATTTAGAATTTGCTCGATGTCGTGCTGAACGGGAGTGTTGTGCCACGGTAAGTTGCCGTAGCTTTCGCCGATACCATTTTTTCTATCTATTTTTACGGCGGGTATCGCTAGGCCACCCGCTTTAAAATCAGAGGTCTTGAGCTTAGCTAGGGTAGCTTTTAAGTCCTCAATAAATTCGGGGTAACTTGGTTTTGTAGGAAATTTTAATTGTTCTTCAATCACGCCTTCGTTATTCAAAACAGCAACCAGCGTTTTTGTCCCCCCAATATCTATGCCGACGTACATATATAAAGTAGTGTAGCATTTATGGGGCTTTGACTCCAGGTAGTCATAAGTGGTACAATAAGGGTAATCTTACAGTTAGCAAATTAATTAGCAATGGTTATCTTCAAACTCTCTGGCTGACAGAGAAGATGTCTATGGCTACCTAGGCTCACTGAGGAAATACTTATTAAGGAGGCGTGTAATACATGTCAGTTAGTGTAACTATGGATGAGCTGCTAGAAAATGCTCCAATGGACACCTTGAAAGCAGGAGAGGTCGTCACGGGTGCAATTACAGCAGTCAAGAAAAATGAAGTTTGGGTGGATTTAGGAGCGCAAGGCGTAGGCGTTGTACTGAGAAGAGAAATTGGTTATGGCCAAGCTCTGGAGATTGGACAGGAAATTACTGTCAGCGTTATCGACCCGGAGATGGAAGAAGGCTATGCGCTTCTAAGCATGAAGCGAGCAGTTAAAGATCGTGGCTGGGATGAGCTTGTTAAGGCCCATGAAGATAAAGAAATTATTGAGATAGTGCCGTACGATGCTAACCGTGGTGGCCTACTGGTAGAGCTCGAAGGTATACGTGGGTTTTTGCCGGTTTCTCAACTAGCCGCCGGCCATTACCCAAGGGTATCTGGTGCGGACAAAGACGAAATACTACAAAAGCTGAATTCACTAGTTAATAAGCCTTTGAAGGTCCGAGTTCTTGACGTAAGTCGTAAAGACAATAAGCTTATATTCTCTGAGAAGGAAGCCGTTAAAGACGATACCCAAGCCCGCTTTAGCGAACTTAATGTTGGCGATGTTGTAGAAGGCGTAATTACTGGAGTAATCGATTTCGGTGCCTTTGTTAACGTTGACGGCATTGAGGGACTCATCCATATTTCCGAAATATCTTGGGAAAGAGTAGATAATCCTCGTAATTACGTTAAGGTTGGCGAAACCATTAAGGCTAAGATTATAGCTATCGACAAGGAAAGGCTATCCCTAAGCCTCAAGCAAATGACCGAAGACCCTTGGCTTGAGCAGGTTAAAGCCTTCAAGAAAGACGACGTGGTTGAAGGTAAGGTAACCCGAATTACGCCATTCGGTGCGTTTGTGCAACTCAGCCCTAGCGTAGAAGCTCTAGTACACGTAAGCGAAATGAGCGACGATGAAGATATTGATCCTGAAAAACTTTTCCAGCTAAATGAGAAGAAGCAATTTAAAGTTCTGGATATTGACACTGAAAATCGGAAGATTGCCCTAAGCCTTAAAGAAACTAAGGCTAAGAGTACGACTAAAGCTAAGAAAACTACCAAAAGTGATGATAAGTAACTAAGCTAAAAGCCCCGAGTAAGCGGGGCTGGAAAGGAGCGCGGGCATTATGGCAGAAGCAGCAACCCAAAAGACTACCATAGAAATCGAAGACTTAATAACCGTCGGCGCTCTAGCTGAAAAGTTGTCTATACCGGTATCTCGCTTGATTGGTGAGCTAATTAAAAACGGAATTATGGCAACCGTAAATGAGCGTATTGACTTTGATACTGCCCAAATCATGATCGATGAACTTGGTCTAGATATAGCATTGGAACGAAAACAGGCGGAGTCTAAAGAAGCTGTACGACATAAACCGGAATCAAGCGCCGAAGGTAAAGCCCGGCCACCGGTTGTAGCGGTAATGGGACACGTAGATCATGGTAAAACAAGTCTGCTTGATGCGATTCGGGGAGCCGACGTCGTTAAAGGTGAGGCTGGCGGTATAACTCAGCACATTTCTGCATACCAGGTTGATCACAACGGTCGGCAGATAACTTTCCTTGATACCCCAGGGCATGAAGCTTTTGCTGCCATTAGGGAGCACGGTGCACTGCTTACTGATATTGTTATAATTGTGGTCGCCGCCGATGATGGCATAAAACCGCAAACGCTTGAAGCAATTAGATTTGCCCGTAAAGCCGGCGTGAAGATTATTGTTGCAATCAACAAAATAGATAAAGAAGGGGCCGACATAAACCGTGTTAAGCAACAACTTTCCGAACACGATCTATTAGTCGAAGAATGGGGCGGTGATACGGTAGTTCAACCAGTATCGGCTAAAACTAAAGAAGGCTTGCCGGAGCTACTTGATTTAATACTGTTAGTTACCGACATAGAAGAGTTAAAAGCTGACTATGACGTACCTGCCAAAGGACTTATAATTGAAGCCCATATAGAGCAGGGGAGAGGTCCGGTTGCTCAAGCATTGGTAGAAGCAGGCTCACTAAAGCCGGGTGATTTCATCGTTGCGGGCAGCTCCTATGCTAAGATCCGTAACCTGGAAACGACAGATAATAAGCCGATCAAGACGGCAACGCCGTCGATGCCGGTTGTCATAACCGGATTCAAATCTCTTCCGGAATTCGGTGATGAGTTTGAGGTAGTTAAAAATGAAAAGCAGGCAAGAGCATTGTCGGAGAGCACCGCTTCTAATAAGCAAGCTAACGACGGTCGGACCGATATGGGCAGTAATGAATTAATCCGTCTAATAAATCGTGATCGTAAATTGACCGAATTCAACATTATTGTTAAAGCCGATGTCCAGGGCTCCTTAACATCCGTTATAGATAGTTTGAAAGCCTTAGACACCGAAGAAGTGGCAGTTCGGATTGTTGGCAGTGGTTTAGGCTCTATTAGCGAGAACGACGTTTACCTAGCGCACACCAGTAATGCCGTTATCTATGGGTTTAATGTCACGCTCCCGACAAGCAGTAAACAACAAGCATCGAGAGACAAAGTTAAAATTAGACTATATAAAGTCATATATGAACTCATAGATGATGTTAAAGCTGAATTATCCAACCTTTTAGCACCGGAAATTGTCGAGACCGAGCTTGGTAGGCTTATCGTAAAAGGTATATTTAAAACAACTAAGACAGAAATTATCTGTGGCGGTGAGGTTACTAAAGGCAAATTAACCGTACCGGCTATTGCTCGAATAACGCGGGGCGACGAATTACTTGGTGAAGTTGAGGCAGTTGGCTTAAGGCGTGGCCCCTCTGAAGCTAAAGAGGTAATTGAAGGTGAAATGTGTGGCATGGATCTGCGTACTACCAAGCGCATAGAACTGCTAGAGAACGATAGAATTGAACTATTTAAGCGAGAAGCTATTGCTAGAGAATTGTAATAAGGGCCTGAAATAGAATAAAATAGGGATAAGCTAAGAGAAAGTTATTAATGCTACGAATTGACAATAATTTACTTCAAGAAGTGGGCCTAGGCGGATTACCGGATAGCGAGAAGAATAGTTTACTTAGGCATATATACGAAACTCTTGAGATGCGTGTCGGTATCCGTTTAGCCGATCAAATGAGCAATGAACAGCTTGATGAATTTGAGAGATACTTCGAAGCGAAAGATGACGCCGGCGCTTTTAAGTGGCTGGAAACAAATTTCCCAAACTACAAAGAAATCGTCCAAGAGGAGTTTGAAAAACTAAAAGCTGAAGTAGCCCAATCCGCTCCG
>DASSZG010000004.1:0-16981 GCA_035702905.1 Saccharimonadales bacterium (SeqCode)
AACCAGCTGGATGAGCCGTCAGGGCTATTCGAAGGTCCTCTAGTTGAGTGTCAAGTATACCAAGAGCTGCTGAATGTTCTTGTGCATTGAGTGAGCCATTAAGACTCTTATTGGCTGTTGCGTAAGAGATACCGAACGACATGCTAAGGATAGCAAGAACTATCATCACTTCTATAATTGTATCGCCGGCTTGGTTTATTTTTGTTAATGCTTTCATGGCTTAATACCTTAAGTATAACAGTAGTAACTAGGGCTATTAAACAGATTAATGTTGCTGTTACTAGTCGTGGCAGAAGTATTTAGTTTACCTGATGCAGTGCTACCCCCAATTGTTAACTCCCCGGCATGACCTTTCCCATCTTTAAAGCAGACAACAAAATAAGGATAAGACGGGCTTGTAATAGGTTGTGCATTATCCAGCCCACCATTACCCTCTAATAAAGAGACCATGCCCGCCTCATCAACATTGCTGGCATTATTTATATTTATATTACCAAAACCGGTATCAACTACATTAATAGTTTGTGAGCCTGATACTAATCCCCCTCCGTTAGTAGGTGCAAAACTGTTAAATAACCCGATGCTATTTGTTGGCTGTGGTGTACCAGAAGTGTCATCCCACATAGATGTCACTTCCATGCCCCACTCTAAAGTGTTACATGTAGTTAGATTAGGTGTAGTCCCTGATGAAGAGCATGTATTATTAGTGCCTGGGTCAACAGGCTCGGCTTTTGCTTCGCTAAAAGAACTAGGAGGGTTAGACGCAGTAGGATCGGCCGAATTATATGTACAATTTGCATATTGGCAACCAGCTATAGTATATATATCAAAATTCCGGCCATTGCTACCTTTTACTCCAAATTGGATGACTTTTCCTAAGAAATCACAGCCTAAGTTAGTACCTTGTTGGCCTCCAGTTGAAGTTATTGTTAGGGGTGGACTGCCACCGCTGTTTGATGTGCATTGTAGTGAAGTTGGTGCATAATTATTGTCGCTAACGTTAGTGATAAGCTGTTGGATTTGAGCATTTACCGTATTCACGGCTTGAACGAATTGGGTGCTTGATTGTTTTCCAGATATAAAGGAAGCTGCTACAACAAACATAAAACCTGAGACGGCCAAAAATATCATGACCTCAACAATGGTATATCCCCCTCTGGAACGGCCCTTCTGCATGCTTAAAGTATAGCATAAGCGTTAACCTGTTATTAGTATGTAAAAAAGGTCGTCTGATACCAATTAAGGATATCAGTGCCGAACAATTGGACGATAACCGCAGCGAGGATTAAAAAAGGGCCAAATGGTATTACGCTATTTTTAGCCAGCTTTTTGGTAAGAAGCAAAGGAACACCTACAATGCTTCCGGCAAGAGACGCTATGAACAAGAGTAAGAGGCTATTACCAGGCGTACCCATAACAAAACCCAGCATAAAACCTAACCGAACATCCCCCCCGCCAATCCATTTGCCTTGTGATAATTGAAACAACACATAAAACAGCCCTCCAGCTATCAGGACAGCTAAAAGTAGGTCTATGAGGGTCCTAAGTGGGTCTAGGCTACCTATAATCCTTACAACCGCTATTAAAATTGCAATATACGTCAAAGGATAAACTATCCGATTAGGCAGAATTAACCATTTTATGTCATAAACCACTAAAGCAACTAATCCAATTATTAGCAAAAGCCAGAGAATGAATATCACTACCCGTATTCCTGTCAGGCTAGCCGGCCACCATATATAGGACGCTACGAATAAAATTGCCACAAAAGCCTCTACTGCAGGGTATTGAAAAGATATTGTCTCTTGGCAGTAGCGACATTTGCCTTTTAAACTAAGCCAGCTAAGAATAGGCACTAAGTCCTTTGAGCCTAAAATATGCTCGCAACTTGGGCAAATTGACCTTCCCTTTAAAATTGATAGCTTACGATTTAAGTTCTTATCGTCTTTATTAGGTAACTTTTTATGCCTAAATCTGACTTGTTCATGTAAGCGCCATGTCAGAGCGTTTACAAAGCTTCCGAAACATAATCCTAAAAACACCAAGATAACAATTACCATTAGCAATATATTAACATATTAAATGAGCCCCTTTTCAGAGGCTCATTTTTTTATCTTGGTTTGGAGTATCTATTCTACACTGATACGCACTGTAGTGCAGCCTGACCGCCGCCACTGTCTGTAGCATAAAATACGCTAACATCTCGCGCTGATACCTGAAGGTTAGATGTTGCGGCACCACCATCACAACTTTCGCCTGGTATTATGGCTACGCTTTCGGTTGTAACATTGCTTCCACTTGCAGCTGTTGTGGGATTGTCAGTTGGAGCGGTTGCTGTTGTAACCGTTGATCCCCAGAAAATATTAGAGGACTTGTAGTATCCAAGGTTAGCTCTTTCAGAGTTACCAGTTGGGGCGCTAGAGCCAGCATCCGCAGCATCGGTAATTAAAACGATATTGGCGCCAGCGCTAGTGTTAATTCCGCCTGGTAAATTGCCACTGTTATTATTGATGTAATTAGATATTGCTGCGGCAATTGCTGAAGCATCATTTTTACGACTAGTGTTCGATGCACTTCTTTGTAGCGCCGGTACTGCCAATAGAACTATTAGTAGTATAAGTGCAGCGATAGCCAATACTATCATCACTTCAATAATAGTGAATCCTTCACTATTTGTTTTCTTTATTCGCTTAAGCATATTGCAAATGCCCCCTTTGCTGATTGTTTTATGATGCTTATGTTTAGATCATAGATGTACTGTTACTAAAAAGCAAGAGTTTACTTGAAACTTATCCACACCTATATAGCACTTGTAAAGCTAGGCTGGTTTACTAGACCGTAAATAGGAAGCAAAATTGCTCCAACAATGATTAGCGCTACTATGCCCATAATCACCATTAGGAATGGCTCAATGATTGTACTAATTGACTTAATCTCGTTATCTACTTCTTTTTCAAAGTAATCGGCGACCTTATCAAGCATTGTTTCTAGTGCACCCGAATCTTCACCGATTTTGATCATATTGGGAACAAGTTCCAGGAAGTTAGGATCACCTCTGAGTGATTCAGACAGTGACTTACCTCCCTTTATCTTTTCGATTGCCTTATGCAAAGATTTGGCTATGTGCACATTGTCTACAGCATCGGCGCAGATCTCTAAAACTTGTATTAGTGGAACGCCGCTGGCGACTAAGGTATTACCTGTTCGGGCGAATCGTGCCATATACATCTTCATGTAAAGCTTACCGACAGGACCAGCACGCATTTTTGTTTTATCGATTATTGACTTACCACCAATTGTACGAGCCCATCTGGAGCCAAACACAACAGCGATAATAATTAATATAATAACAATCCACCAGAAATGTGTAACAAAGTATGAGATGCCAAGAAGTACGCGCGTAAGAAGCGGAAGAGAGATATTGTTTAAGCTTTTATAAATTCCCTGCACTTGAGGAAGAACTTTAACTATCATGAAGGTTACAACTGCACCCATGACAAGTAGCACTATTAATGGGTATATCAACGCGCCTCTAACTTTGCTAATTATATCTGCATCTTTTTCTTGCTGATTAGCTAATCTTTCCAAGCTGGCATCTAAAGTACCTGACGCCTCTCCAGCTTCAACCAAACTAGTGTAAACTTTATTAAATACTTGCGGGTACTTCTCCAAGCTTTTACTAAATGACGATCCGGCCTCTACGTCGGTAACTATCTGATTAGCTACGTTTTTAAGCGCCTTGTTGGTCGTCTGGTTGGCTACTTGCCTAAGACTCTGGACAAGCGGTAATCCGGCATTAATAAGCGTAGACAGCTGACGACTAAATAAAACTTTGTCTTTTGATTTAATTCGTTTAAATCGACTACTAGATCCTGATTTTTCTATCTTAATGCTAATCGGCGTAAGCCCCTGCTCACGAATTAACTTGGCTGCCGACTGCTCATCATCCGCCTGAACCTTTGCTTTTACTTTCTGTCCGGTTTGTCCGTTGGTTGCTTCGTAATTAAATACTAACATTCTAGCTCCTCATCAACCTGTCAAGTTCATCTAAATCAACCGCGTAATTGCGTGCTTCTTCGTAGGTGATAGTTCCGGCATGTACTAGATTAACAAGCGTCTTGTCCATTGACTGCATACCGAACTCAGCTCCGGTCTGAATAACTGCTTCGAGTTGGTGAGATTTGCCTTCTCTGATGATATTGCGTACGGCTGGGGTAGCTACTAAGATTTCCGTTGCCGCGATACGTCCCCCTCCAATCGATGGCACTAGTCTCTGCGAAACAATTGCCATCAGTATGTTAGATAACTGTGCTCGTATCTGTGGTTGCTGATGAGGCGGGAATACGTCAATCATACGATCAATACTTTGTGCGGCCGAGTTGGTGTGCAGGGTCGCAAATACTAAGTGACCGGTTTCAGCAATTGTTATTGCACTAGCAATCGTTTCGAGGTCTCGCATTTCGCCGATTAGTACTACGTCTGGATCTTCTCGTAAAGCGCTCCTTAGTGCCGCACTGAATGAGTAAGTATCATAATGGACTTCCCTTTGAACGATTACCGACTTTTGAGATTTATGCGTAAATTCGATTGGGTCTTCAATTGTTATGATATGAACGGCTTTTTCTACGTTAATTTTATGTACTAAAGACGCCAGGGTTGTTGATTTACCTGATCCGGTTGGGCCTGTAACCAGTACAAGGCCTCTAGGATAATTGGAAAACTTTTCAATAACCGGAGGTAACCCAAGCTGCTGAGTAGTTAATATTTCATTAGGTATTAGTCGAAGGGCAGCCGCTATATTGCCTCTTTCATGAAAAGCGTTTACCCTGAATCTGCCGAGGTCGCCGTAAGAGAAACTAAAATCGAATTCTTTATCTTTAATTAGTACCTGTTTTTGATCTTCATCTAATATTGAAAATATCAGTAATTCAGCAGTTTCTTCGGTAAGAGGATCGGCGCCGGTTATTGGAGTCAGGACGCCATCTACTCTCAGCATCGGCGGCAATCCGACTTGTAAGTGCAAATCAGAAGCTTTTCTTTTAATTACCTCATCGAGTAGTATCTCGATTTTTGGGCCATTCTCTTTCATTATGCTTGCTCCTGTTCGTCTGGGTTTGTATTATCTTCAGCTGCTACCCGATTAACTTCGCTTAAGGTAGTCATACCATTTAAAGCTTTTAGGTAGCCGTCTTGACGCATAGTTATCATGCCTTCACTTCTTGCAAGCCTTTCAATTTCTGTGCTTGTAGCCCTTTTCATTATTAATTCCTGAATCGGTTCGGTTATGGTAAAAACTTCATATAAACCCATCCGGCCTTTATACCCACCAGGGTTATCGGAACTGTCGGTTCCTTTAGCTAAAGTATAAGCGGTTTGGTTAAATAAGGGCAAGTCTTTATACCCAAGATCTTGTTCCGTTCTAGCTCGGTCCTCTGCTGTCTTGGGTAGCAAAGTACCAATTGTCGACCTAATAGCCTCGGCTTCTAGCTCGCTAGACGTATAGCTCTCTTTGCCTGTCTCTGCAATGCGCCTGACTAGCCTCTGGCCAATAACAGTATTTACTGTGCTAGCAATTAGGAACGGCTCGACACCCATGTCTAATAGTCGTGGCAATATGCCGGCAGCGCTATTCGTGTGTAAGGTACTGAAGACTAAGTGGCCAGTTAGGGCAGCTTGAACAGCCAGCTGGGCCGTTTCTTTATCTCGGATTTCTCCAACCATTATTACGTCAGGGTCTTGACGAAGAATACTACGAAGGCCGGATGCAAAGGTTAAGCCAACGTCAGGATTAACTTGGATCTGGTTAATACCGTCCATCTTATATTCAACAGGGTCTTCAAGTGTCACTATATTGATGGCAACGTCTTTTATTTCCTGAAGAAGTGCATAAAGTGAAGTCGACTTACCTGAACCAGTCGGTCCACTGGTTAGTATCATCCCGTTAGGTCGCTTGAGGCCCTCTCTTATAACCTTTAGTGCCCTGCCCTTATAGCCCATGTCTTCTAATTTCAGCGAGGTACCTGATTTATCGAGCAGACGTATTACTACCTGTTCCCCCCACACAATTGGAGCTATGGATATACGTAGGTCGATTTCTTTGTTATCGAAAGTGAAAGTATACTGACCATCTTGCGGTATTCGATGTTCATCAATTTTTAGGTTAGAGATGATTTTAATACGCGAAATAAAAGCCGGCTCTGTATCTTTGGGGAGTCGCATAATCTCCCTCAAAACTCCATCAATACGGCATCTAACTCTTAAGTCTTTCTCCGTTGGCTCGATATGGATATCGCTAGCGCGATTACGGGCAGCAAATTCTAAAATTGCAGATAACGCCTTACTGATCGGCGAATCTTCTACGAGAGTCTTGATGGCTTTGTTGGCTTTAGATTTTGGATCTTTTGTGTCTGTTGCTTCAGGACTCAGTTTGGCAATATTAAGGTCTTCACTAAATATTTCTCCCGCCGAAGTGTCAAGCCGGGCATCGTACTGCTTTAATACCTGCCTGATGCTCTTTTCGCTAGCGGCATAAACTTTAAGAGGCCTGTTTATGCGATTACTCAAGAAGTCAACGGCTTGGATGTTATTAGGATCTAACATGGCAACAACTAGCTTGTGCTGCATCTCGCCTAATGGAACGGCCATATAGCGGTTTGCTATGTCAGGTGGCAATAACTTCAATACACCTGGGTCAACTTTTGCTGAAGTCAAGTTGACGTACGGTATTTTGTTGACCGTTGCATTGGCTTTCGTTAACTGTTCATCAGTTATATACTCATGTTTCACTAAGTAGCTAAGTAAAGCTTCATTCTGCTTTGAGGCTTCTAAACGAGCCTGGTCTAATTTATTAGCCGAAAGAACGCCGCTTTTAACTAGAACATCAGTTACTTGCTGTTCCGTAGCCGCCATTAATGCGCTCATGTTTAAGATGCGTTCCTGTTTTTATTTTTAGATATCATCGCCATAGCGTGACCTTTTAATTAGCGTTGAAAGGATTAGTGTTATTGTTAGGACTAATCTGAATTAACTGAGTTGGATCAAATCCACCGTTGAAAAAAACGGAGTTCTGGCTAGTCGGAAAATTCGAACTAATTGGACTTACGTTTTCAACTTGCTGGGCATTTGTAGTACTTGTGCCAAATATGGCTTTGGATACAAATAATGAGATTACCGCACTAATAATTACGATTACTGCAATTAAGGCTATGTCTTTTTGTTTCATAGTACCGCCTGTTCTTTAATACCTAAACTTTTTGCTGGTTGATAGTACGTATGGGCCTGAACAGATAGTGATATATTACTGCCGCCACCGTTTAATGAGATGCTGTCGACGGCAATTGGGCGAACCGATTTCTGCAAAGTATCTAATAGGGCGCCCACGGCTTGGTAGTTAAGATCATTAATAGTAAAGCTAAATGGCATACTGACGGGCGTCGGGCTAGGGCTTGTGTTATTAGTCTGCTCGGTTAGCTGGTTATCTGTACCGCCGATACCGCTAATAGTTAGTCCCTGGCTTTTTAAAATCGCCTCAACACTGGAAGCTAAGGCTGGAAAGTCGTAAGTAGGAGGCAAAGCATCAAGAATAATCTTGCTATTACTACCTCCGTTGTTGGCAGTAGTATTATTACTTTGACCACCGAGTACATTTGTATTGCTGTTTACAAAGTTATAGTAATTGCTCGACAGGCTATTGAAAGCTGTTAGATTGGCTTTTAATTGGTTATTAGCAATATTCTCAGCACTTATAACTCTTGAGTTATAGCTATTTTGGCTAAGAACCGTTTTCGCAGCTATCAAGCAAAATACGGTAACGAAAGATGCTACAGCTACAATTGCAACAACTTGAGCGTTGGCTTTACTCAAGGCTACACGCTTAGTTAATGCTTCAGTATTTGCCATTATTTACCTCCTGTAGAGTTTGTGCTATTTGAAGGAGCAGATACGAATAGGCTGCCTGTATCTGATAGCTCAGCGTGAGTAAGGGTTATATTGGGCACAGTCATGTTGACCTTAGTTGTTATATCGAATATGGAAGGTGCGAAGTTCAAATTTATAGTGAAATTAGCTGCTTGATTAGGATTCGGTGCATTACTGTTTAAACCGAAGCTCGAAAGAACTACGTTGCTAAATGCCGGGAGAGACTCTGAAGAGTTGCTAGTTGTATAGGTTGTCAGTTTTAAGGTGTCAATATACTGATTTATGGTTGTTAGGCTGTCGGCTGAGCCAGTCATATATATAGTATTCTGGGTATAGCTGACCTGCATTTGATTTATAGAAATTGTGTCAGGTGTTACTTCATTTAAGTAGGTGTCGAATAATCTTGAAGCGGCTGGGCGACCGGCATAAAGCTTTGTCAGACTGCCAAGTTGATTCTGAACAGTAAGAATTTTATCAATATTAGGCTTACTTTTGAGTTTATTGGTTTCAGCTGTAATGTCATTTTTCAAGTTGTTTATAGAATGTTTTTGAGCAAAGCCGAATAAAAGTAGTAATACCAGAATCAATATTGCTGCTCCTGAAACAATAACCGATATACCTGTAGCTAAGCTTCTGACCTTCTGAGCCTTGATATACGCAAGTTTTACGTCGGGTAGGAGATTAAGTTGTATCATACCGACCTCTCCGCCAGTCCTGCAGCTACGCCAAATTGATAGGCCACGCTTAATAATTCATTTTGTCTGTCCTGACTAAAGCTAATATTCCTCCAGGCATTCCCGATAGTGACATTTATTGCGAATTTATTGGCTATATGAAGAGGAAACTCTGGAAGCGTTGATGCTCCACCGGTAACGATGATGCTTTGAACCTTGCTACCATTGTAGCGAGTATTGAAGAAGTTAAGAGATTTCTCAATTTCGCTTGTTAGGCTGTCTATTGTGCCACTTATGGACTTTGCAACTTGGCCTTCAAGTTTATCCTGACTCATACCAAACTTAAATACAAACTGCTCTGCTTGTTTTTCATCAATATTTAGGTTTTGCGAAGCAGCTTTTACTATTGTTTCAGTACCCGTCGGAACGCTACGCATGAGATGAGGTGCAGCCCCCATAACCACAACTATATCCGTGCTCTTGTGGCCAATATCTATAATCAATTCAGCTTGAGTTTCATCCCCAACTAGCGCCCTGGCAAGTGCTAGATTATCTGGCTCAAAAGCAATGACGTTCAAACCGATCGTTTCTAGCATATCTAATCTATCTTCTACGAATTTATTTGTGACACTGGTTATTAATACTTCTTGCTTAGTTTTATCGGCTGGAGAATCACCAAGTAGCGCCCAGTCAATTTTTGACTCTGCGAGTGGTGTCGGTATTAAGGAATCTGCTTGAAAAGGTATAGCCTTTGCTAAATCGTGACCTGCTAGCCTATCTACATCAGCAACAGTTGAGAATACGCGGTTGGATGGCAGTCCGACAGCAACATTATTTGTACCCATTCTCGCTTGTTTAACCAGCTGAGATATGGTTTGAACGAGCTTTTGTTGATCAGCCTTTGAGTCGCTAAGCGCTATTTTAGAGTCCACCGGCACATAGGCATACTTAACTAAACTTTTGGTGCCGCCGGTATTTTTCAGCTGAACCAGCCGCACTGCCGTAGTTCCAATGTCTAGGCCGAAGAAATCCGATATTCCACCAAATAGCGAACTCATAATATAGCCCCGATTATAGCATAAGCGGTTTGATTATAAGAACTTCTCGAATTGTTTTTAATTAATTTCTTGCCACCCATTTTTTTATCTTTTCTGTAATATCCTTTGTAAGTTTATCATATATCTACTTTTGTATTAAAGGTTATGCTTGAACCTTTACTGAGGCTACGTAAACAAAGCTTGCTGTTACTAGACTATAGAGTCGGCGACAAGCTAGTTACAAAATTGTACTTGCCTATAGTAGGCCCACTGGCCGGTTGGAAAGATGGCTGGGAAAGGTATACCTCAGGTGAAAAATTGAATATCTCGGCGGCACAATCTTCAGTTGGATTGCCTAAGGCATTATGGATGTCCTGTCCGGGCTGTCCACAGCTGGTTGGTGAATTATGACCAGAAAAATTGCTTATAGTATTTTCTCCAGCTTCACTGTATCTCAGAGAACTGAAACTTCTGTCCAGTAATGTAGCCTGATCAACAAATGCGCCATTCACTGTCAATTGCTGGTTACACCCGGTTGAATTGCCATATAGCACGACTGGGCTGAAAGCACCGATGCCATTTGAGCATGTG
Source organism: Saccharimonadales bacterium (SeqCode) (assembly GCA_035702905.1). Lineage (GTDB taxonomy): Bacteria > Patescibacteriota > Saccharimonadia > Saccharimonadales > UBA4665 > DAIDIO01. The sequence continues at coordinate 10,220 of DASSZG010000004.1, forward strand.
TCTATTATGCCAGTATTAGTGCTGGTTATATTTGTTGGTTGAGCTATATAAACACCGTCAAGTTCTGTCACCCCGGGGTCAATAAGTATGTTTCCTTTAGCAATAATATATAAAGATGGAATATCTGATAGTGTATTCCAGCCATTAGGTCCACCATTCGCACCCTTAAATATTATGTTGCTGGTAATATAGACATTACCGTTAACAAAAACAGTGGCTTTTACTCCGTTATTTATGACTATATTGCTTCCATTTCCTGTACCTATAGTTAGTGGTGAAGTGGAATAGTAATTATAGCCATTGTAAGGATTGGTTGCCGATGGTGTAGCCGGAGTGTTGTTGGTACTTAATTCATTATTTATATTTCCGCTATTAACACTGATCATGTTACTAGTTAGGGGCTTATCGTCGGTGAAGTAATCTGGTTCGCACGAACTGTCATTTTGGCTGTATCCAAAGTCTCCGCCCATAGGAGACCCATCAACTGGATAGCTAGGGTTAGCATTAGAAGTGTTATTTGCAAAGGTTAGCCCTAAAGCACTCGTGCCTGTTGGTGGGTAGGCATTGCTTCCATTACGGAAACTCGCGCTTCCGAAGCCTTCAATAAAGCTTAAAGCTTGAGCGCCAAACTGAGAGGCACTTCCACCTGTACCAGGTGTAGTTAGGTATGGTGGCGTATAGTTACTTGCGCTATTAGTACTGAAGGTATAGATTCCGCTTTCGTTAGGCTGTTGGCAGACGTCATTAAAGCTGGTATTGCCAATGACATCATTGCCTGTGAATGACACATACGGTTCGTTATGGATAGTGGTACAACCTGCGCTTGAAGGACTTGGAACTGTTGCGCTGTTAGGCCAGTTACTTGGGTTCAAGTAACTTCCACCAGGGCCAACATAACCCGTAGTTGGTGTCAATGACATAAGGATGCAGTAGCTGTCACCAGCTTGGGGAGGTGACGGTATATTGTAGTAACGATAAGCCGGACTTGCCGGATTTGGCGGGCTTGAAGGTACCTGTAGGTTAGCGTCGCATTCGACTTGTTGAGGTTGGCCACAGGCTACGGGATTATCTGTTGGTGGCGAACTGCCTGCAGGCACGTAATACAATGCTCCGGTTACACTTAAGTTTCCTGGCTGGGTAGAGCTACCGCTCTCCGGGAATATGTATGTTTTCTTTATAGCTCCGGGCCCCTCGTTGGTTACAATAGGGTTGGCTTGTGACTTAATTGGCGTAACAAATGCATTAGGCTGGTAGTTGAACAGCTGATAGTCGTTTACTGGGCTAGTACACGATGCCAAATTACTTAGCGGCGTACCCGGATATCCAATTTGTACATTTATATTCCAGGTATCGGTATCGTTTGGCGCAGTCGGGTTTGTATAGAAAGTAGTTCCCGCATCACCCGGATCTATTTCTGGTGATGTTGCCGATGGAGGATCCGGCGGCAAGCCAGCACCTCCACTATCGCCTGTATAAGTTGCTGTTATCGTAGGTGATATGCCGTCTACGGTATCTATTGGGTTTGGTGATGTACTAGGGTAGTTATACGAGGAATCATACTGAAACTGCTTGCCACCTTCAGTATTCTGGCCACCGAGGGTACCGCTGACAATAACTCCGCAAGTTAGTCCGCTGAAACAGTTATTAATTGTACTATTTGAAAGTTTTTGTATGTATACCGTATTAGAGTAATAGGCTCTGTAGTTTCCAGCGCTAGCAGGTACATCCTCTACTCCTACGTGATTATACAGAACTAAATACCAGGTTACCGTTCCTTCCATCAGATCGGCTGCCGGTAGCGTTATGGTAACTGTTTTATTAAACGCTACATCATTAGCACTCGCTAAGATAGTTCCAGGAACTTGAGGGAAACTGGTGGGAGGGTTTCCAGATGACTGTAAAGTACTATAAGGATAGGCGTTGGCGTAGTCATCTGCGGCCGTTCCGGGCTCGCCTGGCAAAAATTCACTGGCTGAGAGGCTTTGAGTTGTACCAGGTAATGTTGAGCTGGCTGATGAATTAGAAACATAGACCGCATAGCTGATGCCGCTAGGTGTAACAGAGCTGGGGCTTGGTGTAGTTGTAGTATTTGGGAAAGTAACGCCGTATCCTGATCCCGTATTTAGTACCCCCTCAGTGCAATTTCCAAGAATTGTTCCTGGTGCCGAGCTATCAAAAGTTACACACTTGATCGTCGAATAATCGGGACTAGTCCCGGGGCCGTTAGCATTGCCATAGCCAATACGTTCACAGTAGCCATCGCCAGGGGTAGCAGTAGAAGGGAATGTGTAATTTTCGGCTGCTTTTCCGGTATCATAGGCTGGGCAGTAATTATCCGATGGACATGTGATATAGCTAGTTGACGTTCCTTCGGTACTTAGGTTACAAGGGTTCGCAACGGCGTTAGTTGTCGTACAGTTATGATCGTTGAAGTTACCTGAGGTGGAACTGCAATAGCTACTACCCTGCGCCTGAGTATAGTAACAACCTTGAACCCACCACCAATAGCTGGCCGTATCAGGGCCATTGTTATAAACCCGACTATTGAATGTTGTTGATTCCCCGGGCAATAAACTTATTTGTCCGACCTTCGTTGTACCACTTAGTGTCCATTGGGCAACGTGGATGCAAACTGGCGTGCTTGTATAGTCATCGGTAGTTGGTCCGTTAGCGTCAGAATAATATATTCTTTCACAGTAACCATCACCAGGTTTCGGATTAGAAGCTGAAGAAAATTGATACTGAAAAGCTGTTTTTCCTCCGCCGTAGCTTGGACACGGATTTGTAGCCTGCGTTCCTGCTGGCGGTGAACATAAATAAGGATTACTACTTATAGGCAAAGTAGTACTACAATTGACGGCTCCACTATTTACTGTAATTCCTGATAATGCGTCTGTCGCTGTACAGCTTTTATACCAATAAGGATTTGTGCTACTTGTGCTGGTATCCCCTGAAGCATTACTCGTGCAATGTCCTTCTCCTTCAGATTGAGTAAAATAGCATCCTTGATCATGCCACGTGTAACTTGCCTGATAATCTCCACTATTACTAACCTGATTATTGAAATATGCTGGCTGAGAAAGATCGCCGACGGATGACCCCGATAAGTTATTACTACTTGAAGTTGTGCCAACGTTGTTAACTACAGATGAACCATCCAATTTCCAGCAACTAAGGCCTAAGTCCGCTGGGTTTAACGGGAAAGGAACAGATAAGGCGATTGGGTCGGCATTGTTCTGCCCTGACCAAGTCCATGTATAGGTATGGCATTGTATGGCATTGAATGTAGCACTTTGAATACCTGCCGCGTCCTGGGCTTGAGTTTGATTACTAGCACCGCTCCCATCGGGAATACTACATCCTGAGGAATCGGGGCAATTTGCAACAGTACCATCTTTGGCGTACGAGGGGGTAATATCTTGGATGCTCCAGCTCTCGTTATTCGATCCCAGCAAATTGCTTACTGCTCCTTTCCAAGCAACGTATGCCGTACCATTTTCTCCCAAGGGGACTTGAAACTTTACGCTCGCTGAATAAAGCGAAGCTTGACGAGCAAAAGAGGGCCATTGATAGTCGGTTACATTAAACCCATTAAAGCTTAGTCCTTGGGTCGTAGCACTTGATTGTGGATTACCGGAGAACTTACTGCTATATGCCGGTAGTATATCCGAGTTTGGTGGTGGAGCCACATCATTGCTATCGCTTTTGCATTTAATGCCATTAATTAAACAGAATGCCGCATAGACATTGCCGCCATAAAAACCGCCGGAGTTGTCAGGGTTTATTCCGCTTGTAATCGGATATGGGGCCTTAGGCGAAATCGCTTGTACTTGAAGTATTGCTTCACAGTAGTTGTTATTATAGAAGGTACAATCCGTTGGTGTAACGTATATGGTGCCTATATCACTTTGTTGTAGGTATTCCTGATTACAGCTGTAATTTACAGTACCACTTAAATTACCTTCGTATGCTCCTATGTGGATACCCTCATCCCCTGTCAAGCAATAATCACTCACTTCTATAGCTAGTTTCTGGGCCGGAGCCGGTTCCCATATAGCATAATAGCTAGCTGGGTTTATAGTGTCTGTTTGGCATCGAATTTGACTAGTATCGTTAGTGGGCGCCCAAGGAGCACAGTTAGATTCATGCTCACCATAGTCTGGGGTACTTTGTGTTACAGGTAACGCAGGAGGATTCCAGACGATTGCATTAGCACTGCTATTAGAAAAAAAAGTAATTGCGCAAAAAGCCAAAAAGGGCAGAAGAAATACAGGTAACCTATTCCTACCAAAAAAATTAACCATAGATAATATTTTTTTTCTCTTTGCCCACATATTTTAAATAGCTGTTCTTTTAGTTTCAAGGTAATTGTATCACACCCTGCCTAGCTATTTTACTGTTATGGTCCCTTGGGGGTATAAATCTACCTTATACGTCTGTTGGTTCTTAATTCTATCTATTATTACTTCTTTTGCTTGAGGTCCTTTTACCCCAGGAGCTTTTGCGTAGTATACTTCAGCATCAGACTTGTTCTGTCCTTTATAATTGTCTACATGTAGTCTAGTTGTTCTACCGAAATTAACGTTAACTAATTTACTATTAAATCGTTGCTTTAGATAAGTACCAACAATTGTTCCTTCTCGCTCCAGAACCGGTACTAAATTCATATCTTTACAATTATGAAAAGTTGAGTTATAGCATTCCTTATTGATTGGAGTTAGAGGCCCATGCTCAGCCGCCTGATCGCCGTTTTGACATGTAACTTCGTAATCTCCCTGAAGATTATTCCTGACAAAACTGACACTATTAAAATTAGAGTTGTATTTTGAAGTTATATTACACACAGCTGATAGCTCATAACTATGCCCATCTACGTCCATATGCTGTATATTGTTCATCGCCCCCGCTGAACTAACATATCTCCATGGAGCTACTGTTGTCTCGTAAAAGACGTTTACGCCGTGCATTAAGCTGGTTGGGGTAGGCGCCGCTTGGGCAGTGTAGGCACTGGCTTGCTCTGGGCTAGCAAAAGCACTCTCTGTGGCATAACCGCCAATAGCTAAAGTAGCTAGCCCGGCAGCACTTCCTCTTTCTAGTCTTCTAAGATTGCCTTTAATAAATTGTAAAGCTCCATCTATAAAGCCCCTATCCTGTTGGCCCACTACACCATCTTGAGCGATTACGTCAGCTTGAAAAGTTTCCACTTCTGTAGCTTCTTGTCTTAATATTTCAGTCATTCCCTTGATACCTTATCTCTTAGTCTGCTTAAATAACTTATTACGATATACATCGTTATTTAAGATGTTATACAGTAATTGTGCCAAATCAGCAAGCATTAGGGTTTTACATTTTTTCTTTTCCTTATCTCTATCAGAGAGCATTGCCCGTAGCACTAACTACGATTAGCACGATTAATCTTAGCTATGTTAGATAGCTCCGAAGATATAGCATTAGATATCGGTAGTCCTAACTGGTCTTCTAGCCAACCGTATTGCCCGTTTGGGTTACACTCTAGAAATACCATATCTCCTTGGTCAGTCGCAATGAAATCAAAGGCACCATATTTAAGCCCAAGCGCGCTTAAATAGTTTATGCAACGAGCCGAAATAGTATTGGAGATTTCTCCTCGCTGAAATAAAACCGAAGGTGTTTGTTGCAGCTTCCGCCAATCATCCTTCGCTTCTGAAGTAGTAATTATCGCGGCTGGAAACACCTGATTACCGACAACAGTTATCCGCCATTCGCGTTTTTTTGCAATATAAGGTTGATACACGCCAGGGAAAGGTGTAGTCGTGTCATATAGTTCTTGGAGTTTTTCTTTATTTAATACGGTCGTAAACATTGCTTTGAGCTTTGAGCCTTCACTAAATATTCCTCTCAGCATCTTTACTATAATTTCATCCTCTGGCTTACACCTAAGCTCCTCATCTATTTTGCTCCAGGAGCTAGATATAACTGTTTTTGGCACTTCAAATCCTATTTCGTGCGCTAACATAAGTTGTCCAATCTTTCTGTCAGCAACCCTCATCGCGTCTGGCGAGTTCAGCCATCTATCTTTCGGGTAAAGAGACCATATAGTGTCGTGAAGGCTACGCAATTCATTATTAAAATGTAGCTGTTTAGCAATATTACCTGGGCCTGGCCCGACACTAAAACCTGCAATCTTCCTATACCAAAGTGCACCGACTTGATCTGGGCTAATATCCGTATCATTATATGTTATTCGTAAATGCGAATTATGATAAGAAACAGTAAATTCATCTTCTCCCGTGAATACTCTATCCGTCTTATAAACTACGACTTCATGTCCCGCATCTTCTAGCTTTTGTTGCACCGGACCATAGGTAAGCTCGTCAAAGCTAGATGATGCAATAACTATCTTGCTGGTCTCGCTCATTACGTCTCGTATAACATTAGTTGACTCATGAATTCACTCTGGGTTAGCGGACGCTGATCGGAGAAATTCGCGTAACGCTTAGCCGGTATTACCGATTTATCTATAGATAAATCTACTGGAGTTTTAAGTGCATCTAAGCCAAACTTCTTTCTGCGCTCATTTACTTGAGAAAAATCGTCTACAGGAAACAGAAAAAATCTACCTTCATGGAAATACCACTGTGTGCCGTATTGTCCCGGACCCCGTAAACTGAACACATTGTCTGTAGAAAATCAGTACAATTAGTACCAAGTAATGTAGGAGAGGTTAAAGCAATGCCTGGATTTAGAGTTATTGCACCAGAAGTTAAAGCAGATATATTAACC
>DASSZG010000014.1:0-15622 GCA_035702905.1 Saccharimonadales bacterium (SeqCode)
ATACCCCTGTCTCTTTATCCGATTCAAGAGGACGTACGCCTCCTTCACATAAGGCTACTTTTTGTGGGTTATCGTGCTTTATAAACTTATTCCACTCATTTTCTATTTCAGCGTTTTGAGGATCGCCAATGTCGTTTGAGTGCCGACAGCCGAAGAAGATTAATTTTTGTCTAGTGTTTTGTACCTTAACTAGATATGGAAGATTAACGGCTCCTTTAGCGTGAAGTTGTTGATAAATTTTATCCATTTCATCATAGGAACGAAATAATAATTGATAATTTTTCATAGACGAATTATAAAGCAAATAACAGCAATGGTGGTCTAAACCAAAGCCAAAGCGCTTAGTATTATAGTTATTTAAGGTTCTAATCCAGCACCGTAGTTACCGTACAGGACCTGGAAGAGGTGATACATCAAACGTCTCATGCCAGCGCAATAGTTCACTCTTGAGGCGGTTCCATGTGGAAACTGGAAGGTGTACCAGGTCAGATTAACAGACTGCCAGTCTTAGTAATATAATAATTTTATAGTTTATATAATTTTAAATCTGTGCTTTTTATTCCCTAGTGCTCGATGTATAACCAGTTATGGTGACTGTCGCTCCATCGGCATAGTAAATCGTGCCTCCAACTATGCCTCGTACAGCCACTAGCAGTTTGAGATATTTAAACTGCCGAATAAACTCCTTTCCCAACACCCAACAATTTTGCTTGATACAATTAATCAGTGCGTAAAACTTTCTCATCACTTCAGATTCGGAACTTTAGACTATTTTTCTTTGGTCAGCTAGTTTCAAATACCGGTAACTGGCTAACAAATGTCGCCATCATTTTATTAGTAATCAAGATAACCCATAGCGGTCTGGACGTTGGTATACTGGCCGCTTGTTCTTACGGGCCAATATTACTATTGGCTGCCTGGGCCGGAAGTATTGTAGACCATTCTAATAAAAGGCACTTTCTATTACTAACTCAAACTTTGGAAATGCTTCAGTCATTCGCCTTAGCGGCACTAGCTTTCGCTCGACATCCTTCTATCTATGCCCTTTACGGTTTGGCAATTCTCGGTGGTACCTTTCTAGCCTTTGACAACCCAATCAGACGTTCGTTCGTGAGCGAGATGGTACCGGAAAATGAAATACATAACGCAGTGACCCTTTATGGAATTATAGTAAATGGGTCCCGTGTAGTTGGGCCTGCCTTAGCGGGGGCTTTGGTGATTAGCATTGGCTATGGCTGGGCATTTACAATCGATGCAGTTTCTTATCTATTCGTTATTGGAAACGTCTTAAGAATGAGAGTAGATGAGCTACACATACGCCCAATAACCACTAAAGTAAGGGGAACTGTTAGAGATGGCGTTAAATACGTAAGGTCAAACCATGAACTTTTCGTCAGCTTTGTAATGCTCGCAGTAATTGGCATTTTCTCATATAACTTTACAGTTACACTACCGCTGCTGGTAACTAAAGGACTTCATGGCAGCACCAATCAATTTACAATTCTTTACTCGGTTTTTAGTGCTGGTTCTATTGTCGGGGCGCTTATTATTGCCCAGAAAAAGTTAAGCAGTATCTATCACATAGCCTTGGGCGCCAGCTTATTCGGTACATCGATGATAATGCTCGCAATTTCTCCAAGTGGCTGGTTGATATTGCCGATCGGCTTTCTGGTCGGTGCCAGCAGTCTAATTTATATAACGGCCACGACTACTCTGATACAGATAAAGACTAAATCGGAGATGTTAGGCCGTGTTTTAGCCTTGCAGACTGTGCTGATGTTTGGGACAACACCGATCGGTGGCCCACTACTCGGCGGTCTGGCAGATATTGCGGGTGGTCGCACTCCGGTAATGATCAGCGGAATTGCTGCTTTACTGACAGGATTTTACGGTCTATACAGTACTAAGAGATTTAAGGAGGCCTAATAAATTACAATGGTGGGTAAGAAATGAACAGCAAAAATCAATATCAGCCGGTTCCCATTTTTGAACTCAGGAATTTTATTTTTTATGGCGCCACTCCTGAACATATCGAAAGTCGGCCACATATTGAGAACTATGTCGGTGCCTATGGTATTTTTGAAGTCCTACCCAATAGTCACGCTACCACATTTCTGGCAAGTGATATACCAAACGAAGCCACAGCCGTAATAATTGCTTATGCCCGCATTAACTATTTGCAAAAAATAAAGCAGAGTGCCGGCGCAATAGGTTCGGTAATTATAATGAATCCAGATATGACCGAAATCAGAGTTAGCGAGGAGGAGATAATCGGTGAATAAAATTAAATGTAGAGGGAAGTCCTATGCCGCATATTCATGAAAAATATGATTTTGTTGTGACGGTTTATATAGTATTTGAATCCAAAGTGTTATTAGTAAACCACCCTAGATATAACATGTGGATTCCAATGGGAGGACATATAGAGCTAGATGAAGACCCCGAAGAAGCGCTATTTAGAGAAATCAAGGAAGAAACAGATTTAGAAGTAGAGATTCTGTCGGAAAAGCCAGAAGTTAAGGGAAGTACAACAAAATTTATTTACCCACCATCATATATTGATGTGCATATGGCTAATTCGCCTCATAAGCATATTGCTCTAGTCTATTTTGCTCGAGCTAAAAATGGCAAATTTGTGCTTTCCGGCGAGCATACCGATATGAGATGGCTTAGTTCATCCGAACTAGAGGATCCGTCATATAAATTATCTGAGGAAGTAAAATTCTATGCTCGGAGGGCAATAGCCCAAAGTACCCGGCAATAAGTAACTTTTATTTTTAACTTGATGAGGCCAAGTAATTAAGCGACAATATATCTATTCGCATGAAAAAAGCCGATATTGCTAAAGTACCCGAGTTTGAAACAGCCGGCTACAAATTCTTTGCCGCCATAGGCAGATTTTCAGTACGTTACCGTTGGTTTGTCATTATTGTTTGGGTGGTGGGCGCGGTCCTTATTATGCAAAACCTGCCGTCTTTAAGTAGCGTCACCCAATCAGACAATACTAACTTTTTACCGGCCAGCTCGCCGACTGAGAAAGCTTTGAAATTAGAAAGTGCTTTTCAACCCTCCGGCACTATCAGCGTTCCGGTAGTAGTGTCCAGTAATCAACCCTTAACGGTGGCCGAGCAGAATGACATTACGCTCATGCAGGCCAAACTTTCTAAAGTCGAAGGTGTTAAGAAAGTAGTCAATCGTGGTCGTTCAGCGGATAGCGAAGCGGAGATCATAGAAGTTCAAACGCTAGCAAACTCCGCAAATAGTAACGCCCCAGCCTTTATCGGTAATCTACGTTCGGCAATTAAAAGCGTTGCCTTACCCGCAAATTTGCAGGTTCATTTAACTGGCAATCTGGCTACCGAAGTAGATAACTCTAATAGTTCGGGTAAACAAAACGCTCAGCTTCAATTAGGAACCATTATATTCATTGTCGTTTTGCTACTCATAATTTTCAGAGCCCCCCTAGCGCCAATCATCACCCTGATCCCACCGGTCTTGGTTGTTAGTGCCGCCGGTCCAATTATCGCGGAAGCCGCTAAGCACGGACTTAAAGTTTCATCGCTCGCCCAATTACTTTTGACCGTGCTGATACTAGGTGCTGGCACCGATTACGGTTTGTTTTTAATATTCAGAGTACGTGAGGAAAATGAGGTTTGTCATGATCCACGAGAAGCTATAGTAAAGGCTTTAAGCCGAGTAGGTGAATCGATTAGCTTTTCGGCCGCTACCGTTATTGTTGCCTTACTATCACTCGTACTGGCCACTTTCCAGATATACTCAACTCTAGGCGTACCTTTAGCAATGGGCGTCGCTTTAATGCTGCTAGCCGGACTGACCCTCCTCCCAGCACTGTTAGCAATCTTTGGCAGGGCGGTTTTCTGGCCCATGAAACCGCACCAGCATACTTCAAAACGATTCGGGGCGTGGGGGAAGATTAGCGCTAGAATCGTTCAGCGACCAGTTATAGTGCTGGTAGTCGGTGTAATTTTCTTCGGTGCTCTCGCATTTGCTGTACCTGGATATAAAGCAAGTGGTTTCGGAGGTGGTAGTGCACCACCACCTGGGACAGATTCGGCTGAGGGTACGGCTCAACTAAACAAACACTTTCCAAGTGATAATGCTAACCCCACCTATATCCTTTTTGTAATCTCATCCTCTTTCTGGCAGAACCCGGCGGAGATCAGCCAATTAAGCACATTGGTCAAAGATAATAAAAACTTCAATCATGTCTCCGGTCCGCTTAATCCAAATGGCTTCAGTCTCAGTCCTGCTCAGATAACCGGTTTATACACCAAAATTGGATCACCCTGGAAACTGCCAGCCCTACAACCTAGTAGTTTGAGCAAAATCCCACCGCTAACTTACCAGCTTTACCGCTCAACCTCAGCTTACGTCAGCCCAGACGGTAAGACTATTCAGTATTCAGTGGGACTAGCCGCTGGTGACCCAGGTAGCACAAACGCCATGGTGGCAACACCAACTATACGTAGTGCTATCAGCAATATAGCTAGTAAGGGTGGCGCTAAGGACAGTGGCATGTATGGCCAATCTTCGGCTTTCTATGACATTAGTTCAATCTCAAACAGTGATCTTATTAGGGTGATACCGATAGCGGTTATTGTAATAGGTATCTTACTTGGTTTCCTGATGCGATCTGTTGTCGCCCCAATTTATCTGGTCATTTCTGTGGTTTTGTCTTACCTAGCTGCTTTTGGAGTTTCAGTTATTATCTTTATGCACTTCCAGCATAATTCGGGACTGGTCTTTATCCTGCCGTTTTTGATGTTCATATTCTTGTTAGCGCTCGGAGAAGATTACAATATCTTGGTTATGACCAGGATACGCGAGGAGGCTCATGGCTTACCGCTCAAGCAAGCCGTAACTAATGCACTCAATACTACCGGAACGACAGTAACTTCCGCTGGTTTAGTCCTGGCCGGCACCTTCACGGTTTTAGGGCTGGTGTCTACCGGCAGTGCCAATTTGGAAGTCCGGGAGATTGGCTACGGTTTAGCTATTGGTATCTTGATGGACACATTCTTAGTCAGGACGCTTATAGTCCCATCAATTGTCGCCATCCTTGGAAAGTGGAATTGGTGGCCAACTAAACACGGCTCCTGGGTAGAACAAGAAGATTAGTTTAAACTTATTATTATGATCTCAATCTTGCAGGACCAAATTGCCAATATTTGTAAGTCTCTTTACGGCTATGACACTGAGGTTGAGCTGACGCGTCCTGAGGTGCAGTTTGGAGATTTAACTACAAATGTTTGTCTAAAGCTAGCCAAGCAATTAAATATGCGCCCCCAGGAAATTGCCGAAGCAGTCTCCAGATCTATAGCTGAGACTATTCCTATTATTGCCGAGGCCAAGGTGGCCGGGCCGGGCTTTATTAATCTAACGCTTGCCGACGAAGCATTAATTCAGCTGGCTGACCAAGAGCCAACAGAAAAATATAAGGGTCAAGTAGTGGTCGCCGAATATTCTGACCCCAATCCATTCAAAGTTCTCCATGCCGGGCACTTGTATACAAGCATAGTCGGCGACGCCATTGCTAATCTCCTCGAAGTAGCCGGTGCTGAAGTACATAGAGTAAACTTTGGCGGTGACGTCGGACTCCATGTCGGTAGAACTATGTGGGCGATCATTGATAGACTAGGCGGCGAGTACCCGGATAAGCTAGCAGACGTACCTGAAGCTGATAGACCCAGCTGGCTAAGCGAAGTCTACGTTATTGGAAATAATGCCTATGAAGACAGTGAAGAAGCCAAGGCTCAGATCATTGACTACAACAAAAAGGTTTACGATCTACATAATAATAACGACCATGAATCTCCATTTGCCCAAATTTACTGGACAACCAGACAGTGGAGTTATGATTATTTCAATGAATTTTATGACCAAATTGGTGTGCACTTTGAAAAATATTATCCAGAAAGCGAAACTGCCCCGCTGGGACTCGAAACTGTCAAAGAGCATATCGGTGATGTTTATGAGCAAAGTGACGGAGCGGTTATCTTTAACGGTGAAAAGTACGGTCTACATACCCGCGTATTTATAAACTCCGAAGGACTTCCAACTTACGAAGCTAAAGACGTAGGCCTAATAATGAAAAAGTGGCAGGATTACAAATTCGATCAGTCTGTCGTTATTACCGGTAATGACATCATTGATTACATGAAGGTGGTCCTCAGAAGTGTTGAAATGTTCATGCCGAAACTACCTAAACGAACGAAACATTTAACCCACGGTATAGTTAAACTGGCCGGTGGCAAAAAAATGAGTAGCCGAAAAGGTAATTTTCTTAAGGCTGCTGACGTACTTGACTATGCCGCTCAGGCTAACGAAGCTTTAACTGGCAAACAGGACCGAGTTGCAGTCTTAGGGGCGGTAAAGTACGCCTTTCTAAAAAGCCGCTTAGGCGGAGATATAATCTATGATCCTAAGGAATCAGTAAGCACTGAAGGCAATAGTGGACCTTATCTTCAGTATGCTCATGCCAGAGCCAGATCAATACTCCGAAATGTTGACAACTCTAATGAGCAGATTTTAGGTCAATTAGATGATAGTGAAAGGCTACTTGTCAGAAAGCTAAGCGAGTCTGCCGAAGTTATCGAACGATCGATTGACGAACTACTGCCGCATCATATATGTACTTACCTATACGAGCTAGCGCAAGCCTTTAATCGGTTTTATGAGAATTCACGAGTTATTGGTGATCCGAGGGAGTCTACCCGCTTGGCTTTAGTTCAGCTGTATGCTGATCGCTTAAAAAGTGGTCTTAATTTACTCGGCATCGATGCGCCCGATCACATGTAGTAGCTATGAAGACCGCTCCTAAAAAAAGATGCCCTTGGGCGGAATCGAACGAAGAGCTTATGGGTTATCATGACGTGGAATGGGGCCGGCCCTTGCATGATGATCATTTGCTGTTTGAATTCTTAAGTTTAGAGGGTGCCCAAGCCGGCCTTAGCTGGTTAACTATTTTAAAACGTAGGGAAGGCTACCGGGCGGCTTTTAAGAACTTTGCTATAGAAACAGTAGCTAGATATTGCGAATCAGACATTCAACAGCTACTACAGGACGAGCGCATCATTAGAAATCAACTAAAGATAAGGTCTGTCGTTAACAATGCAAAAAAAGTTATTCAAATTCAGAAAGACTATGGTTCACTTGATGAGTATTTCTGGCAGTTTGTAAGCCATCAACCGATTAAACATCACTTTGATGAAGAGGGCCAAATACCGGCGATGGATGAAATTTCCCTAACTATTAGTAAGGATCTCAAGAAAAGAGGACTGACTTTTGTCGGCCCAACTATAATCTATGCACACATGCAGGCGACTGGTATGGTAAATGATCACCTTGTTTACTGTTTTAAGTACCAGGACTAGAGTATAATCGTAAAAGTGATTGACGTTAAACACCTCTCGAAGGTATATAAACAAAAACTAGCCGTCGATAATATTTCATTTAAAATTGAAACCGGAAAAGTTACTGGCTTTCTTGGTCCTAATGGTGCTGGCAAATCCACTACCATGAGGCTAATGCTGGGCTTAAATAATGGCAAGGGTACCACTCTATATGATGGTAAGGCCTTAAATTCATACCCGCAACCTTCCAAAGTAGTAGGCATACTACTGGAAGCAAAGGCTTTTCATCCAACCCGGTCCGCCCGACAGCATCTCAGTATTCTGGCTATCGAATCCGGAATCCCTTTAAGCCGTGTCGATGAAGTCCTCGATATAGTAGGCCTTAGAAGTGAGGCCAAGAAAGGTCCCGGCAAGTTTTCGCTTGGTATGAGCCAGCGGCTAGGCCTAGCCGGAGCATTGCTATCTAACCCTACTTATTTGCTACTCGATGAGCCGGCTAACGGTCTAGACCCAGAAGGCATAGTATGGTTAAGAGAATTTCTGAAAGATTATGCCGATAAAGATCACGGAGTATTCGTGTCCTCGCATTTACTTAGCGAAATGTCGCAACTGGCAGATAACGTGGTTGTCATCGGCAAAGGCAAGATGCTTGCTAATACTTCAATGGAAAACTTTATTGCCGGCAACGTCTCCAGCCACGTCTATATCCGGGTAGCTGACACTGATAAATTCCGTCAAGTCTTGGACGACAAGAAAATTAAATACACAATTGACGGCAAAGGTATACAGATTAATAAAGATAAAACTGATGCAATCGGTAAGCTAGCCTTTGATTCAAAAATTCCAGTATTAGAGTTGCAAATGCGAAGCGCTTCTCTTGAAGAAGCATTCTTAGAAGTTACGGCTGGAAGTGAAGAATTTTCAGGAAGGACTGGAACAGAAAAATGACCAAAGAGATTAGGGCTGAATTTAGAAAAGTATTTACAACCCGCTCTACCTACGCATTACTGGGAGCGGTCGTCTTCCTGCTTTTGCTACTAGGTTTTTATGTAGCCGGCTGGCACAGCAACAAGGCTGATTTAATGAATCCACTAAGACTTCAAATGATCGCTCAGCAGGCAATTAATGCATTATCTATTTTCCCGGCAGTAATTGCCGTTCTGCTTTTTACCCACGAGTTTCGCTATAACACCATTTCTTACTCCTTAACGCTCAGCAATAATAGAAGTAAGGTATTACTGGCTAAAATCATAGCTATTAGTGTTGTAGCACTGGTAACCACTGCCTTTTTAGGTGCTGCAGCACCGTTACTTGCGAAACTTGCCATCCATATAAATCATCTTCATTTAGCACCACAGCAGTTCCACTATGGTTCTCTGATTTGGAAAGGATTGATGTTTGGCTGGGGTATGGCAATGGCCGGACTGGTTATTGCGGCCTTAATCCGTAATCAAATCGGCGCGATTGTTACTCTGTTCATTGTACCTAGTACAATTGAGGGCCTTCTCAGCATCTGGTTAAAATCCAACACCGTCTATTTACCATTCAGCGCCCTTCACCGGATGCTTGGCGCCGGAGACTCGGTCAACGGTGCAACGCTTAGCCCACTTCATGCAATGTTCGTATTTCTCGCTTATTTGGTTGTTGCATGGGCGATTGCTTGGTATCTATTTCTCAAGCGCGACGCCTCGTAGCAATTGACTTAGTGGTGGTGACTATTGTCTTTACTCATCAGGTAGCGGTTAACGGGAACGGTAAAAATAAAAGCGATAGTCAGTGCTAGGGCTAATCCCCACCAGAATCTAATTTGCGAATCATTAACAACTAAGGCATTGGGAATAATAAACTCAATAATGTTATCGATGATCTCCATGCTCAGTATAGACACGGTATCAATTCCTAGAGTGAGCTTCATAGCCGCTTTGAATGAACCGGCCTCCTGCCTGACGCCAATATAGGTTAGGCTATAGCCGAAAACAAATGCCAGAAGCAGAGCTAACGGCATTCTGGCTAAGCGGTGCCAGCCAAATGCCGATGAAATCAACATGCCGGTGATCTCCCCGATCCCGCAACCTATGAGGCAATGAAACGTATGGTGAAGTGCTTGTTTAGTTAGTTTATCCATCAATATGTATTATAAAGCTAAATTAGTAACCGAGTACTCTCGGCTTAAGAAGGGTTAGACGAATAGCTAGTGTTACTAGATGCCCGAGCACCATTAACAATATGACTAAGCCTAACATCTCAGCAATGTTCAAGACGCTGAGTTTCATAGTTACTTCTCTAACTCTTGAAAGAAAGAACGGTAAGATATATTTAAAAAATAAATAAGCTGTTAACCAAAGAATAATTACACCGGCACACCTAATCAGTAAATGTCTTATTTGTTGCCTGAATATTTCTCTCGGGTTAGCATGAACGTAATGCAAAGAATCCTTCACAGAGTTAAACTCAGTAACCGCTCGAACAACATTAATTATGAATAGATACACTACTATTCCGACGCTACCCCAAAAAATCCATAGCGGTAACTGACTAATAATGTGATTAGAATTCAGGCTAGTAGCAATATTTCTATAACTATCACTAATGCCATGTCGGACATACTTTAATGCGAACAAATCATTTTGTAATCGGCCAGTTTTACCAAGCGAAATAAGTACGGCACTAATAAGAATAAATAGCGTACCTAGTATAGTTAGCGCAATACTAAGCATAGAAGGCGTTAAGCCCTTATTGTAATGTTGTTGATCGGTAGAATTCATTTGTGTACTAGGTATTATTCTACCAGTATAGCGAATATAGCGGATTTCATGTATTCGTATGGGCTGGGCTTGCAGAGTCGATCTGAAAAACCAGCAACCGCTAATGCTAGAATTAATTTATGCTTGATAAAACGTTTACAGGAGTAATTGAGGTTGGGCCTAATAGAGGTAGCTGGCCCACAGTGATATGGCCTGAAGCGGCAAGTTTTTTTAAGACAAAAGGACTTGTTCGAGTACGGGGGACTATTGATGGCTACCCGTTTGAGGCATCGTTTATGGCCACGGGTGGAGGAGTCCACATGCTACCCATTAGAGCAGAAATTCGTAAAGCAATAAATAAGCAAGTAGGCGATAGCGTTACTATCCATTTACAGCAGAGACTTAAATAGCCTTAAACGCAGGAATAATCGTAGTCAAGCCGCCCGGAAACATATTGAGTAAGGGTGGTCTTGCCACCTGATAAACCAGCAGACGAGCATGCGGCTTCAGCTGCAGACAAAGTTCTAGATCCAGGTAGCCAACTATCCAGCCCATAGAGACTGCTTGTTGAACTAACAGTTCCGGCTATTACTCCCCACTGATAGGAAGTTGAATAGATGCCGACTTGGACTCCTATACTTTTGAAAAAATCAACCATTCCTGTGAGATCAGCATCATTATTAGCTTTATTTGTTTCCCACGAGTTAGTGGTCTCTACGTCAAGCCACCATTTATAATTCAATGGAGAATTACTGCCGATTCGAGTTTGAGCATCCAGTTCAGCTTCAGTCCATCCATAAACATATGCGCAAGCTTGATCGTCTCCTCCATAACAATACCCATATTGCGATGAGTACCCGGATGTTGGCCAGTCGGCAACCCCTAGATTGCCCGGATTAGCCGTATTAACATATAGGGCTACCTTACCCTGGGCGGTTGTTCCTAGAGAATTATTAGCCCAAGCAAGTTCCGTGTTAAAACAGGGATTTGTCGTATTGGCTACGCCGTCATTGACGCCTACAATTCCAAAAAGCTGCCCAGATGGCAAGCTTTTGCCGCACTGTGGCCATGAAACATCATTGCCGGTAAGCGCTTGAGTGGTTTTAGAATTACTTGGTTTAGCGGCTAACACAACTTCTGGTGACGACAGAAGAAATAAAGAAGATATCGATAGAGCAATAGCTACAAATTTTATTAACTTAACCATTAATGACTATTGTATCAGACTTGCAATAAGATGCTAGAACTAGCTACTGTGCTTATTGACGATTCTTCGTAAATCGGCCCAGTCTTCTTGCCAGTCTTTGTCCAGAGCTTTGAATTCTCTATCGGCGACTTTTTCCCAATTTCTGCGAGACATTTTAGCGTTCCTCCATGATTGTTTTAATTATTGATTAGCTAAATAATACCGCCATAAGGGCATAAAGGGCAGTTAATTATTTTGCAGGGATAAATAGATTAAGCATTCTTATTGATATCTCTCAGGCAGAGTAGAGTGCAAACCGCCAAATTAATCTTTGGATTAATTACCTTCTGTCCTTGACTAATATCGAGTCCCATTTTAACAATCAGAGGATTTTTGCGGTGGACAATTCTACCGACCAGCTGCGGGTTATTACCATCGGGATCATAATAAATGTCAAAAGTCTGCGGTATAAAAGCTAGTATGAGTTCGCCGACATCAAAGATTAAGCCTATCCAGCGGCGGACAATAGCTAAAATGCTACTGGTTTCTTGAACGTATCCAAAAGCCTTTCCGTCAGCGTCTTTTATGTCTATATGCCAGCGGGCAAAAAGGCTCTTAAAGTCATTGAAAACAAAGCTACCTAATTCGCTACCGTTTTCGCTGTCGGTAATTTTATAAGTTGGCTTAAAACTGCCGATAGTTTGCTTTTTGAGATTTACTACGCTTTGAGTTTTTGTCTCGTCGGTATAGAAATATACGTCCGGCTTAAGCATTATCTTTTTCTGGTTAATAAAGCCTATTAAGCTGTTTGTATTTGGATCGTAGACATGGATATCGACACCGAAAATCTTAAAGAATTTCCGTCTAAACTCAATTTGTTGATACGTTCCATAGTCGGTCATTACTTCACCTTAATCTTTTATCTGATTACAAGTATATAGCAAATTAGGAATGGTCTTTTAGTCTTCAGGACCAGGTGGAGTAAAATATAAGTATGAATAATATACCAATTTCTGATGGAGTGGCTCATAAGGTGCCAAATGATTTAAAGGATGCCTTGTTGCGCTCTAAGGAATCATTAAAAGCTTGGGAAAGTCTTACGCCGATAGCTCGAAATGAATGGATTTGCTGGAGTATAAGCGTTAAACAGCAAGCAACCCGGCAGAACCATATAAAGCGAACTGTTACTGAACTTAAAGAAGGTAAGCGTCGCCCCTGTTGCTGGATGGGCTGTGTACACCGAGCTGATAAAGCAATTAGTCCGTCTGTTCAGTGGGCTCTTAGTAAGCAAAAACCGAAAGTCAAGGTTTAATATTCAGCCCTTGAGCACATATAACTCTATTGTAATGATATCTCTCCAGGGCTATCATAGTAGTAATGCTTAAAAATCGACCGTAATAATATATTATGCACCTAAATGATGTGCATAATAGTGGGCCATAGATATGCGGTTTATCGGCACAACATCAAAAAATAAGTTTAATCCTGGCTTTAATTCTGTAGCGCCGGATATCTTTAACGTTTTGCACGAGATTGTCATAGTAACTGATGGTTTATTCTACATGCAAAATGCTAATTCATATGCCCTTAAAATTCTAAACTATGACTTGCCTGAGATTACAGAACAACCACTAAAGAAACTTTTCGATGATCAGATATTTGGCAGCCTTTTAGAGAACATCAAAGCACAACTTTCCAAATCTGACGTGGCTATTTGTACCGATACGGCCATCACAACCAAACAAAGCGTTAAAATTCCAATAAACATATCGGTAGCAACGCTCAATCAATCGCCCTTACAGTATGTATTTGTTTGTACGCAAATCGATGAGCTCCAGAAGTTATATGGCTCATTTAAAAGTCAAAATGCTGAACTTGAAGCTTTAAATAAACGGTTTCATGAACAAGAGATCGCAATGCTCAACCTATTAGAAGATTCTCATGACCTAAGTGTGCAACTACAACAGGAAAAAGCAGATGTTGAAAAGAAGGTAGACGAACGGACGATGCAGCTACATGCTGAGCATGCCCGCCTGGAAGCATCGATTAACAGCCTGGATGCTGGTTTCATAATACTTGATAGGGAAATTAACCCCTTTATCCGTAAACTCAGCCTATAGAAGGTTAATTGGCGGTACCGACATCGATAAGGCAGAGCTGCTTAATCATCTGATCAGTGTTATCGGGCCTACGTATGATATTAAAGTAGCAATGGAAGGATGTTTATCCGAAGGCGACAATGTCGTTAAAGATGACATTTTAGTCAACGGTAAACATATCCGTTTGTTTATAGCCCCGATCTTTAGCGAAAATAAAAATCACGAATCACTTGGCGTAGTAATGCTCATAGAAGATATTAGTGAGCAAAAAGCCCTGGAGCGTACTCGTGAAGAGTTCTTTTCAATAGCTTCTCACGAACTACGGACGCCTCTAACTGCCATACGAGGCAACACGTCTATGATCCTTCAGTATTATGGTGATTATTTAAGTGATCCTACACTTCACGAGATGGTAGATGATATCTTTGAGTCTAGTACTCGCTTGATTTCTATTGTTAATGACTTTTTAGATATGTCGAGGCTAGAACAAGGTAAAACAGTCTTTAAGCTACAGCCCTTTGATATTGTTGAGCTATGCAATGAAGTTATAAAAGAGTTTGAGGCCGGTGATTTAAATAATGGACTGTATCTAAGAGTAGAAAGTCCTGGAGTGTCTTTACCCGAAGTTTATGCCGATAGGGACCGTTTAAAACAAGTCATTATAAATTTAGTCGGTAACGGAATTAAGTTCACTGAAGTTGGCGGTGTAAGTATACGGTTCAAGCAATTCGATGAGATGGTTCAAGTAGCGGTTAGCGATAGCGGTAAAGGAATACCGCCGGAAGGACGAGAACTACTATTTCGTAAATTCCGGCAAGCCTCAAATAATATATGGACTCGTGACTCGACAAGATCAACAGGCTTGGGGTTGTATGTTTCTAAGCTTATTATTGAAGGAATGGCAGGGAAAATCTATCTTGCTTCCTCTGTTATAAACGAGGGGTCAACGTTTGTTATAGAAATACCGGTTGCTACTTAATGAGAGTTATGCAGTTGAGCAGTTAAATCAGCAATTTGTTTTTTCATCTCTACCATCTTTAATTCTCGTCCAACCATCAGCTCATTAAGACGGGTAGTCTCTGCTAATTGTTCGGCTAGTTCATGTCGAGACTTATTGACTTCGTCAAGAGCCTCTCGTAGTTGGCTAGAATTAAGTTCGATTTCCGCCCAGGCTGCTAAGTCAGTAAGCAAGTTAATTTCTTCCTGACTGAATTTTCGCGGTTTTGTATCGATCATACATAAGGCGCCCGGATGGGTGCCATTAACTGCCCGAAGCGGTATGCCGGCATAGGCTCGTACTTTTAAGCCGCTTGTAACGTTCGGATTGTCTGCAAACCGTTCGTCTTTTAAGGCGTCTTCAACAATTAGAGGTTGGTCTGACAATATTGTGTGACCGCAAAACGAAACACCTCTCTCCATCTCTCCGCCAGAGGGAATACCAAAACAAGATTTACTGACTTGGGTATCCGGACCGATGAGGTTGACCATAGCAATCGGCATATCAAAAACCGCCGCAACAACCCGTGTGATTCTGTCAAAACGTTCATCTGATTCGGAATTGAAAATATCAAATTGGTTTAGCGTCAACAGCCGCTCAGCTTCATTGGCGGGGATTGGTGGAGAGATCATTTAGTTTCCTTTTTTAACTATTTTTGTCTTCTGATTCAATCTCATTATATCATAAGCATGTTGTAACTCGGCAGGCCCTATAACACCCGGGAGTCGTATGCCCAATGCAGTAGGGCTTGGCGCTGTTTTGGGCGACAACTAATATCACCCGGCGCACAATGCTTCTGTAATTGCTTAATGTGGCGGCGGACCGCCTTCCAGCGCTTTATCTGACGTTCGTCTTCAATTGGTATGCGTCTCCCTAAGAAGTAACGGCAATACCATAGAAACCAACCCTTGGGATCTTCAAAGTAAATCCAGCCATTTTTCTGCCATTCTTTTAGGGGCTGGCTGGCGTTAACTTTAAAATAATTTAATTCAGCGATTGCTCCGCCAGGGGATAACTTAACACGACTAAACCAGATGGAAGGAAACTCTTTTGGGATTTCATTAAAATAATCACCGCCGAATACCCCTAAGGACAGCATTTGCCGAGGTGTTAAATCGGGATTAAATTCTGGATCAAAATTCTGTCCCATCGGCGCGGTAGTTAAGTATGAGTATCCTTTTTGGTAATCTTCGTTAACGTCGATTTTTATCATTTTGGCAAAG
>DASSZG010000017.1:0-8456 GCA_035702905.1 Saccharimonadales bacterium (SeqCode)
ACCATTTAGTTCACCGCTCATTCATACCGTCCACGGCCAAGGCTATAAGATTGAGGAGGTTCCATTAAGGGTGAGCATATGAGTGGGCCAATCAAAGACAAGGAAGTGGAACGCTATGAATTAGAAAGGTTTGCCGAGCTGGGACGGCTTAGTGCTAGCCTGTTACACGAAATCAGCAACCCCCTAGCTGTTGCCCTACTGCATCTTGATCAAGTAGGCGATCAAACTTCCGCCGGTATTAAACACGTCAGACGCAATCTCATCCGCTTAAGCCGTTATGTTAACGCTGCCCGCGGTCAGCTGGGAAGTGCTCCGAATACGAAATCATTTTATGTCGATGCACAAATTAGCGATATCCGGCGTCTGGCCTTGCCACTGGCTAAAAGCTCATTTGTCCGTTTGAAGATTAATAAGCCGCCCCACATCCGTTTACTAGGCGATCCTTTGCAGTTTCAACAGGTTCTCATGAACTTAATCGTCAATGCCATCGAATCCTATCCGCCGTCGTTAGCGCAAAGCGCCAAACGTCAGGTAATAGTCGAGTTCGACGTAACCGTTAACAATCTAATCATAGATGTTAAGGATAAAGGATCGGGAATAAATAATAAGCAAATAAAACAGATATTTGAGCCGTTTTATACGACAAAAGCCCGAGACCGACAGAGCTTAGGTATTGGACTCGTTATTGTAAGAACTTATGTCGAGAAAAACTTTAAGGGTAGCATAACGGTTAGTAGCTCACTGACCTCAGGCACTTGTTTTCGCATAAAATTTCCTTTAATGTAAAAAACTTAACTTAGAGCCTGTCATACTCCTTCATATAATATATAATGTCTTTTTAACCTAAAACGGAGCAAACACTTAGAGTGAAAAATAACGGTAAATGGAATCTTAGCGAAGCATATGATTCAAGAGTAGCCTACCCTTTGATTATAATTGCCGCCCTGAGCCTACTCTTTGTCTCTATGAATAGCCATAAATCGGTGCCATTAAAAAACAGCGCCAATGTGTCTAGTAGCCGAAAAGTGTTGTCAAAGGAGCCAAATACATCGGTAACCGCCCCTCAATTGCCCTCACTCAGCCAGACCGTAAAGACCGAGGATGTCACTCCCGGAGAAAGCCCTCTAGATATTCAGACTGCCACCCCTCAGGACAGCGGCTCTGCCGACGTGGCCAGTCCGGGTAGCGGTAAGCAGCTACAAAATACTCCCAGTTCATCACCGGTAAATAGTGACCAACCTTCCAATGCCGATACCCAAAACTTAATAAATGGACTCAGTAATACCGTTATCGACGTCCCTAAGCCGGTGGATAAAATAGGCTCGCCTAACTAATCTTTGATTTGCTTTTGGCTATTTTTTCGCCAAGCCTCGATGTGCGCATGATTGCCGCTTAATAAGACATCAGGTACTTTGACGCCGCGAAATTCTTCCGGCCGGGTGTACTGGGGATATTCAATGGTTTTATTATCGTCCTGGAATGATTCAATGGCAGCCGAGTTCTCGCCGCCTAATACACCTGGAATTAACCGTATAACCGAGTCGATTATTGTCAGTGCCGGTAGTTCACCACCGGTTAATACAAAGTCCCCCACCCGATAGCTAACATCAATATAATCTACTATCCGCTCATCATAACCTTCATAGCGGGGACAGACGATGATAAGATTACGATTTGCTTGTGCTAAGTGTTTAGCCTCCGACTGCACATAGCGTTTTCCTCGAGGAGTGGGCAGTACGACGATTGCTTGTTCATTACCTTGTTTAGCTTTTTCAATAGCCGCTACGATCGGTTCAGGTTTAAGTAACATACCGTCGCCACCTCCGTAAGGAGTGTCATCAACTTGCCTCCGTGGTCCCAAGCCAAAATCACGCAAATTTATTATGTCGTAACTGAACAAGCCTTGCGTCTGGGCACGCGCCAACATACTGGCGTCCAATATAGGACTAATCATTTCCGGAAATAGGGTTATGATTTTAATATTCACTATCTCTTCTCCATTAAAACCATAGTTAACAACTTAATATTCGTTAACTCTATTGTAGCTTATTGCGAAAAGCCGCTAAACAGTTGGCTAGGAACATTGCTATTTTTCAGCTGACCGGATATTTGGGCTAGAAGCTGTACTATTGGTTCAGCATTAGCTGGAGCCGTGATTGAAACTGGCTTATAGCTGAAGTTGATATCCAGATTTCCACTTACCCCTTGCTGAGCGTCTTTTACTGTAGAAGCCGTCGTAAGCTGAATGATTTCATTAGTTCTTCGATTTACCGATATTGTGATAGGAGTTGTGCCATTATCGGAAACTGATGACAAAGATGAGCTAGGCGGAGATTTGGGGCACTTATTAAACTGTCTAACAATCGACAATTTATTAAGACCCCCGCCAAAAGCTGCCAGTTTCTTATTATCCAACGTGATATGGAATTGATCGACAGTCTGCCCGTCAACCGTAGCTTGGTTTGTACTATTAATTGTCATGAACGGTGACGCAGTATAAAGATTCTCAAGCGTTTGCATATCTGAATTACTAATATTCCAGCTGGCATTCAAGTAGCAATTTAAGCCCGACGAGTCAATTAAAGTGCTATCCACAGCAATCCATTTATTGGACACCTGGGTACTTAGAGTCTGGGCAAGCCCTGCATAAGTCGGCGAAAGCGCGGACAAAAGACTGGCGATCTCACTTAGATCCCCTAATTTAAAGTATACGTTGCCATTAACAAGCCGGCCTTCAATCTGGAAAGAGACACCGGTGTAGGTCAAGTTAAGATTAACATCAGCCGATTTGGCATTTCGATTAGTCATCGCCGTTAAGTCTAACTTGAATGCACCGCTACCACTCTGTGATAGTTGGATGGTACCGTTTACGTTGTCATTTGGTTGATTAAGACTATTAGTGATTGCCGATTTTAATATATTACTCGGGCTGTTTGGCAATATGACGGCGACATAAGCAAGTGCCGCACCACCACCCAGTATGATTATTGCTAGAATTGCAATGATAGCCGCTTTTCGAGGAATCCTTAGGGATATGCGCCGCCTGCTTGGAGGTGGACTAGATGTAGCTGGTTGGATGTCGCCGCCCATGACAATATTGCCACTATTTGGCTGAGGAGCGGTGGGCATCGGTGAGGGAGCAGTAGGACCTGGGGGCATGCT
The DNA here is from genome assembly GCA_035702905.1 of Saccharimonadales bacterium (SeqCode). Lineage (GTDB taxonomy): Bacteria > Patescibacteriota > Saccharimonadia > Saccharimonadales > UBA4665 > DAIDIO01. The sequence goes on from DASSZG010000017.1 coordinate 3,163, forward strand.
TGTTGCTATGGCTGGCTGATCGCTAACAGGAGCAGGTGAAGATGGGCTAATTGTTTGGGGCTCGGGGGGTCCGGACGGGGCTGGCTCGGTCTGAGTAGTTGCAGTGTCGGCTGAGAAGGAGGTACCTGGTTGAGGTGCGTCGCTTGGGTCAACCTTCATTGTTGTCAGCTGTTCGACTTCCGGAGGCGGTGGCATCTGGTTATACGGTGTAGGCGGTAAGTTTTCGGGATTAACGTGACTGGCAGGATCGTTATTTGAGTCCATATCTTTTCTTTTTGTTTTTATTTTATATATCTTGAACTATGGTCCTAATTATATAACCATTAGCGCTAATAACAAATTTTTTGGCAATCTAGTCTTATACGTCTAAATCGTCAAGGTCGGCTAGCTCAGCTCGAGCAGCCTTAAGTCGATCACTGGTTTGGTCTTCCTGGACCTTTTCATCTTCGGTGACATAATCGATTGCGTGAGTCTGATCGTCAACGGTAGGTACTGGAGAATCGGTAGTCTGATCACTAACCGACTGGCTATGGGTATTAGTGGAGCCTGTACCATTATCGACGATTTTTAAGTTATAACGTGCATCATTTTTAGTACCTAAGGCTCTCAGTAAAGTTCTCAGGCTCTGGGCGGTCGCCCCGCGCTTGCCAATAACTCGTCCTAGATCTTCTGGATCGACTGTCAGTTCTAGCAACACGCCTTTTTCATCTATTCGCCTGTCGATGTGAACGGCATCAGGTTTACCGACTAGGGATTTTACTACATACTCTATAAATTGCTGGTCTATTTCACTCACTATTAAAGACTCCTTCAGTTTTTATATTATATCAAAAAATGAGGCTTTTAAGGTTAATTATCAGACTGACTTTCGGTTTCTTGTTCGGTATCTGGGTTAGCAGTAACTGTAGCTACTTCAGGCTCGGCAGTATCTTCAGGGGCGGCAGTCTCAACGGATGGTGATGCTTCGCTAGTTGCCTCTTCCTCAGCCGGAGCTGGTTGAGTAGCGCGCCGTTTGTCAGGATTGCGGACGGCCTTAGACTTTGAAGACTTCAAACTTACCCAATCTGGTAATTTCACCCCATCGGCTTTAAGTAAAGCGGCGATTCGCGGAGAAGGCTGAGCACCGTGTTCCATATAAAAGGCAACTTTCTCTTTATCGACACTGAATGTTTTAGCGTGCGGGTCATATGAACCGAGCCAAGCAACGACCTTACCACTAGACGGGGTGCGGCGAGAATCTTGGACTACAATTCTAAACATTGCATGACCTTTGCGTCCAGTTCGTTGCAAACGAATAACTAGCATTTAATTTATTTACTCTTCCCTTGCTTACAATTTAAGTAATAAAGACAATCCACACTATTCTACAGATATGCGCCTCTGTTGTCAATCAGTTTTGTTTGCATAATAATCTAAAGCCGATTGAGCAGCCTTCTGTTGGGCCGCTTGTTTGCTTGGCCCCTCGCCCTGTCCTCTTAATTGACCAGCCACATAAACTCCGACTAAAAAGGTTTTGTCATGATCTGGTCCATCTTCTCGCATCACCTTATAAACCGGTGTTGAACTCTCTTTACTTTGGGCTAATTCTTGTAAGTATGATTTGGGATCCATCCAAGAACCACTGGATAATATTTCTGAGAAAGTACTTAATATACTCTCTTCTAGGAACTTTTTAGCCGCCTCATAACCCTGGTCCAGATAAATCGAACCGACTACAGCTTCAAAGCTATTTGCGAGGATTTGAGCGCGGGCGCGTTCAGTCCCGCGCTTCTCTCCTCGGCTGAGTAGTAGCATCGGTTCAAAGCCATACTTATGAGCAGCCGCGCTGATACTCTCAGTTCTAACCAAGCTACTTCGCCAGTTAGTCAGTATGCCTTCCGGTTCATTGTAGTTTGTATAAAGATATTCCGTAACTACTAATTCAAGTACGGCATCGCCAAGGAACTCAAGTCTTTCATTATGTTCTTTAACGGTTTTACGGTGTTCGTTCAAGTATGATCGGTGCGTAAAGGCAGTGATTAACAAACTGATGTTGTTATAGTTCACTTTCAGCTTTTCTTGAGCAAATTGAATGTAGAGGGCTCTATCCATTTTGTTTAAAGACTTTTTCTAAACCTCACCTTTTCTAATTTTCTTCATACCGAGTAGGATTAATTTCCCGATATCGTCATAAGCTATTTTATCGACAGCGTCCATGGCTGGCAACCATTTTATGTCGCTTAACCATTCCTCCGGGGAAAGTTTATTGGTATTACCCTGAGCCTCAACCAGCCATATATGCATGGTCATGAGAACCAATGTGTGAGCTCTTCTGTAACGAAAGTTAACCTTACCAAGCCAAACCAGCACCTCCATGTCTTGAAGGCCCGTTTCCTCTCGTATTTCACGCTCAGCAGTAGCACCGGGATCTTCACCAGGTTCGACATGTCCCTTTGGAATAGTCCAACGGTCCTTAGCATCCTTCATCAGCAGAATCTCTAAGGCGCCGCGTTCATTCTTTCGGAATACAATGCCTCCAGATGTTGTTTCATGAACTACTTCATCAATTACCGGCCGCTTCTTGAACGGCAGTTTGACGTGAATCGGCGTTTTAGGCTTTTTCATCTAGAGCTTTCTTTTTTGATTTTGTCTTTGGTTTCTCTTCGCGGGCTCGTAGTAGGGTGCCCAGCACTCCATTAACAAATTTTGATGAGTTATCGCCGCCAAAAGCTTTAGCCAGTTCCACGGCCTCATTAATCACCACTTTGGGAGGCGTGTCTGGTTCATTATCTAATTCATATAGTCCGATTCTAAGAACTAGCCTGTCCATTCTGGCAATTTGATCAATAGGCCATTCAGGAGCGACTGGTTGAAGCTTTAGATCGAGATCAGCAGCCTGTTTTAGTACACCACTTGTTAATCTTTCTACGAAAGCAGTGTCATCCAAAGCTTCAGCATAGCGCGCTATGTTACGAGCTAAAATTTCATCAACAGATAGATCCAAATCGCCTGCCTCCGATCGCAGGTCCAACTCGTAAAGTGTTTGGAGGGCTATTATTCTGCCGAGATGACGGTTTGATGCCATGGTGTTACTTAAACTTCCTTGTTATTAACAAAGGGCTAATACTTTAAAGAGCTTTAGCTGATTCTCGCTTAGTCGTTTTGACCTTAACCGGCGACTTAGCGTTTACTTTTCGGGCCAACTTCAGGGCCAAGTGACTTCGGCGCGTGCCGGTCTTTCTAGGGCTAGTTCGTTTCTTGGGCTTTCCCATATTTAAATTTCCTTATATTTAGTCGTTAGCTATATTTTAGCTAATTATTGACCACTTCTCAAGGGTTAGATAATCCGCTTATTTAAATTGCTAAATCTAAATGACGAAATTAACGATCTTGCCGGGCACATAAATAGTCTTTTTTATAGATGCACCTGACAACACAGCCGCCACTTTATCTAAGGCTTTGGCTAATTCTTTAATTTCTTCGTCCGGCGTATTTACGCTAACTGAAATTTCACCCTTAAGCTTGCCGTTAACCTGTACGACTATGGTTAAACGGTCAGAAACTAAGTATTTTTCATCTAGCTTTGGCCATGTATCTTTATGCACCGTTAGTGAATGTCCGAGTTCGTGCCATAATTCTTCGGCAATATGAGGAGCAAAAGGTGCTATTAACGCCACTACCGCTTCCAACACTTCTTGCCAAGTTGCTGAACGGTTGAGAGCGATGGCTTTCTGCTTATACAGGTCATTGACGCAACGCATGCAAGCCGCTATGGCCGTATTGTAGTCGTTATGCTCAAGGTCATTGGTAACTTTCTTGATTGTACGGTTAGCAATTCGTCTTAAGTCTGTCGCCTGTTCAGGTGAAGTTTCAGCTTCGTCGGCGCTTAGGAATTCTTGGACTAAAGTCCAGACTCTCGACAAAAAGCGGTATGCGCCAGGGACGCCTTGCGGGTCCCAGCGGATCCATAGCTCCAAGGGGGCGGCAAACATGAGATAAGTTCGGAGCGCATCAGCACCATAGCCTTGGTCAATTATTTCCAGCGGGTCGACACCGTTGCCTTTGCTTTTAGAAAACATCGTGCCATCTGCGGCTGTAACTTTACCGTTAAACAGCATCTGCTTAAACGGTTCGGGTTTGTTAATTAATCCGATATGATGAAAAAAGTGACCTATAAAGCGAGCATAAAGAAGATGTGCCGTAGCGTGGTCGCCACCGTTATAGAAATCAACCGGTGACCATTTATTGACTATCTTGCTATCAAAGATCTTTTCTTGGTTATGCGGGTCCATGTAGCGGAACATGTACCAGCTGGAACAGATATAGGTGTCCAGGGTATCGGTCTCGCGCTCACCGTCTTTGCCACAGTTTGGACATTTAACTTTAAGCCAATCGGTAGCCCGCGCAAGTGCACTTCGACCGTCGCCGCTAGGAGCAAAATCATCTAGCTCCGGAATAATGACCGGCAACTGCTCATCCGGTACAAGTACTGGTCCGCAATAACTGCAATGAATTATGGGAATAGGAGCGCCCCAATAGCGCTGACGACTGACACTCCAATCGTTCATCCGGTAATTAATCTTTTCTTTAGCAAGGCCATCCTTTTGAAGAGCTTCAATAATCTTCCCTCTGGCTGACGATGATTCTAATCCATTGAGTTCTGAAGAATTTATCAGCGTTCCTTCAGTACTTGAACATTCATCGTCTGGGCTATTATTTTCTACTACCCGGAGTATTGGTAAGCTAAACTTCTCAGCAAACTCATGGTCTCTTTCATCGTGGGCTGGCACTGCCATGATTGCACCCGTACCGTAACCAACCAGGACATAATCGGCAACCCAAATCGGTATCTTTTGGTTATTAATCGGGTTAATGGCGTAGGAACCCGTAAATACGCCGGTCTTATCTTTCTGAGCCTGTCGTTCAAGTTCAGTTTTTAACTGAGCCGACTTCTTATAGGCACTGACTTCATTTGTGTGATCAGCAGTCGTTAGCACGTCTACTAATTCGTGCTCAGGAGCCAAAACCAGGAAGGTGGCGCCGTAAAGAGTATCGGCGCGGGTGGTAAATACCGTGATTTTCTCTTCCCGGCCGTCAACTTTGAAATCTATCTCTGCACCCTTGCTCTTGCCAATCCAGTTCTTTTGAGCGAGTTTAACGCTTTCAGTCCAGTTAAGTTGATCGGTGGCTTCAAGAAGCTCTTCTGCATACTCTGTAATCTTAAAGAACCACTGTTTACTTTCTTTCTTTTCGACCAGTGGATCGTCGGGCCCATCATGACGCCAACATTTGCCGTCAATAACCTGTTCATTGGC
>DASSZG010000016.1:0-5766 GCA_035702905.1 Saccharimonadales bacterium (SeqCode)
CGATTTATACAAGTTAGTTAATCAAATTCTAGATAGTGGTGAACCGTTATGGAATCATCCGGAAATAGATTTAGCTTTAATTTCTGACCTGCAACTTTTAACTGCTAAGCCGGTTATATATTTGTTTAATTTAGGTGAAAATGATCTAAATAATCAGGCAAAGAAGGATCAGCTAAAAGCTTTAGTTAGTCCTTCGACTGCTCTGTTTGTCTCGGCCAAGCTGGAAAGTGAGCTGAAAGATATCGATGAGAATGATGCTCACGAACTGCTTCAGAGTTATGGCCAAAATCAGTCAGGCCTACTGCAATTAATTCACGCCACTTATGACCAATTAGGTTTGCAAAGTTATTTAACCGCAGGAGAGAAAGAAGTCCGCGCCTGGACAATTCCTAAAAATGCGACAGCACCTGAAGCTGCCGGTGTTATACATAAAGACTTTGAACGCGGGTTCATTTCGGCCGAAGTTGTTGATTACCACGATTTAATGACTGCCGGATCAATGGCTAATGCTAAAGCCACTGGAAAAGTTAGAACCGAAGGCAAAGAATACCATATGCAACCTAATGATGTCGTTCTATTTCGTTTTAATGTATGACCACTAAAGGCTGTACTCGCTCCCCTGTTCTAAATTAATTAATTTGCTTGACGTCCGGCCAAACCGGCGGTCTCTTAGGGCCATCGGTAGCTTAGAGAAGGCTATGCGACTAGGGTTTATATTGTAGGAAACTCCGTTTGTTGATGGAGAAGCTGAGCTCTTAAAAGGGTTGTGGCCGTGTTTTATGCCACCTCCAAAAACTTCCTTAACACCCTCTTCATAAAGATCGGGCTGGTTATTCTGATGCTCTATGCTTGGTTCGTTAACCTTGAATGCCGCTGGGTTCTCAACCTGAGTTTTCTGCTCGTCGTTAAATGCTTTAAGTAGGCTTTGAGCATATAAATAGTCTGCCAATTCATTACTGGGTTTAGGTAGACTGGGCAGTTCTGGGATTTTTTCTTTATCGGCTTTTAGTGATTCCTGAAGTTCCATTTGGTATTGGTGCTGAGCAATTAAGTAGGCCTGCAACTGCTTATTGATCTGCTCAAGATGAGAGACCTGGCTGTCCTGGTGCTTACTCTGCTTATTCTTGTTATCGGCAATACAGTGCTGAACATGACCAATCAATTTCCTGAGACGTGGTTTGTTATAGCTTTTAAAGTGTAGAGTTTTATCGCCTGAACTAATGCTTATATCAGCACCAAAAAGTCGGTGACTATAATCCATTTCACTTATCATGTCGTAACGCATATCTTCTACGGTTAGGAAGCTCAGCGGCTTCTTATCTACCAGTAGAACGCGGATGTTGGTGGCTACCAATAAGGCAAAGCCACCTATGTAAATACCGTTTACACACTCGTATATTTCTTCATCGGGAAGGATAATGTGAGGTAATTCCGAGATTTCTGATCGGCCCCATCCCATATAATTAAAGCCCAGGGCCTTAAGTTGCCTTGTAACTTCTTTCTTGCTGACCATATTACACCTCTTACGCTTTTGTCTGGTACTAATAATATTAAGCTAATCTTATAAATAGCTGGGTAAAAATGCTTACTTCAGTTATGTGCGATTTATCTCTTTTTTCTATTTCATTTGACGATAATTCAGATATCTATCATAATTAACATATGTTGGCCAACATGAAGCAGACGGCTGAAATGGTGGACTTCTTCAGATTGAACGGCTTAAAACAAACATTTAAGAAAAATGACATTATCATACCGCAGGGCTCTCACCCTAATGGTGTCTATTATGTTCTCGAGGGGCTGGTTAAGGCTTACGACATCACCAAGTATAACGAAGAGAACCTACTAGTTATCAGAAAGGCCGATGAAATATTCCCGCTTATTTGGGCCATCACCGGTCACGACCGACAAGTTATTTATCAGGCAATCGCTCCATCGACAGTTTATAAAGTCAGTCGCAAAGTATTTTTAGATCACATTAATAATAACCCCGATGCTCTTTCGCCACTGCTTGATATGACCATGGAAATGTACAGACTACATAGTGAGCGTATTTTTACTTTAGAATATCGAACAGTCAGGGAAAGAATCATTTCATTCTTACTCAATATGAACCAACGCTTCGGCAAAAGGCTTGCCGGCGGTGAGATTCTAATTGATGTACCCTTGCGTCATCAAGACATTGCCAGTTCAGTTAACGCGACTAGAGAAACCACCTCTAGGGAGATTGCCGCCTTAGAGCGTAAGGGTTACATAGAGAACAAGCAATCATACATTACCATCAAGGATTTTAAAGCCTTGAACCAACATCTCTAGAGTATTCACTGCTGCCAGTTATCAACCACGTGTTCGATCAGGCTAACAATTTTACTATGTACTGGCACGTCTTTTTGTTCATAGTAGTGGTCATTGTCCCTATAGTCTGCAATTACATCCAAGCAATAGATCTCATCTCCCAGAACATGCATACGGTCGACAGCCGAAACACTAGCCAGTGGCACCGCAAAGATTAAACTACTAACTTTAACGGGTTTTAGAAACTCATAGGCTAGATCTACTTGAAATGAGGTCTTCAACCCTTCCGAAACGACTATTATGTTCTGCTCCTGTAAAAGTTTTTTATCAATAGTACCGCTACTACCCATCAAGTGATTGAGCTCGTGCATATGTCTTAGTTTTTCTTGTTCAATAAAACCGCGATTTTCGCTAAGCATTTCGTCTAAATCACCCTTTGAATAAGCAGGATTATAGGCCATCACCCCTTCGCTGGTAATTCCGGCGACCGCTTCCGGCTCCATTGGCAAATGGATACTGGCACTGTTAATCAGAGTAAGAACGCAGTGCAAAGTTGTGGCAATCTGTGCGCCAACTACTACGCCACCATCGTCCAGGGCTACGACAGCGCAGTCTTGGCCAGAATGTTTTTGAGCAATTTTATCTGCCAGCAATCTGCCAGCTTGCTGTCTTGAAGCAAAATACATTACTCCAAGTTTAGCATTAACGTTTTAAGACTATTTCTTAATTTGTTTCTTAAGCAGGTAAAACCGCTCAACGTTGCCTTTAGATCCAGCCACCCGGGAATCGGCTTTTGCTAATATAACGAAACGGTCTTGTATATATTCTTCGAAATCTTTAAGGATTTGGCGACGCATATGGTCGTTCTTAATAACACCCTTATGTTTTAAATTGCTCATACTTGCCTCAAACTGTGGCTTAACCATAGCAACAATTAGGGTTGTTGCAGACGATATCATCCATAGATGTGGTAGTAGCTCCCTGATAGACACAAAAGAAACGTCAATGACTACAACATCCGGTCTTTTGCTAGGCAAAAAGTCCCGTATATCGGTCTTTTCATGTAGCTCGATACGAGGATTACCATGTAGGCTACTATGAAGCTGGTTGGTGCCCTTTTCTACCGCATAGACCCTGCTAGCGCCCTTTCTTAGTGCAAAGTCTGTAAAACCGCCTGTGCTACTGCCTACGTCTAGAACGATTTTATCCTTGAAGTCTAAATGAAACTGATCAGCAATTGATTCAAGCTTGAGGGCCGCCCGGCTAACATATTGGTTACTAACATTTAGGCTAATCTCCGCTGAGTCCTGAACTAACTGGCCAGGTTTTGTAATAACTTCACTTCCAACCTTAACAAGCCCTAGGCGCACATAACTCTCGGCTTGGGAGCGGGTAGCAATTAAACCCTTGCTAACAAGTAGGTTGTCGAGACGTAGTTTTGGCATATGCTATCAAGCTTTAACGCGTTCGCGGTAGTTACCGCTCTCGGTATCAATAGAAATAGTATCGCCAGCTTTAATAAAAGCCGGCACCTTTATTTTAATTCCGGTTTCTACTTCCGCTTCTTTAGTTATTGCCGTGGAAGTATCACCTTTTACGGCGTCCTCGGTATAGGTAACTTTAAGTGCAACATTTTTAGGCAACTCTACATTAATTGGTCGACCGTTGAATAGCTGAATCTGCACTTTAGAACCTTCTAATAGAAAGCCGGCTTGATCTTCGAGTAGTCTTGCCGGTACCTCAAACTGTTCAAAAGTGTCATCATTCATGAAGAAGAAGTTGATCGAATCGTTATATAGATATTGCACATCAACATTCGTAACATCGGCACTATCGACTTGCTCGTTGCCTTTGAAGGTTTTTTCGAGAACCTTGCCGTCGATTAAACTTTTGATACGCACATTAACAATCGAGCCGCCACGACCCATGACCTTCTGTTTGTAATCTACCACCCTATAAGGCTCCGCGTTATATGTAAATAACGTGCCTTTTTTTAAATCAGTAATACTGAGCGCCATCGGTTTTAAAGCGTCCTTGGCCTAATTATTAGCCACAAAGGGCAGTAGACCAATATGACGAGCCCTCTTAATAGCAGTTGCTAGTCGGCGCTGTTCGCTTTCATTTAGTCCGGTTTTTTTTCTTGTCTCAATTTGACCATAGCTGTTTACGTATCGCTGAAGTGTTTTAAAATCTTTATAGTCAAAATATGCTACATCTGTTCGATTCTTAAATATCTTTGCCACTTATATTCTCCTTAAAATGGGATGTCATCTAAATTAATAGGTTCGTCACCTATGTCTTCTATAACGACATCTTTTTCTTTAACTTTCTTAGTCGTTTTTGGCTTAGCCTTAGTATCACTCTCGTCGTTCCTGGATAATGATTCATCGGTAGAACTTGAATCATCTCCGCCTCGGCTGTCAAGGAAGGTAACGTCTGAAGCTAGAACTTCAACTTTGCTACGTTTTTGTCCCTCTTGTTCCCAAGACCTAGACTGCAGTCTACCTTGCACTAAGCATCGCCTGCCCTTGCTTAAATATTGCGCCACACGCTCAGCCAGCGGACCCCAACAAACTATATCTATATAGTCGGTTGCCTCTTGCCATTCACCGCTACTATCGCGGTAACTTCGGTTAAGGGCTAGGCTAAAACTTGTGACGTTTTGGCCATTAGGGGTTTGCCTAAGCTCTGGATCTCTGGTTAGATTGCCCATCAGTGTAACTTGATTAAGACTGCGTGCCATATTACTTTTCTCCTTCTTATAAGAACTATGTCTTTTTTAGACTCTCGCTTTAACGTTAAAAGGTCAAGGCTAAATCTATATATTTAATGAATATTTAATATCTATTCGTTATCTTCTTCTTTTTCTTCATCATCGCTGACTTCACCGCGTTTTGCTGCTTGCTCAGCTTTCTTAGCCTTCTCGGCATCAGCTTTTGCCTTTGCCTTAAGATCAGGCTTGGTAATTAAGAAGCGAATGACTTCACTAGTAATGTTCAGTGTGCTTTCGACTTTCTGCACACTTGCCGGTTCGAACTCGACCGTATAAAAAACGTATACCGCGTGCTCGTTACCTTTAATATTGTAGGCCAGCTTGCGTTTGCCCCAGTTATCCGTATTGGTAACCTTGCCACCGTTATCGGTGAAAATCTTAGTTACCCTCTCCTCGGCCTTGGATAAATCTACCTCAAGGTCAGGATGATACAATACGGCGATTTCGTATTGATTCAACGAGTTCTCCTTCCGTTGGTTAAAGCCCATATACACTTAAATTGGTCATGAGCTGAAGCTATTGCTGAACCTAATAGTACAGTATCTACCCCTGTTAGTCAAGTAGCAGCTACTACTCCATACATGCCGATTTTACGGGCACTCACCTGCGAACCGTCCCTAAAGCGGGTAACAGTGTTTACGGATGGGCTAATGCTTGTTCTCTCGCTGGAGTAGTAAGATCTAACCATGCCAGTAAGA
>DASSZG010000025.1:0-7343 GCA_035702905.1 Saccharimonadales bacterium (SeqCode)
TTCTTAGGCCTATCGAACCTGACAATCTTAAGTAACGCCCTTAGGATTATTAAAAGAGTATATAAGGATGACATCACTCTTGTTAATATCCCAAACGACGATAAACAAACATTTGAGCTATTCCAGTCCGGCGATACCATAGGCGTTTTCCAGTTTGAATCAGCGGGCATGAAGCGCTATATGCGTGAGCTTAAGCCCAATGCTTTTGAAGACCTGGTGGCTATGAATGCCCTTTACCGGCCAGGGCCACTGAGTGAAATACCGAAATTCATTGAATGTAAGAATAATCCATCATCCATCCACTACTTGCATCAATCACTAGAGCCCATACTTAAGGATACATACGGAGTTATGGTCTACCAGGAGCAAATAACCCAGCTTCTCCAACTAGTTGCAGGCTATTCAGCTGGCGAAGCCGATTTAGTCCGTAAGGCAATTGGTAAGAAAAAGCGCGATATTATGAAAGCCGAAGAACCTAAGTTTATAGAAGGCTGTATCAAGCAAGGTTTAACTACTTCACAGGCAAAAACTCTATGGTCCCAAATTCAACCATTTGCCGACTACTCATTTAATAAAGCCCATGCTACTTGCTATGCCCAAATAGCCTACTGGACGGCTTATCTGAAAGCTCATTACCCTGATGCCTTTATGGCGGCACTTATGACAAGTGCGCTGGATGACACCGATCGTCTGGCTGTTGAGATTGGCGAGTGTAAGCATATGGGCTTAACTGTATTATCGCCGGATATTAATGAATCCTACGTTGGCTTTAGCGTGGTGCCTAATAAGAACCAAATACGATTTGGTATGGCGGCTATAAAAAATGTCGGTACAGCGGTAGTTGAGGAGATTGAAGCTATCCGCGAAGGCCAGCCATTCAGTAGTCTTGATGATTTTCTGACTCGTTGTAGCTCGAAAGTTGTAAACCGAAAAACCATGGAGAGCCTAATTAAGGCTGGCGCCTTTGATGCTTTCGCTGATCGGTCGACGCTGTTATTTAATCTGGATACAATTCTGGCGTATGCCAGCCGACTCCATAAACAGAATGCTAGCGGACAGGTAGATATTTTTGGCAGTGAAATAGAGACTTCGTTCACGCCTAGTTTAGAGCTGATCCGTCCCAGCGAACAAGTTTCGCCGCATGAACAGTTGATTTGGGAACGAGAACTACTGGGTCTGTATTTGAGCCAGCATCCGCTTGATTCTTATCAGGTTTATCTGAACGAAAAAACCATCCCTTTGGCCGAGATAAAGCCGGAACATGATTCGAAGAGTGTTAGTGTAGGCGGGGCTATTGCCGATATACGAGAGATAACAACTAAGAATGGGCAAAAAATGGCTTTCGTTAAACTTGAGGACTTCAGCGGCGAGAGCGAGATTGTATTATTCCCGGGTTCATACGAAAAGTTTCAGCATTTATGGCAGAGAGACAAGGTCGTACTTATTAGAGGGAAAGTTAACGCCAAAGATAAGGATGGTAAACTAACCGACGAACCAAAGATTATGGTAAATGATGCCCAAGAAATAACGCTGGACATGGCAAAAAGGTATAAACCCAAAGGCAAATCACCAACCCTCAAGGAAGCTGCTTCCGTTCCAGGCCCAGGCGCCAAAGCCGCTAATGAAAGCCTAAACCCTAAGGTATATATACGTCTCAAAGGTACTGATGATCAATCGACCTTATTATCTCTTAAGCAAACAATAGACAACTACCAGGGGCCGACCGACGTTGTATTAGTGCTCGGCGAAGCCGAAGGTCGTCAAGCCATTAAACTGCCAAATGGCATCAATCCAGAGAGTAAGGGTATTGAAGAACTTAGAGTTCTAGTTGGAGAAGATAACTTAGTACTTAGGTAGCTAGCCAATCAGACCGGTAGTGTGGCTTAGTATAGTGGCGAGCGTCGCAATAAATACAATCGTGATATCCAGTAACGGGTGCTTAACGATATATTCTTCGCTCTCCAAGATAAACTTCCTAAAACCGAGTCCATGCTTAAAGGCAATAATTATTACCGAAGCAGTGATGATTATAGTCAAAGCAATCTCTGGCCATGTGGCATTCATGCCGGTGATGGTGTTTAGCCTTGATACATTTTGCATAGCTGGCTGATTGACAACGCCAAGAACACCGCTACCGGTGGGCTGTCCGTATTCGGCAACCACGATGACTTTCGATCCCTGTCCAAGATAGTTAGGCGATTCAGCAATGCCAAAGCCGACATTCGTATAGGCGGCATCTAAGATGTTTGCTCGGTGATCCTGGCTATTCATCCAGGCCTGGTTAACTGCCACGGCAGAGTTGAATCCGTAGGCGAGGTTTTCTCCAGCTACCGAATACTGATAACCGCTAGCCACAATAAAACTTTGCGGAGTTTTGCCACTAGATGATACATGCGACCAATAATTATTTTTAACCATATCTTCAGCTTTTGCCTGAGCGGCCGAATCGAGCAGACTGGTAAGCGTTAAATCTGGTTCATGATTATTTTCCCGATCAAGGTTCGTCAGAGTCAGCAGAGAAGTGTTACTAAAATTATTCTGCCAACCAAGCACGGCTTGGCTACTAGTTAGTAATGAGTTTATAAAGACACCACTGGCAACTATGGCGACCATAGGTAAATATGGCCAATAGGCTTTTATATAGCTTTTACTATGACGATGATGGCCGCCCTGTCTTTTTTTTGAATGGGCAGTAACCCTTGGCTTAGCTGTTAACGACATATTTGTGTTTAGTTTTCTAAATAAAATTATATCATATACCGAGTAAGACGTTAGCAAGTTATTGATAGACTTATGCTGAGTTGACAAAACGTAGGAAAATGTGACTAAATAATAATCAAGATACTATGTCCGCAAATGAACAAAACTCAATCGGCAATAACCTACCTTTAGATATAATAGGTCGATACGAAAATTTAGTTGAAGAAGCTAGGGTTAGCGATATAGTTAGCGATGCCGCAGTTGATGCCTGGGGTATTGATGCGGCCCGGAAAGCGACGGATAGGTCGATTAAAATTGCAAGAAACTTTGGTCAGGAGATTTTATCGACCCCCGATGTTGCGAGCTTACCGCCCTACCAGCAAGCAGCACTCGCAGAGGCCATGGACATTCGGTTGAGGCATAGGCACGTCGCTACTTACGCTATAAGTGAGTCTGCTAAACATGATATTAAAACTACTGTAGATTATTTCAAGGAAAGGGCAGAGGAGCTACAGCCAATCGCAGAGGCCATACATACTAAGCTGGGCGCTGAAGGTGGTAGCGTTGATACTCTGATTTTTAAGTTAGAGGATAACAAAAGACAAGTTGAAAGATATCAAATTGAAGAACTGAGCCGTAATGGAGGCGAACCAAGCTTAATACCTAAGGCCATAGTTATTTTTATTCAAAAGACGGGCCGCTCAATAAATTACCGTAGCACACCGCCTGTCCCGGTTAATGATTTCTATTTCAACCGTGAGACTCAACGCTTTAGAACTATAAAAAGGCAATATATATTAGAGCCTAGACGGCTAACATTTGACATCGCAAGATGTATATATGACCCTTTTGACACTACTGCTGGACCGTATAGTTATGGTTTAATCGGTCACGATGTCATTGCTAAACTCGAGCAAACCCTATTAGATAGCGGCGACCCGCAAGCGCTAGAACTTTTGTCTGAAATTCCTCAGGCTGAAGATTAGTTAGTTAAAGTGTATAGGGCGATGGCGGCCGCCTGAACAACATTAAAAGACTCTTTCTGCCCACGCATGGGAATCTGGATTATTTGATCACACTGCTCTAATACTTCCGGTTCAATACCTTCAACTTCGCGTCCGACTAGTAAGGCTAATTTATTTGGTCGCCTATAGTCTTTGAGATCGACCGCTTGATTATCGAGCTCAAGACCAACAATAGAGTAATTGTCTTGCCTAAGCTCATTAATAACTGACTCGATGTTTTCAGTAAACGTTACATCTAAATATTTCTCTGCATCAAGCGCTGTCTTATGAATTTGCATATCAATCTTGTTGCGTATATGAGGCAGACGAGGGTCGTCTTTAATAATGGGGTATGGGGTGTAGCCGGTTAAATACACTGATTTAAGTCCCAGTCCCTCGGCTGTACGAAGCAGGCTACCAACGTTATGGGCACTACGCAAATTATGAGCAATTAAAACAGTTGATTGGGCCACGATTTATCCCTTTGTTCTTTTAACTTTTATCTATTAATACTAAAACACAGTATTTTAGGCCAGTCTATTGCATTTAAGCCCTCACGATACCTGCTTATGCTTTATACTATTAAGGATGAGCGATAACGCAAGATTAGATGAAGAACAGGCTACTTTAAGAAGAGCCCGCGTACTCGGCATGAACTATATCGATACTTCTCGTATCGAGCCTAAGACGCTATATCATGATTTGCTCAGTGTTCAGGAACTCTACGATCTAAAGGTTATTCCTCTGCGTCTTGAGAAAGGCAGTATTTTATTCGGCATAACTACAACGACTAGTCAGCAGACTATGGCTGGTTTAACTCAGCGTTTTGCGGACTTTAGAGTCGACTTTGCCATCATCTCCGATGTCGGATACAGAGATTATATGCGGCTATATGATCCACCTAAGGAGGTGGTTTACCAAGATATAGATATAGCTAGTAGCGCCGGTGATCAGGTTGCAGAAGTTTCCGAGATGCTTGAACAGGTTAGAGCTGACGATATGTTGGCCTACTTAGTTACCCAGGCTCATAATTTAAATGCTTCGGATATCCATATTGAAACTCAGAAGGATGATGTTCGCATAAGGTTTCGAATTGACGGCGTACTACACCGGGTCGCTAACCTTGGCATGGACAAGTACCGCGTACTAGTATCAGCTATTGCTTCAGCCGGTAATGTTTCCACTTCAGCCAATGAGGCACAGCAAGGTCATATTGCCCAATCAGTTACGATGGCAGATAATCGTCAAGTTGATGTCAATGTGCGTTTAGAAACTGTTCCGACTATCAACGGTATGGATATAGTCATGAGGCTCTTTAATATGGACCGCAGTCGGTATAATCTTGACGTACTAGGCTTATCCGAAACTGAACGGTCGGTGGTCGATAGCATTATTTCCAAGCCGTCAGGCCTGGTTATGGTCGTTGGGCCAACTGGTAGTGGCAAAACTACCACCCTATACTCTATGCTCAACTCGCTGGTTACAGACGAGCGAAAAATTATTACAATTGAGGACCCGGTAGAGTTTCAGTTTCCAGGCGTCACCCAAATTTCTGTAACTTCGTCTGAAGGCGGCAATGATGATAGTTTCGCTAATAAGCTAAGAGCAGTTCTCCGGCTTGATCCGGACATTGTTATGGTGGGAGAGATTAGAGATATGGATACGGCTAAAACTGCTCTCCAAGCGGCCTTGACCGGACATCTTGTACTTGCGACCTTTCACGCCAGCTCAGCCAGTGCTTCCCTTACCAGGCTGGCAGATATTATCGGGCAGAACCCATTATTTATTTCCGCTATTCGTTTAATTATGGCTCAACGGTTAATCCGAAAGTTAGATGACGCTATTAAGCAGCCTTATACGCCTAGCGAGGTTGAGCTTAATATAGTTAAGGCGGTACTAGATACTTTACCGGCTAATGTTCCCAGGCCGAATATTGATGGCATCCAGCTATATAAGCCCGGCTCCTCAGCTGAAAACCCCTATGGTTACAAGGGGCAGTTAGCTGTCAGGGAACAGATGACTATGACTGACAGCCTAAGAAATTTACTAGAACGACCGAGCTCTAAGTTAAGTGCCCAAACCATAGAGCTCGAAGCCATGAAAGACGGCATGCTAAACATGCTCCAGGACGGCATACTGAAAGTCATAGCCGGCCAAACCTCGTTTGACGAATTATTCAGAGTTTTAGGCTAGTTTTTAGATAATAGACTAGTGTTAAAACTGAAAAATTTTTATATTGTTGACAAAGGCGTATAATGCTGGGTATATATGGAGTAACGGCAGGAGGCCTTCATGAACTTGTTAAAAATCAGTAACTATAGAATTGTCCGTCAAACAAAAAACAAAGTCTTAAATATCAGCCTTTCATTTGTCTTGGCTGTAAGCAGCATAATGTCAATAATGCCTGCGGTCCTCTTATCGGCTAATGCAAACGCAATCCCCATAGGGTCCGCCATTTTATATGTCAACTCTTTTGATGGTATTGATGGCCCTACCTGTCAGGACCAAGCAAATCCATGTAAGACTATTGGCTATGCGTTAACAAAAGCCGTTTCTGGAGACACAATTAAGGTGGCCCCGGGCACATATAACGGTGACTTAAATATTTCTCAAGGGGTTACATTGGAAGGGGCCAATTACAATATCTCCGGTAACCAGAAACGTTTAAGCGAATCAATGATTAATGGGACTGTTACTATCAACTCAAGTGATGTAACTATCAACGGCTTTACTATCTCCCCTTCTAGCGGCAAGGATACGGTTACTGCTAATTTTAATACGCCATACTCTAATGATATTGTCAGCGATAATATCATCAACGCACCTTACGCAGGGCAAATTGGCGTACATCTTAATGATAATGATAGTACTGTTAGCAACAACATAATTAATTACTCTAACGCGAATGCTATAGGTATAGAAACTTCAAACAACTCGGTCGACAATTTTAGCGTCGTTTCCAACAACTTTGTAGGTTTGGCTGAAAATGCTCCAGCTGACATCACGATAATCGGATCCACTCCAGTTGCCCACGATATAAATATTAGCAACAACAGCAGTAGCAGCGGTGCGACTCTAGCAGCGATTTTTAATACAAATACAGCTACTATTAATGACAATACTTCCATAAACGCTGCGCCCAACTCAGCCATTTATATCGGAGGTAACGACTCCAATGTGACGGTTACCGATAATACAGTACATGGTGCTGGTAAAGGGATAAAAATTGATAACAGTTACGGTGATGGTCCGAATTCAGATGTAACTGCAACTAATAACGATTTGAGCTCTAATGCAATTGGGGCAGTCGTAACTAACGGTGCTTACACAGGTGGTTTACCTAACTTCTCCGATAACTGGTGGGGTAATGCTAACGGACCTTTCGATATTGTTTCTACGGACGGAAGTATTCCAGCATCAAACATGGACGGCAAAGGCTCGCCGGCCATTGGTGCAATGATTTATAGTCCTTGGTGTACTGATGAGTATTGCCTTCACGACACTAATCATCTGTTAGCACCAACTAATATTCATATGCTTGATAACACTCACAATAACTATGCACCCTTGCCCCCCGGTCCGGTTCCAACCACAACGAATACAACCCAGCTAGACTTAGTCTGGAACCCCGTTCCAGGC
>DASSZG010000029.1:0-8632 GCA_035702905.1 Saccharimonadales bacterium (SeqCode)
GACTTCAGGATTCCTAACCAACAAATACAAACTAAATTAAACAAATACCTAGAGTTCTATAATACAAAACGTGTACACTTGAGCTTGCAGTACAGGACACCCAACCAAATGTTGCAAAGCTTCTGAGTTTTATACGTAGACAATTAAATTAACTTGATGCTGTCTTGTATATTTTCCCGATTAAGTTCCTTAGGTGGGTTTGCATCATCAACCTTGAACTGGCCAACACTAATTCGCCTGAGCTCAACTACGTAAGCACCGGTTTTAAGAGCTTCACCAATATCTTCACCTAAACTCCTTATATACGTACCTGAAGAAACTTCGGCACATAGATCAACAAACGGATATTTATAACTTAATAATTTGAGAGAATATATAGTTACCCTCCTCGACTGAATTTCAGATATTTTGCCTTCTCTAGCCAGTTTGTAAGATCTGACACCGTTGATTTTTATAGCCGAAAAGGCAGGGGGAACTTGTTCTATCTCGCCTACAAATTTATTTAATACTTCAGATATATCTGCTTTGTTCGGACGCCGATCTGACACTACTTTAATTGAACCAGTTGGGTCGCCGGTGGTACTAGAGCTTCCCAAGACTAGGCGGAAGCTGTACACCTTATCCATTTTGCTAAACTGACTGGCTCGCCGAGTATAGTCTTTGCCTACTAGAAGTATCAGAAGTCCCGTTGCGAAAGGATCAAGTGTCCCGCTATGACCGACTTTTACCTGTTTGGGTTTTAGCGATTCTTTGGAAGCGATGATACCTCTAACGTAATTAACGGCGTCAAAGCTCGTCCAGTCTTCCGGCTTATCTATCAGTATTATTCCCTGTTTCACTAAGTAAGAGTTGGATTAAACGGTGGTGGTACCGGTGGTGGGGTGGTTCCACTATCCGGGTGAAGTTCCGGTCCTAAGGGCTGAGCATTCAAGGCTGGGCTGGGTGTAGGCAAAGAGTTATCCGGACCGCTTGCCAAGGCCTGGCTGACAGCCGCTCTTGCGGCATCGGTATCATCAGCCTCTTTGTGGAGGTGAGGGCTATCTACCGATTCTTCTAATTGACTTAAGGTGTTATTGCTAGACACCTGCCGTATTTCACCGTTTTCATCAATGTGTATTTCCGGTGGTTTTTCTTCTTCTGGCTTGGCTTCTTTTTTCGGCTCCGGTTCTTCAGGTTCGACTGGGGTGGGGACTGCAGGCGACGTCATTACTGGCGGCTCTGGAAGTGCTTCGACAGTCGGTGCCGGAGGTGGTGAAATTACTGCGGGGACTGGAGGTGCTTCAACAGTCGGTGTCGGATTTGATACAAACCAGTCTGACGGTGGTGAGGTCAGCTGAGGGGCTGCAGGTGTTACAAGTGGGCTAGGCGTTTGTTGTGACAGATTTTCTAGAGGCTTAAAAGGCGCACGGCTAGAGGTATCAACTTTTCTGGTAAGTAATGACGGGTTTTCGGCTTTTGGCAAACTTAAGGGGTCAGTTGTTGGCTCCAGGTCATTTTGCCGCGAATTGGCCGTTAACGTTCCGCCAAGGCTGGGGGGCTCAGTCACAAGTTTAGGTCCACCACTCAAACCGGCCGGCGATTCAGATTTCTCCGCCCCCTCTTCTTCCTTCGGTTCAGGTAGTTCTAGATTATCTTCAGGCAGTTTTGCCTTCGTTTCTTCATCGGTTTTATGCTTAATTTCAAGAGTCCCTGGTTCCTTAGGCTTTTCGGCTTCAGACTCTTCTGGCTTTTCAGCCTCTGGTTTTATGCGCTTAATAGGACCCGGATGCGGCACATCCTCTTCTAACTTAGTGGCTACTAATTGCTGGTTGGCCCCGGCAGCCATGAGTAGCGAGCTAATGCTCATGGTTTGTGAAGTAGTTTTATCGTTGCTGAATCTGTCGGTTGAGGCAACTATACCGGTCAGCAATGCTGTAGCGATTTGTTCATCTAATGAATCTGGATTAACCATCTGCGTGAGCTCAGTTACTAATTCGCTCAAGCTGCTGGCGGCTGGATCATTCCAGTTAATCGAACCGAGGTTGCTATTGGCACCGACGTTAATACTGGCAACCGTAGCGTCATGCAAAATACGTCCATGGGCGGTAATAGCTTCATCCAGCTCTGACTGCTCACTAACTCCAAGGGCCACAACGATATCTACATTGAAGTCGCCTTGGCTGAACTCTAGATCATCTTGGCCAATTGAGCTTTTGTAAGGTG
The DNA here is from genome assembly GCA_035702905.1 of Saccharimonadales bacterium (SeqCode). Taxonomy (GTDB): domain Bacteria; phylum Patescibacteriota; class Saccharimonadia; order Saccharimonadales; family UBA4665; genus DAIDIO01. The sequence continues at coordinate 2,203 of DASSZG010000029.1, forward strand.
TTATAAATATGCGGACAACGTTATCTTCTACCTTATATCTCAGCTTGTCAGCCTTGCTTTTATCTAACGCAATAATAAAATCTCTTAAGCTATCGGTATTTTTCTGAATTGTCGATTCAGGTTTCAAGAACTCAAGTGTTGAAGGAATCTGTCCGGAAAATACTGCCGCACAGTGCTTACCTTCCTTATTCAGGAATAGACTTAAGCCAAGTAATGCCGATAATTGGTCGACAGATGGGTTACGGCTAACCGTTACCAGAACATTATTAGCAGACGTGAGTCGCTCGGCAAGACTTGATTTAGCTTCATCCATATAAATATTTTAGCTCGTTTTGCGTGTTTGTATTTGTATTATTTTTATTTTTAATTCCTAACTAAAAAATACCATAAATGCTTTTGCTTTACAAGATTAGTTCACTTCTGTTATAGTCGGAAATTGAATAGTACTTAAAACATAAGCTTTTATTGCAAGGAAATTGAATAATGCCAATCATTAAATCAGCCAAAAAACGCGTTCGAGTCAGCAACAAGGCAGCTGTTCGTAACTCTAAAACAAAACGGAGCTTGCGCTCTGCCCTTAAAGGTTTTTCGAAAACCTCGAGCGCGAAGTCGCTCAGCCATGTCCAATCCGAAGTAGATAAAGCAACTAAAAAAGGTGTCGTCCATAAAAACAAAGCTGCACGTCTAAAAAGCCGGGCTGCCAAGCAAGCTAAGGCTAGCGGCGTAAAGACGACTAAGAAAGCTACTCCAAAAAAGCCAGTTGCTAAAAAAACGACTAAGAAAACCACAACTAAAAAGAAATAGTTCAGATCGTCAGTAAGAAATGAGTTAAAGCATCGTCGAGGTCGATGTTCTTTGACTTACTATCGGTATCTATTTGTAGCAAGTTAGATATAAGGTCGCTTATTCTACTAGGGCTAAGCTGTCTGCTGAGTGTCTGGCTTTTTCTAACCACATAAGGGTTCAGCCCTGCCTCACGGGCAATCTCATCACTATTTTTATTTTTTGCCGACATAACCAACACTAAGATATGTAGTTGCCACGATAACATAGAAATAATTTGTTGCGGTTCTACTTTTAGCTGTCGCTGTTCGTCATACAATTTAATCATTCGCTTGCCGTTTCCGCTAAAGGCGGCTTCTAAAAGATCAAATATGGTGCTACTGGGATTATTATCTGTTAAAAGATCTATCGTTTCGCGGGTTATGTGTTTGTCATAAAGAGAAAGTTTATCGAGCTCGTTACTAAGTCTTTCCTGATTGATTCCTACCCTCTCGACTAGATACTTGGCTACCGGATTGGCTATTTTTGCTTGCCGTTGGACAGCCGCTTCTTCCAACCACTTTATGGTTTGGAATGTGTCAAGATTGCCATATTCGATATATTCAGTTTTGTTTTTAAGAAATTTATATAAGCTAGACCGCTTATCCAGTTTTTCTTCGATCAATATGATGGTGTTAGTATCGGGTACCAATTTGCTTAAATTTTCTAACTTGTCGGCCAGGTCGCTATTCTTAGCAACCTGCTTAATCACCACTAGCTTATTGGGGGTTAAAAATGGTAAACCGGTTAGAGCTTCCTGCAAACTACCAAAGTCTGCCTCGCTTGCATCTAGTTGCTCTATGGCGAAGCTGCCATATTTGGCTACAAAAGCTTCGACTATTTTATTCAGTCCCCGCTGAAGCTCGTAAGCATTTTCACCTGTTAGCGTCTGTATCATCTTTACTATTGTAGCAATGTAGTTGCGTGCTATGCTAACAAGGGTCATGACGACTAAAGTTATTATTGTATCTAACCGGTTACCAGTCAGTGTGAGAAAGGAGAAAGGTAATTTAATCTTTTCTTCTAGTATAGGCGGTCTGGCGACCGGCTTGTCTTCATACATTTCCGGGAAGAAATCTAGTCTGTGGGTTGGGTGGCCCGGGATACCAAGTGAAGAACTGAATTCCAAAGATAAGCAGCTAATTACCGATAGGTTTGCCCTAGAAGGCCTGGTACCAGTTTGGTTAAGCGCCAAACAGATAGAAGATTTTTATAACGGCTATAGTAATTCTTTGCTTTGGCCAATATTTCACGGCCTGTCATTTGAAGCGGCCCACACCACTAAAACTGAAAGCTGGTGGCGGGCATATAAATCCGTCAACCGCCGTTACAGTGAGGCGGTATTAAATGTAATTAGTCCCAATGCTCAAATATGGATACACGACTACCAGTTAATGCTCCTGCCTGAATTAATCCGGAGAGACCATGCCCGCACTCACATTGGTTTCTTTTTGCATATACCCTTCCCCGAAGCTGGACAGCTTAAGCTACTGCCCCAAGCAACCGATATTTTAAATGGCATGATGGGCGCAGACCTAATCGGCTTTCATACACTTGGCTATGCAGCTAATTTCCTGCAGTCGGTTGAAACATTTAAGCTGGGTGAGCTGGCCGGTAGCCAGATTATTGGAAAGGGTCGAACAATAAGGGTAGCTAATTTTCCAATGGGCATCGACTATGCTAAATATAACAGCTCAGCTCAGCTGGAAGAAGTAAGGCGCGTGGCGCGTGAATATTCAAGGAAATACCGTCGTCAGAAAATTATAGCTAGCGTTGATAGATTAGATCCCACTAAGGGACTGATGGAAAGACTAGTAGCCTATGAAAGTTATTTACAAAATAACCCAAAGTCTCTTGGCAGGGTCGTTTTTGTCATGGTAGCCGCTCCTTCCCGTACCGATATTAGCGATTATATGAAGCTAGGCCAAGAACTGGCAAAACGAGTAAAAATTATTAATCGGAAATACAGTACTAAAAAGTGGTCAGCAGTTGAATATATCAACAAGCCCATACCATTTGAACATGTCACTGCCCTATTTCAAATTGCCGACGTAGCCTTTATAACACCTATAAAAGACGGCATGAATTTGGCAGCCAAAGAGTTTGTAGCCAGCAACCGCAAAAATGGCGTACTAATATTAAGCTCGAGCGCCGGAGCAGCCGAAGAATTGCAAGATGCAATAATAGTCGACCCTACTAACCCGGAAGCTCTAACTGAAGCGATTAATAAGGCACTGCACATGCGGAAAAGAGAGTTAAAGCGTCGCCTGAACAATATGCGGCAATATTTGTCTACTCATACCGTTCAAGATTGGGCACAAACTTTCATTGATACCCTTAACCAGCCCGTTCCCCGCACACCGCATTTAACTTATACGCTTAATGAACGGCTGACTAAAAAACTTATTAAGCAGTACCACATGAGTACAAAAAGGTTGTTAATTATGGACTATGACGGTAGTCTATCTCCCTATACTGCCAATTTCTCAGATGCTAAACCGTCAAAGGATTTGGTTGGCTTAATTCGGAAGTTAGCTAGCCAGCCAATGAATGAAATAGTAATAATTAGCGGCCGCCGTTCTAGTGAGTTAGAAAAGTGGTTTGGAAAATTAGATATAAGCATGGTGTCGGAACATGGCGCCACTATCAGAAGACGAGGCCAAGCAAACTGGGAGAAGATGACTAAAAGTAGCGACGACTGGCAAGCTATATTATTGCCGACACTCGAGAAGTATGCCCGCTTAACACCTGGAGCTATGGTAGAAATTAAACCTTTTAGCCTGGTCTGGCATTATCGTCAGGCATCGGTCTATCACGCCCAAAAATATGCCGTAGTACTCAAGCGGGCTCTCAAGCCGGTCCTCAAACGTTACGGCTTAGAGCTCATGCAAGGTAATAAGATATTGGAAATAAAGGATCCGGATTTATCCAAAGGTAATGCCATAAAGCCCTGGCTGAGAGAGCCATATGATTTCATTCTGGCAATCGGTGACGATACTACTGACGAGGATTTATTTAAAGAATTACCGGAAACAGCATTCTCAATCAAAGTCGGCAAAGGCTTGTCGGCAGCTCAATATAGACTGCCTACAACCAAGCATGTAATTCGTTTATTAAACAGTCTTGTTTGATCTTAATTTCTGGCAAGATGGGCAGATATGAGTTCCCCGACCAGCTACCCTAATCTTCACTATTTCGGTTTGACACCGAGGACATGGCATATGCTCACGGCGGAAGACTCTGGCGAACTCTAAGTAGCTTCCCTTTTTGCCTTCATGATTAACATAATTTTTATCTGTTGAACCACCTTTTTCTATCGACAGTCTGAGGACGAATAAAATCTCGTCGTAGAGTTTATGTATCTCCCTGGCAGATAAGCTGTTAACTATCCTTTCCGGATGAATCTTTGCCCCCCATAGGGATTCATCGGCATAAATATTGCCAATTCCGGCAACAACCGTTTGATCAAGCAAAGCGGCTTTGATTTTTAGATTCTTTCTGCGCATTAATTGCTTTCTTAACTCCAGCCATGTAAAGCCGGGCTCGAGCGGTTCTGGGCCTACTTTTTTGAAGAAGTCGATGTTTTTAATTTCGACAGTCGGCAGTAATCTCATCCATCCAAATTTTCGCTGGTCATTAAAGAAAAGCTTTGATCCGTCACTAAAGTCTATAACTACCCTGGTGGATTTATCCGGTAAGTTGCCGATTAGTGAGGCACTCGGATGTCCAGCTCCGAAATTGACGTCCGGGCTACGGTAAACTAATTGGCCGGTCATTTTCAAGTGAGTAATAACCGAGTATTCATTATCAAAGTCGATTATTAAAACTTTTGCTCGTCGCCGAACTTGGCGGATACTCGCCCCTATCATGAAGGCATCAGTAAGAGTAGAATCGTTGGGAAAAGATTTTGGCCAATCAAAACTAACGGCTGTAATTTTTTTGCCGGCTATTAACTCGTTAAGGCCATGTCTTATGGTCTCTACTTCTGGTAACTCGGGCATACTATAAACCTATTATACTTTGTATAATGATAAGACATGGATTCTCTCTTTAACATTCTCAGCACTAAGGAGTTTAGTGAACCAGAAGAAGCCGCTAAGCTTAAGGCCTATATCAAAGATAAATATGGAATGTCGGTCGGTGTACAAATTAGGGACAAAGATATAGTGTTGATTGTTAAAAGTTCAAGCGCGGCCAGTAGCTTACGACTAAACGGGCAAACAATAAAGCACGAGTTAGATATAAATAAGAAACTAAGTTTTCGGATTAACGGCTAATGCCTCTAAGGCGTGCTTGAGGCTCGGGAGGTCCTTATAGACAAGAGCATGCATACCAATGGTTTTAGCCGCTTCTACAAATGAAACGTGGTCATCTATAAACACGCATTCCTCTGGCTCAACTTTAAGCCGATTAGCCGTCAGTTTATATATGTGAGGGCTAGGCTTTATCATGCCGACTTCGGCCGAGCAGACTACTTCGTCAAAACACTTTTCTAGTTGCTCCTCACCGATCTTTTGCTTTAAAACTCCTTTATTAGAATTACTAAGCACCGCTGTTTTATACTTCTTTCTGAGGCTTGCAATATAATCAAGTAGTTCGGCGTCCGCTTTCTCGGCCTTAGCTAAAATTGCCTGCCACTCAGAGTCGGATTGCCCTAAATTTTTAGCCATAGCTTTATTAAAATCATTCTCACTTATCAGGCCTAAATTAGCTTGTTTCAGTTTGTCGTCCAGAAACTGGCGGTCTTGTTTAGGATCACCGCCAGCAAGCGTATACGTATAGTCAAAGCCCTTGCCAACGATCACTCCAAAGCAATCGAATATAACTGCCCTAATCATAAGTCTATTGTCGCATATTAGCGCTATTTAGAAGTTAATATTTTCAGTCAGGTCGCTGAAATTAGGAACTTGGTTTTCAAATAAAGTGACAGTTAGATTTGTGTTTCCGCCATATATTGAATTACTGCAACTAGTAGCCCACGAATGGATAATCGTCTGATTATTGCTGACTAAGTTGAATATATAACGGTCTCCAAGCGGACATATGCCGTTAGGATTAGCCTGGGCAGGATCTGTATTGCCCTTAAGGAATCCGGCAAAATATAGAGACCGCAAAAATACCTCATAGGCATTTTGGTTATTTGTAAATGTCTGCTGTTTTACCACGTTGTAGTTATAAGTGGATAATTCTTGGTAGGTTACTTGATTTTGACCTACGCTAATCCTGACAGCTTGATGAGTAGAGTTAGCCCCTTCAGGAGCGTCTACTATCATACTGGTGACTGCGTTAGTCGAACTATAATTTATAAAGTCTTTACCTGATAAACCCTTATTACTACCTGGTAGAAGCAAGATGATCACAATAATCACCAGCCCTATAACTGCCAATAACCACAAGAAGTATCTCAGATAGTAACTCATACGGCATATATATTATCACGTTTATGGTATTTTGGCAAGCAATTAGTACCTGACTCTCAAAACCCCCACATCAGCTGGTAACTGAGCAGTACCCTAATGTAATGAACAAAGTATCCTTTAACTGACCTTGGAAAAGAGCTAACTAAGAATAGGTGTTCTTTCAGATAGTCAAAGCTACACTCAACTTT
>DASSZG010000048.1:0-10428 GCA_035702905.1 Saccharimonadales bacterium (SeqCode)
GTCAGCAATTTTGAGCCGGATGTAGAAACGGTAACTGCAGAAATTACTACTAGACTGATTGAAGCCCAGGTTTGGCAAGGCATATTAGAAAGTGCTGCTTCAGAGCACGCTATGCGAATGATCGCTACAAAGAACGCTACAGATAACGCTAATGACCTAATTGATGACTATACACTTGAGCTAAACACGGCCCGTCAGGCTGAGATTACTCAGGAATTAGCTGAGATATCCGGTGGTGTGGAGGCTCTCAATGGATAGGGTCGAAACAAGGCTTTACGATAATGGTCAACCGGCTAATTTTACGCTTAGCAGTGCTCCGGTGCCTGCCTTAACAATAGAACAATTCAACCCTAATACAGCCACTGAGAACTACGAAATAGTACGTCATACGATTGCTAAAGTACAGGCGCGTAAACGGATAGAGCTTCTACAGGAGCAATTTGCTCTGGAAGCTAATTTGAGCGAAATTAATTATTCTGAAACAAGAGGAGAAATTTGATGGCAACAGCGACGAAAGAAAAAACTAAAACAGGTAAGATTACCCAGATCGTAGGTGTGGTTATTGACGTAGAGTTTAGCACCGGCAATTTGCCACCTATTTATAACGCTCTATCAGTCCCTCATGGCGACGGACTACTGACTATGGAAGTAGCTCAGCACCTTAGTGAATCGAGCGTTCGGGCAATTGCATTATCTTCTACCGATGGACTGAAGCGTGGTTCAGAAGTTACAGATACCGGTTCGCCAATTAGCGTACCAGTTGGTGATGAAACATTGGGCCGCATGTTTAATGTTACTGGAGAGCCAATCGATAATAAGGGTGGAAAGTTTAGTGAATACTCCTCGATTCACAAATTGCCGCCTCCTCTAGTTGATCAGTCACCGACCGTTGAGATTCTTGAGACTGGTATCAAAGTTATTGACCTAATTTGCCCTATGACTAAGGGTGGTAAAGCTGGACTATTTGGTGGTGCCGGTGTAGGTAAAACTGTGCTAATTCAGGAACTTATTAACAACATTGCTAAATTCCACCAAGGCTATTCAGTTTTTGCAGGCGTTGGTGAACGTACCCGTGAAGGTAATGATCTTTATAACGAAATGACTGAGTCGGGAGTTATTAAGAACACTTCCCTAGTTTTTGGACAGATGAATGAACCACCTGGAGCCCGGCTTCGAATTGGCCTCTCTGGACTAACTATTGCCGAAAGTTTTAGAGATAAAGGTAATGATGTTCTGCTTTTCATAGATAACATCTTCCGCTTTACTCAAGCCGGTTCCGAAGTCTCAGCCCTACTAGGACGAATGCCTAGCGCAGCCGGTTACCAACCGAACTTGCAGCAGGAAATGGGTGCACTTCAGGAGCGAATTACTTCAACTAAACAAGGCTCCATTACATCCGTTCAGGCTGTGTATGTCCCTGCCGATGACTTTACCGACCCTGCTCCGGCTACAACCTTTGCTCACCTCGATTCAACCATCACCTTAAACAGGGCCCTGACGGAAATCGGTATTTATCCAGCCGTTGATCCCCTTGATTCAACATCTAATATTCTTGATCCGGAAATAGTTGGTGAAGAACATTACAACGTTGCTCGGGAAGTGCAGCGAGTGCTTCAGCGCTACAAGGACTTGCAGGACATCATTGCTATATTAGGTATGGAAGAATTATCCGAGGAAGATAAGCAACTTGTCAGCCGCGCCAGGCGGATACAGCGGTTCCTGTCACAGCCTTTCTTCGTTGCCGAGCAGTTTACCGGCAATCCGGGTAAATACGTTAAGCTATCTGACACAGTGAAGAGCTTCAAGGAAATACTTGAAGGTAAGCACGATAATAAGAGCGAAAACGCCTTCTATATGAAGGGTGATATCTCTGAGGTTAAATAGTGTTTGATTTTAAACTCGTTAGTATTAGCGGCACCAAGTTTGATGGCCAGGTATATGAAGTTACCCTCCCAACTAAAGATGGTCAAATTGGCATACTTGCAGAACACATGCCGCTGGTTAGTGTAGCCGTTCCGGGGGTAGTTATTGTCAAGAAAAATCCCCGCGACTCTGATAGTGACTGTGAGTATTTTGCTATTAACGGCGGAGCTATCGATGTGGCTGATAGTAGTTTGAGGGTTCTAGTTGATGAAGCGGAGCAACCAGATGAAATTAACGCTACAGAAGTTCAGCGAGCACTTGAGCGGGCTAGCAAGATGAAGTCCGAGGCTAAGGATGAAATTAGCCTAGAGCACGCTCAAAGCCTAATTGATCGAAGCGAAGTCAGGTTGCAAGTTGCTAATTTAAAGCGCCGACACAAATAGACGGTTAATCAGCTTCAGGGTTAAAAGTGCCAGGATAGAATTGATCCGGAATGGTAGCTTGTAGCGCCTTATCTAATACGTAATCAATTAGGTTACTGGCTAACGGCTCGCTTGTTGCCCATACTTCCCTAGCTATTAATTCAACGCCGGTTAATTTTAATACCGTTCGGTTTAGGCTGATAAACCTGTTTAAAGTATCAGCTAGATTTTCTGGAATAGAAGGATTAATATCCATTTCCTTTATTTTTTCGTTACTTTAGTTTGACTGTGCAGAAGGCGCAGCGGGTAGCTTTACTAGGCACGTCACTAAGACATTCTGGGCATTTCTTGGTACCTGGCTCAGTTGGTTTCTGACTCCGGTTAGACAGGGCAATTAGCTTATTGATCGGCTGAACTACCAGGAAGAAAACAACTAGCGCTAGGATTAAGAAAGAGACGACCGCGTTAATAAAGTCACCGTACATGAATTTACTGTGATGAACCGTGAAGAATAAGTTGGAGAAGTTGGGCTTGCCTCCAATAGCGGCGATCAGAGGCGTTATTAAGTCTTTAACTAGCGACTGGATAATTGAATTGAAGGCGGCACCGATAACCACGGCTACTGCCAGGTCAACTACGTTCCCTCTTAGAATGAATTTCTTGAAATCGCTTAACATAGTCTCAATTCCTTATTTACAATATATAAAAGTTTATCAGTTGGCAATTCCGCTTAGCGGCTTAGCGTTCCTGATTACGTACATGCCGCGGTGGACTTTGTCTTCAAAGTATCGTTCACCGCTCTCAGGATCAACTTGCATATTCTTATGAATGTCTTCAGCTACTGGCCCATTAATGATACTCCGCCAGATTCTATGGAACTCTGGCGGCAGATTAAACCTCTTAACGGCTGTAGCCATTGAGTACAGGTATATCGGTAACCGATCTTCGTTTATGCGGCTGATATCTTCTTCTTGAACGCTGTTATCGATAATTTCAAGACCGCCTACTTCGGCTATCAGACGGGGTATGTCTTCATAAAATGCGCTTCTGGCTGGCGGTATATAAGGCTGCTCAGGCAGTCCAACAAACCGTTGCACGCCGGCATAAGTCTGCGATTCGTAATAATAGCGATTAGTGGCCTGGTCTTTAAAGTTAGTTGTCAAAATTATAAGGCCATTTGGCATAACCTTCTTTTTAAATTCCCTTAGCATCTCCAGCGGATCGTCTGCACGGTATAAAACTCTGTGAGCCGTTAGCACATCGAGGCTGTTGTCGGGTAAGGGTATGTCTTCACCTCGAGCTTGCATGTACACAAACCTTTTTTGATCAATCGTCTGACGGAGGCTACTCATCTGCTCATATAGCGGTTCAAAACCTATGAGTAGCGGCCAGATTTCATCTCTGCCCATCGCAACTCTTTCCTCATTCAGCTTCCTGATGCCGTCATAGGTTCTTTGACCGTTACCGCAACCCACATCACCCACTACACTGTGATCGTACAGTCCTAGGTATTCTAGGGCTTTCCTGTAGCCTTCATAATAAAAGTCGACAGGATGGTCGATCCAGCTATTAACCTCATCTCTAGTTAAGAGTTCGGCATACGAATCAACACTTTGTTCAGTTGTATGCCTATTTTCTGCCCCTGTCATGCTTCATATATTTATAGCATCTTTTACTTCATTTGAAAATAGCTTAGAATGGATATATGAACCGAAAACCCAGATCGCCGGGTTTATATAAGCTTATGTCCAGTGGTAAACCGCTACTTGTATCCAAGGGAGACATGATTGGTAGCACTGCCGAAGGCCATAAGATGTATATGATAATCAGCGGCTATGTAAAGCGTTATTTTATTACTACATCCGGGTCTATTGGCTTGCAGCTTGTCTACGTGCCGACAGATATATTCTTTTTGTCGAAAATCTATAGAGAAGTTCTCAACTTATCTATTTATGACGGGCCGGAGACCTATTACTATGAAGCTATGAGTGATGCTAGCCTGCTTACGCTAGATATAGGTGTACTAAAAACTGCTTTAGACAAGGACCCCGCTTTATATAAAGAATTGCTAGCCGAAGCCGGCTACCACCTGAGGACGTCTATTTATCGGTTGGAAAATATCTCGCTACCTAGTATTTATGCCAGGGTTGCCCATCAGCTACTGTTCGCGGCTGAGGAAGATAGCGCTAAAACTGATGATGGTGTCAAGATCAACGTTCCTCTTACCCACCAAGACATAGCCGATATCCTTGGCGCTACCAGAGCAACTGTCACACTGGCTATAAATAGGCTTAGGAAAGAAGGCGTTTTATTACCCGGTCGTCAGCTGGTTATTACCGATCTGAAAGCCCTAGAAAAGCAGGCCTATTCTAACTTAGACGCTAAAAACCAAATCAATATGTTTAATATTGTTTGATATCGAACCGCAATTATTACTGGCGCATGACAATATAGAAGTACGATTAACAATTTAAGCGATTTATGGAAAGGAGACTACTTAAGTTATGGACGAGATTATAAACACGTTTCTTAAACAAACTGCAGGCATAGAAAGTAGACCCTGTGCATCGCTTGAGACAAGTCCATACTATCAAGAACGCATGAATGAGTTAGACGAAGAGTATCGTCGTACGCAGAAAAAGCTCATCCAGGCCGTCCAGAGCATAACTCATAAAGACTATAGAGAGTTAGAAGCCATAATAGGTTAAATTAGGCAGCCAGGTGGTCCGCTAAGTAATCGATTTGCTCGGTTCTTATGGCCACCTCTTCATTTAGTAACCATTCAGAAAGAATAATCGATCTGGCTACAAGATCATTGGGGGCCAGCGCACTGGCTTCTCCTAAAAGTTGAAGCGCTATTAAATGATTTCGGGATCGAGCTCGCATGAACAGGAGTTGTGTATCGGTTTGGCTTCCTAGGCGCTCTGGATGGCCTGCGGGAAGATGAAGTTCCGGTATATCTATTTTGGGATTTACGTCATTTTTCATCGATACACCTCCGTTGAGTTTATACCTAACTGCAGTTTAGCAAACTTGTGTTTTCAATAAAACGAGAGTATTATCACATCTTGGGAAAAGTGATATTTCTTACAAAAATAAAAATTAATTATTACAAATAACTTATTAATTATTAAAGGATTTTTTTATTTTGGAAAAAGAAAGAATGCAGTCAGTTAATGAAATTAAATTCAATATGGACTATGCCGAAGGCTCGGTAGATCCTAGTGTGCGTGTAAAAAACGGCGAAATTAGTCAAGACAATATCGACCAAATGGAAAACGAGATAATAAATAACCAGTATACCCAATATGTAGACAAAGGCCTCTCAGTCTGTCACTGCATGGACTGTAGACGAACCAGCGATAATCAGGCGGTAATAGGGGTTAAAGCCGCCGGTGGTAGTTTAACTGCTGTAATTGCCGATTCGCTAACCTTAGGTAAATATCGTAAGCCGGGCGAGAGCGTTGCGGGTCACACCAGAACCGTATTACAAGAATTAGTGAAACGTCATCAGTCAATCGGCGGACACACAGCCACCAATTTGGCCTCACCGGCCATGAGCGGATGCGGTGCGGCCGATAAATTAGATAACTTAGACCCTTCACACGAGCATCCTTCCATATTAGACTTTTTTATTAGGAATGCTGATCGTATCTTCGAAGATCTCGGTAGCCTTAACGACAAAGCAAATTTGGGCCTGAATTTAACAGATAAACTAGAGGCTGGCATGGTTGAGCGCGCCCAGAATCTACGAGCTGAAAATTATGCTACTACCGGTAAAGAGATATCTGAGGTCATGACTGAAATTGCCGGTCCTGAGAATATGGACGAACTCAGCGGGCCACAAAAGGCTGTACTGGCGGTAGTAATGATGTCACCTGGAGAAGTACTAGATATGGCTAAGATACACGACAAATATGACGACGACTATGAGGTCTTTGAAATTAGCGGTTGGGGTGTCGCTAATACCATAAGAGCACTATCACTAGATCCTGAAGACTACAACGATATGCTTGTAGCGGCTCTTGCCTATAACTTATCTGCGGCCGGTGTTATTGGCGGTCCAGGTCTGAAGATTATTGTTAAAAACTAAGCTAAACTGTTGTTCTTTTTAACTGTCAACTATTTACAAAATTCAAACTAACAGGTACTCTTATCTTTAATAACTTAAGTGGAGGTTCCAAGAATGTTTGGAAGAAAAAAAGTAGCTGCGCTGCTAGCGGAGTTTCTAGGCACTGCCGTGCTAACACTATTAATTTTAAGCGTGCAACGTTCACAATTGGGTCTACAGTACTTTGTAGCTCTAAGTGCCGGATTGGTACTTGCAGTACTAACCTATGTGTTTGTTGAATTTTCAGGAGCCTTCTTTAACCCAGCTCTAGCTGTAGGTCTTTGGACTGCTCGTAAGTTGTCAACCCTCGCTACGCTGTCATTTGTATTAATGCAGTGTGCAGGTGGTTTTGCTGCCTTTGGAATTTATTCTTACTTTGGCAACAACAAGCTAACAAATGTTGGTGGACACTTTACAGTTCGTATCCTTATTGCTGAATCTGTAGGTGCCTTTGTTTTTGCTTTCCTTTACGCCGCAACTCTATATAAGAGTCAGAGTAATTCTACCCGGGCTGCATTTTCGGGCTTAGCTTACACATCAGGTATTTTAGTAGCTAGTTCAGCAGCCATTGGCCTGCTAAACCCTGCTGTTGCCTTAGGTATTCGAGCTTGGGCTACTGCCTATCTAGTTGGTCCATTCATTGGCGCTATTATTGGTATAAACCTATACACTCTTCTCTTTGCAGAGGGTCAAGTAGTTAGTACTGCTAGTGTCGCCGCTAAGTCTACACCAGTTGTAGCCGCTAAGAAGCCGGCCGCTAAGCGCAAGACTAATCGGAAGAAATAGTTAGTCGAGCTGTTATTAAAAGGGCTGTCCGTAAAACGACAGCTCTTTTTTTATTTCAAGCTAAATTATACCTTCCAATAGGTCGTCTTCGAACTTTAAGACGCCTTTTAGGTTTTGGCTATAAACAGAAACCTCCGGAAAGTTTAAGTTGGCGATATGTTGCCAGACTATGCCGATTAAGTTTACAAACCGATCAATTTCGGCCGAGTCAAACTCTAAACTTAAATTACTAACAAGATCGTTATTTTCATCAGACTCAATAAATTCCAGCTCTCCTGATGTCACCCTTACTTTGCCGCTATAGCTAGCCGAATGCTCAACTAAAAGTTTGTAAAACAGTAATTGCTGGCGGTATTTATGTAGTTTAAGTTTTTCATATTCATCTTTGGCGTGCCAGCTACTGCTTGGTTTGCCGGTTTTAAAATCGATGACTTTAATTTCTGTTTGAGATAGTGGCTCAATTTTGTCGATATTACCAGTTAGGTGCGCGTCATTGATAACGACCCCTTCATTTTTAAAACTCCGTTCAACAGTGTCTGTCGGCTTAAGGTTAGTCGGACGGTTCTTAAAGTAATTAGCCAAGGCCTCCTGACCTCTTTTTTCTAGCCTCTTTAAGTCCGTTTGACGCAAATGCTTGGTTGAGAGTATGTCTTCAAAATATTCAGTGATTTGCTTTTGCATGGGCATCTTATCGCCATTCTTTAATTGCAGATGTACCCACTGCAAGGTTTTATGGACTGCGTCACCGTAGGCGGCGGCTGGCGCCAGGGCTTCAGGGAATTTGAGTAAATTATGAGCCAGAAAGAAGCTAGGCCCGTCTTTAGTAACGTCCAGGAAGTTATTCAAATGAGTAACACTTAGCTGGTAATCTCTGAGTCTCGGTTCAAACAACGTTGGTTTATCTTTTATGATTTGCCTGAGCTTAGATGCCCAGTCAGTATGCAGTAGCTCGGGTATTTGTTCTCTAGCGGGGTTGGCTTGGGGTTGAGGCTCAAAGGCTGGATGCAAATAGATAGCCTGGTTGTCGAAAAGAAAGCTGAGCGGCTGAGACTGCTTATTATCCAAATTGCTAACATAACTGGTTAGAATTAAGTCGCTTTTGGCCCTCGTTAGGCTGACGAAAAACAATCTTAGTTTGTCATTTAGGTTGTCTCGTTGGGGTGCGATTGGCAGGTTGGCCGGCAATTTTATTTTATGAGAATAGGTTTTAGCAGTAATTCCCCATACTTCATCGGCAGCATTAATTAGAAATACGACATCAAACTCCAACCCCTTTGCTTTATAGGCGGTCATAACTTGAACGGCGTTTACTGTCTGAGTATGTGGATTAGTGTCAATTATCTTAAGTCCAGCTGTCCTATGTAGTTCAACAAACTCGACTAGATCAGCCACGTAGAGGGTCTTCTCGGGCCGAAAACCACGTAAGCGCTGACGCAGTGAAGATAATTGTCCCAGTAGCGTTAGATAAGCGTCTGTGGCCTCTTCATAGCGCTCTTTACTGAAGTAGTAACTCCGCATTGGCGAACTGTATTTAGAAGCTGATCGGCCTTTAGGTAAGGCCAGATCGTCGTATTCGTCGTCGTGCTGGTTTTCAATCTCACCGATCAACTGATCAAGAACGTATTCAAGTGGCTCCAACCGGCATATTCGGGCTAGCTGAATGAACCATTCAGCGATAGCTTTCAGACGTGCATCGCTGTGGGCCTGCAGTAAAGGCAACCAATGCATGTGTTTATCGTAGGCAGTTAAACTTAATTTCAGAATATCTTCGGGATCATAATCCCAGAATTCGTAAGCAAGTACATCGGCAAGTAAGCTGTCGATGTCGTCGTGTTGGTTATCGGCTATGGCTAGAATTAACCGACACATGGTAATTAACTGTATGATAATCGGTTTTTCTAAGATATTCTCCCGACGTTCGTAAGCGACCGGTACGTTTAGCTTACCGAGATAGGGCATTAAACGTTCCAGGTATTTGTGTCTGGGAGCAATTACGGCAATCTGCTCGGGCTTAATGCCCTTAGCTAAATAGTCGGTAATTTCATTGGCTACAAAGTCGTACTGGGCCAGCTCGCTTAAGAATTGATTATGTATCAATCGATTGGATTTAAGGCTAGCCTTAGCAGTGAGGTTTTTATCGATAGGTTTAGATTTGATAGTTAAGCGGTCACTGAGCTGTTTGGTAATGGCCTTGCTAGCATCCAGTATAGTTTGGGTTGAGCGGTAATTATCTGTCAGGGTAATCAGTTTTGAAGTCGGATAGAGATTTAAAAAGGCTGACATATTGGAAGCTTCGGCCCCTTGAAATGCATAAATCGCCTGGTCGTCATCGCCGACCGCCATAATATTTGGCCTGCCCTCGTTAACCGGATTGTCGCCTAGAGCTCTAATAATCCTTAGCTGGGCTTTATTGGTGTCCTGGAATTCGTCAACCATAATAAACTGGTAGCGCTCCTGGAGATTATATAAAAGTTCAGGGTACTTTTCTAAAGCATGGACTGCTTCGGTTATCATGTCATCAAAATCGTATAGAGCACTCTCCCCCATCTTGTCCAATAATTTCTCGTAGACATCGGCAACGGCTAACATCTTTTGGTGGTTGCGCCCACCATCCTTGAAGACGTGTCTTCCGTCACGGTTTTTCTCGCACCATTCATTTCGCCAAGCTGTTATGAGCGTTGCGTATCGTCCATTCGGATCTGTTTGCTCGATGGCCTGCTTTAGTTGTTCGTAACAGATACTAGCATACTCCTCAAAGCCGTAAAGCTGTTCGACGGGCTGTTCATTAATTGCTTTCAGTAGCCGTTCATACTCGCTTAGCTGTTTGGCAGATGGAGTTGAGCTGAATACTTCGCTGACTATATCATTTAGTGCTTCAATCGCTAATTGGTTGCTACTTAGTATTTTCCTCAGTTCGTTTGGCTGAAGAGCGTTTTGTTTAAGCCAGCTAATTATATCGAGTGTATCTTTTAGAAAAGTAAAGTCATCTCCCGCTCTTGAGCTTAGTGGGTTGGAATGGGGCAAGTCTTCGAAGATGCTATTAAGCAATTCATACCTACCTAGTTCATCTATCTGCTGTAGCATTTGACGACCACTAAAAAAGTCCGGATACTGATTGATTATTTCACTTCCAAAGCTGTGGAAGGTATGGATTGCCACGTGATAGGCTGCCTGACCTATAACGGTTTTAAGACGGTCACGCATATTTTGAGCAGCTGAGTCGGTGAAAGTTAAACAAAGAATATT
>DASSZG010000058.1:0-3555 GCA_035702905.1 Saccharimonadales bacterium (SeqCode)
GGGGAAGCTGCGATCAATCTAAAAACATCACTTTAAATCTATATCTAATGCAGTTGCCGTGGCATTTAATAGACTATGTTTTACTCCATGAGCTAACTCATACTGTAGTTTTTAAACATGGTCCCGATTTTTGGGCTGAGATGGATAAGTACTTGCCGGATTCAAAATCTCTCAGGAGTGAAATGAAAGACTATAAAACAACCGTAAGTGGGATGTGGCATAATACTAATTATGCCGTTTAAGAAACGTAACAAAAAACGTCCTAATATAGAACACGAACAACTGACAACACTTATCAATAGCTTGGCGGATGCGGTAATTGCCCTTAACGAGCAAGCTGAAATTGTAAGATTCAACGCTGCCGCCCTAAGCATATTAGATCTTAATACCTTAGAGCTAAATACGCCCCTGGACAAGGTTTTCAAACCAATAGATAAAACCGGCCGACCGGTTGATGTTAGAAAACTGGTTCTATCAGTAAAATTACCGGAAACTAACCGTGATATGCGCCTCCGATATTGGGATAACAGCATAATCAATTTGTATATTAGTATTGCGCCAGTTAGGTTAGGTTACGGAACAAGAGGTCAGAAAGGCTTTGTAGTTTTACTACGAGACATAACCAGGGAAAAATCTCTAGAGGAAGAAAGAGATGAATTTATAAGTGTCACCAGTCATGAACTGCGTACACCAATCGCAATTGCCGAAGGTAATCTGAGTAATGCAATATTTATGGCCAGTAAAGAATCAGTTCCAGAAAGCATAACTAATGCTCTTAAGAGCGCCCATGACCAAGTACTGTTCCTGGCCGACATGATTAATGATCTTTCTACATTAAGTCGGGCTGAACGTGGCGTTTTGCAGGTTGATGTCAGCGCAATCAACATCAAAGAGCTAATTAATGATCTTGCCGCTTCTTATCGCAAACAAATAACAGACAAGGGTTTAACGATCCGGATTGAGCTTGAGCATGACGCGGTTGAAGTCCATTCTTCAAAATTATATGTGCGTGAGATAATGCAGAACTTTATAACTAACGCCATTAAATATACCTCTGAGGGAGAAATAATAGTTAAGGCAAGTAAGGTTGCAAACGGCGTTAAGCTATCTGTTAAGGACAGTGGAATTGGGATTAGCAAAGCCGATCAGGAACGCGTCTTTGAAAAATTCTTTAGAAGCGAGGATTTTCGTACCCGCCAAGCCAATGGTACGGGCCTGGGGTTATATGTAACAATGAAGCTTGTAAGATTGATTCATGCTGAGGTTAGCCTGGAAAGCGAACTGAATTACGGCTCAACTTTCAGTGTCGTGATTCCTGATCTAAAGGGCTAAATTGCATTACCGGTAAGCAAACGTTTCTACCTTTCCAAAGGACTTCGCTAAATTCGTATTGCCACATCGAAGAGTTAAGAACCAGGACATCTGTGATAGCCACAGCCGGCCATATAAATAAGGAACCGAAAGAAAAGCGGCTATAAGTTATGCGGCATATGTATTCATACATCAAACTAGTCAGAATTACAATCAATAAACTTAGGCTCAAAACGATATAGTCAGCTTCAAGCATTGACCATATAAAAGCGAAAAGCGGAAAAATAAAAATTAATAGTTCCGTGATTGAATAGGCTAGAACCAATTCAATTCTACGGTGCAGTTTGGGGTAGCGTGTTCGAATGGCTGTAGCTCGTTGTTCGGAAATACTTTTTTCACTGACAACTCCTATGTCTTTATTGGTTCTTAAGAAGCCGTACTTGTTTGTCTCAGCGGCTTTGTTAGCAAAATACAACTCGGGATTAATACTTCTCGATACCGCCTTGAAGTCACCATAAGCATAAAGTCGTTCTTTATATATTATCCAGCAGGTACTAAGTAGCGGGCGCCTATTAGAAAACAAGCGAGGAAGTGCTAGTTCCCAGGCATACCTAACGGGTTGGAATAAATATCTAAGTGAGCCATGCTTACCCTTATATATGTTTAAAGGCATTATACTAGCCATCAGTATTTTCTTATCGAGCATAGTTTCAATCAGATAATTTAGGCTTAGTTCGCTAAATCGGGTATCAACGCCTGCAAATATCAGGATATCGCCACTCGCTTGGTCGGCTAACTGCTGATAGGCATAATTTTTGGCCAACCACGATTCGGGTGGCATTTTGCCGGCTATGAATCTAACCCCGGCTTGGGCGAACCCTTTGATAATTTCCGGTGTTCGTTTGTTCTGTGAGCAGTCATCTAGAACTAAGATCTCAAGCTTCGGATATTTGCAGGCTACAAGAGAGCTTAAACAGATTTCTAGATCCTCTGTCTCATTTCTAGCCGGTATTAAGACGGAAATCGAAGGAAGGTCTTTGGCTGCATAATGTAGATGGTTAGTTTTTATATTCGCTCGCCGACTATTTTTCTGTAAACTTAACGAAAGCAGAGCAAGGGCACACAGCGATATCGAGGTAATTATAGTTATATATACTTTAGTTGTAACGCCTGATGAGCTCAATGCCCACCAGCAAGCTCCCAGTGCTAATTGAAAACCGATAAGTTTTAAGCTCGTCCGCCGACTGACCTTTCTCAAGTACACGGCTGGCGTTCTTCCCTCAACTAGCCTTAATAAATTCACTACTCTATATAGGCTGGCAAATCCTATCAAGACAGCCCAAATATTAAGTTTTGATCCAATCAACATTCCACTAAAGATAGATAATAATATCAAAATGATGCTCGCCGACCATTTGCGATATGCCCAAAACGGCTTTAGCCAAACGGTTAGTTCAACTAGGCTTATTGCGGATAATAGAATCAGCGCCCAAGTCATATTTATATAACTATACGGCTGTAGCGTATTGACCACAAGAGCACTCTCTGATACAATTGACAACGTTGGCCTACAATAGATGTAGGCTTTTTAATTTGTCTAAAACGGCAATAGGGGTAGGATATATGGCCAAAGAGCCAGCTAAAAAATCTAGAGCAAGGCGCGTAAAGAGTCCTGAGAGCTTCCGTGAAAAAGCCGCTAAGGCAGGATCCGAAAAGCCGAAAAGAAATCGGTTGGGTGTAGTTTCAAAGACATTCCGAAAAATCACATCAGCCATCAAGTCACCTTTTAAAAAGGCCGGTAATACAAGAATTGGCAAAATACTTAAAAAGCCTTTTAGGATTATAAGCGTTATTCTACTTATTCCGTATTTCAAGGGCAGTTTTAAAGAATTAAAACTAGTATCTTGGCCAAGTTTCAAACAAAGCCGAAAGTTAACTTACGCCGTGCTTGCATTCGCAATCGTATTTGGTACGGCCATAGCTGGGCTGGACTGGGCACTTGGAAAGATCTTTAAGCAAATTTTAATTAAATAAGGATGGTGAGATTGGAAGCATTTATGAAAGAGACAATGTCTAAAAAGAGATACGATACGTCGAAGAGATGGTATGCGATTCATACCTATAGCGGTTATGAAGAAAAGGTTGCCGAGAGCATAAGGCAAAGAGCTGAAAGTTTAGACATGAAGGATAAAATCTTCCAAGTCTTAGTACCTAAAGAGAAAATGATAGAAATTAAGAACGGTA
>DASSZG010000033.1:0-7604 GCA_035702905.1 Saccharimonadales bacterium (SeqCode)
GCCTAAATTTGTACCAACCGCTGAAGCTGCTCGATATAACCCATATCAAACTGCATATTCGTCTGTGAGAGGCGAGAAGAAGCGTCCCAAAGCTAGGCGTAAATGGTCGGTAAAGAAGAAAATCATCATGACAGTTTTGGCCTTCTTGTTAATTGGCTTTAGTATTGGTGCTTGGTATGGAACAAAGATTATAGGTAGCCTCGATAAGGCATTTCATGGCAATATCTTCTCAGATGTCCACGCCCTCTTTAGCAGTACAACCCTAAACGGCGAAGCCCAGGGTAGGGTGAATATTCTTCTTGCCGGCAACTCAGCCGATGATCCAGGCCATAACGGAGCTCAATTAACTGACTCTATTATGGTGCTCAGTATTAATACCCGGAATCATACTGCGTTTATGTTAAGCATCCCGAGAGATCTGTGGGTCTATGTGCCCGGCTTTAATTCTTACCAAAAGATTAACGCAGCCGGAGAGGTATCGATGAACCAGTTGCAGCAAGTTGTCGAAACAGACCTAGGCGTCCCGATCGATTATAATGCCTTAATAGATTATGGCGCCTTCAGAGATGCAGTAAACGCGGTTGGGGGCATAACAATTAACATCCAGAGCCCTGACCCTAGGGGTCTCTATGATGCCTTTACTCATTTGAAGTTACCCAATGGCGAGAATACCCTGAACGGGCAACAGGCCTTGGATCTGGCACGGGCACGAGGTGACGGCACCGCTGGGGATATATCTTATGGTTTCCCAGGGACTGACTTTACTAGAACCATGTATCAAAGGACTATGGCTATTGCTGTAGCTAAAAAGGCCCTAACAGCAGGCGTTCTGACCAATCCTATTAAAATCAGCAATCTGGTCAGCGCCATAGGTAATAATGTCAAAACAAATATGAACCTGCAGGATGTACTAAGGCTGGCGCAGATTGTCAAAAGTCTTAACTTAAACAATATTGGCTCATATACTTACCCCAGCACTACTACCGGTACGCCAAAGGCGCAGGCCATAATAACTTCCTATATAGATCCTTCTTCCGGTCAAGACGCTCTTGCTCCAACAGCCGGAGTAGGTGAATACGGTCAACTTCAAAATTACTACCAGCAATTAACATCTAATAATCCAGTGGTCAAAGAAGATGCCAGTGTAGTTGTCCTCAATGCCACTAACGTCCAAGGCTTGGCTAAAAAAGACGAAGGTATACTACAAGCCAACAAAATCGATAACGTAACAGTTGGGGATGCCTACAATGAATATCCGACATCCATGATCATCGACTTATCTAATGGCCAGCAACCGGCCACTAAAGCTCTGCTTGAGAGTCTATTCCCGGGTAATGTCGTAAACAGCGAGTATGGCTCAACGGAAGCCAAAGAAGCTACAAACTATAATGCCGACTTCGTAGTTGTACTCGGACAAAATAGCGTAAACGTAAAACAACCATAAACCTCTGATATAATTTGTGGTTGACGACTAGCCGTCTTAGCTCAGTTGGTAGAGCGGCGCTTTCGTAAAGCGTAGGTCACCGGTTCGATCCCGGTAGACGGCTCCAAAATGCGGGTGTCGTATAGTGGCTATTATGTAGCCTTCCCAAGGCTGAGATGCGGGTTCGATTCCCGCCACCCGCACCATATAATGTCTGATTTTCTCTCCCAACCATTTCTTTAATCGTTACTCACTAAAGAATAGATGCTACAATATCTAATAATTCATGGCTTCAACTAAAAAGTATTTTCATGATCATTTTGTGTTGCTATTGCTTAGCATTAACTCTTTTCTGGCGGCCTTTGCAGTAATATTTATCTCGCTTAGGCTTGGAACCAGCCACGGTACAGATTACATTGTGCAGTATCGGCCAAATCTAGGGCTAGATTCATATAAGGCCGGCAGTATAATTCAGATAATTAGTTTTATTCTATTTGCAATCTTAGTGCTGGTCATTAACTTAGGCCTTAGCTATAAAGTTTATAAAATTCATAGGCAATTATCTATTGCGGTCCTGGCACTCGGCATCCTACTATTAGTACTGACTATTATTATTAGTAACGCGTTATTATTACTGCGCTAAGCTAGCCTAAAATAGGATAACCGGTATGACAGACATAGAAATTCCATTTGAGAGAGATAGAAAGGGACATTACAGATTTTTTGAAATACTTCCAGGCTTCCTAAGCTACTTTCTGCTAGTGCTACCATTTATCTTAAGTATATTCAGTGCAACCGTAGCAGTCTTTTTCGCTTTATTTTATCTTCTTATCTTCTTTGTCCAGTCTATTGCGTACGCTTCAAGGGCTATTACCGGCTATTTCACAATGAAGCACCATTTGAAATTAGACTGGAATGAGTTAAGCCATGATTTGGACACAGGTAAAGCTTCACTTAAGCACATAGAGCGGCCGAAATGGCATTACAAGAACCTAAGGTTACTCCATACAAGAGAATTGGACATCAGGCCTAATCAACTAACACATGCAGTTATTATTGCGACCGTTAACGAGAGTAGGGAAATACTAGAGCCAACAATTCAGTCAGTACTTGGTGCGGATTATGATCCTAAGCGGATAATTCTAGTTATAGCTTATGAGGGAAGGGCAGGTAAAGAAGCTGAAGAAAGAGTTAATCAGCTGATTGATCTTTACGGCGATAAATTTAAGCATGCCATGGCTGTTAAGCATCCCTCTAACCTTCCAGGTGAGATTGTAGGGAAGGGAGGAAATATCACCTATGCTGCCCATAAGTTAGTAAGTTATGTTAAGAAAGAGAAGATTGATCCCGCTAGGGTTCTGGTAACTACCTTAGATGCCGACAATAGGCCAGATAAGTTATACTTTGCCGCTCTTAGTTATCTTTACTGTGTCGTCCCGCATCCACTTAAGGCTTCTTATCAACCAATCGCCATGTTTACGAATAATATATGGGACGCTCCTACTTTCATGCGTGTACTGGCGACAGGCAACAATCTTTTTTACATAGTTGGCACCCAACGGCAACATTTAAGTCGGAACTTTTCCGCTCATGCTCAGCCACTACTACCTCTGATGGAGATGAACTTCTGGAGTACCAGAACAGTAGTAGAGGATGGTCATCAGTTTTGGCGATCATACTTTCATTTTGATGGCGATTACCGGGTTATCCCGTTCAGTATTCCTATTTATCAGGACGCAGTCTTAAACGAAACATATAAAAAGACATTAAAGACTCAGTTTATCCAATTGCGCCGCTGGACTTATGGTGCATCAGATATAGCCTATATTGCCGATAAGGGATTTTGGCATAAAAATAAGATACCTAAAGCGGATGTCTTCTCTAAGCTGTACCGTACACTTTATACTCACGTAAACTGGGCCACCAATGCCTTACTAATATGGTACATCGGTTTAGTGCCTCCAATATTTCATCCGCAAAGCATTGCAGCCAATTCCTTACCGCTAATTATTAGTAAGGTACAACGAATAGACATGGTAACTTTAGTTTTCCTAATGTATGTGTCTATTGTGACCTTGCCGCCGAGACCTGCCCGACACAAGCGGCATAGATCTTTATTCATGCTAGCTCAATGGGTGACTCTGCCAATTACTAGCGTGATCTTCGGATCAATTGCAGCCTTTAATTCTCAGACCAGGTTAATGCTCAAGAAATACTTAAGCCGTTTCGATGTGACTGAGAAAACGGTAGTTAAGGCCAGTGGTCGTAAGGTTACTACGGTAGCAGACCCAGCTAAACGCTAAATTATCTTAGTCTTTATGATAAGAATGGTAGTAGGTGAAGGCGGCTTTGTCGAAACGGTTGAGGGCTATCAGGCAAGCATTTCTGATTTGTTCATTAGTTAAGCGAGCATCTTTAACTTCACGAAGGATGTTGCCAATGACGGTCTCAGTCAGCCCTCCTGCGTCGCTTGTAGCTTCGTTTCTATGGGCACAGGCTGTATATAAGCTGATGAATAGCTTATCTCTTGAGAATGGCTTAATTTTGCCTTGTTTGTCTCTAACTACCCATGACAGCGCGTATTTAACCGACTCTTCGGTAGTAAATACAGCCGAACAACTGGGACATAAACGCCGGCGCCAAACGGCGTTCAAGTTTTTCTTGAGTCGAGAATTTACTACTCGAGTGTTGGCCCGACAATGAACGCATACCATGTCAATATATTGACATATGGCTGGTAAAAAGGCCAGTGGAAAAGGCTAGGGAAACCGTGGATAAGATAAAGGTATATTCTAAATCGTAGAAGGATAATAAAACAAAAAATCCCAAAAATAGCCTACTACGATAGTATTTATCGGCTATTCTTGGGGCGTCGGATGCGATTATTCTTGGGTTTGTTAGTGGTTAGTTCTTCATAGAACAACCTGAAGGCGTCTAAAGCGCTATCTTTTCTGATACCAAAACTTCCTATTTAACCGTAATACTTTATCAGAAAGTAATAGTGGAGTCAATAGACTAACAGATAGGCATAAGCAAAATAATTATGGTGGGCGATATAGGAATCGAACCTATGACCTCTACGATGTCGACGTAGCGCTCTAACCATCTGAGCTAACCGCCCTAATATTTTAGTCTAAAGACAACGCATTAATATGATGTCAGCATATACGACTAAATGGGTACAGATAATTTACTACATAGAGGGATAGTTAACAATAGAGTTTGTTTACACCATAAAAGGTATAAAATGTCAGAGACTTATCCCCAGCAGATAGTGTATGAAATACGACATAAATAGGCTAGCCACATAGTACTAACCTTGCTATACTTCTCTGCAGGTGAAGTTTTGACGAGACTGTTTTATCTCGGCTAAAAGTCGAAGGAGCGATTGAATGTATTGCGAGGTCATTCAATCGCTTTTTTATTTAGGTAAACTTCTTTGATTGATATAATAGGACTTAAGATTAATTGACGACCGACAGATTATGAGGAGAACTTATGCCCGACATTAGTAATATAGACGCAATGAGACACAGTCTGGCGCATATAATGGCAACGGCTATTAAGCATAAATGGCCTGAGGCTAAGTTTGGGGTAGGGCCGGCCATAGATAATGGCTTTTATTACGATATTGATCTAGGAGACATCACTATATCTGAAGATGACTTTCCAGCCATTGAGACCGAAATGAAAAAGGTTATTGAAGCTGACTATCCCTTTGAAAAGATGACAATGCCAATAGATGAAGCCATTGCCTGGGCAAAAGAAAATAACCAACCCTATAAGGAAGAGTTATTAAACGATCTTAAGAGAGCGGGAACGACGCTGGCGAAAGATTTAAACCCCGATGAGCTCGGGACTATCGGAGGCGATAAGGCGGAAGTAGATAACGTATCTTTTTATAAGAACGGAGATTTTATTGATCTCTGCAAAGGTCCGCATGTGGTATCAACAGCTAAAGTAGGTGCCTTCAAACTAACAAAAGTTGCCGGGGCTTACTGGCGGGGAAATAATAAGAACCCTCAGATGCAGAGACTTTATGGTGTAGCCTTCGCTGAAGATGCTGAGCTGACGGATTACCTGCAAAAACAAGAAGAAGCTTTAAAGAGAGACCACCGCAAACTCGGCCAAGAGCTCGATTTATTTGTTTTCTCTGACATGGTTGGCTCTGGATTGCCGATGTTTACACCCAGAGGAACGATACTAAGGGAAGAGCTAGCTAAATTTTCGAATTCATTAAGAGAGCGTTATGGCTTTCAAAAAGTATGGATACCGCACATGACCAAGCAACAGCTATACGAAGTTAGCGGCCACTGGGCAAAATTTGGCGACGAACTGTTCCTGGTTAAAAGCCAAGAGACATCTGATCAATTTGTACTTAAACCGATGAATTGCCCACACCATACCCGTATATATGCTTCACAACCTCGAAGTTATCGAGATTTACCAATTCGCTACTTAGAGACTACTACCATTTATAGGGATGAAAAAACAGGTGAACTAAACGGTCTTAGTAGGGTTCGCTCGGCAACCCAGGACGACAGTCATGCTTTTTGTAGGGAAGATCAAATTGAAAATGAAATTAATAACCTTATGAGCGCGGCCGATGAACTATACCAGACTGTAGGCATGTCGTTGCGTGTTCGATTGAGTTATAGAGATGAAACCGACGCTTATCTAGGATCTAAAGAATTATGGGAGAGTGCTCAAAAGCAACTTAAGAATGCAGTTATTGCTAATAAACTTGAATATTTTGAGCAAGAGGGCGAAGCAGCGTTCTATGGTCCAAAGATAGACTTTATGGTAACTGACGCAATAGGCCGTGAGCACCAAGTAGCAACTGTGCAGTTAGATTTCGTGATGCCCGAGAGATTTAATCTTGAATATATAGATCAGGATGGAGCCAAGCAGAGGCCGGTCATGATTCACTGCGCGCTTCTCGGCTCAATTGAGAGGTTTTTGGCGGTATATATAGAACATACTGCGGGTAGGTTTCCAGTTTGGCTTGCTCCAGAACAGATACGGATACTGACAGTCAATCAGGAGTCAGCGACTATCGACTTTGCTAAGAAGGTCGAAGTTGATGCCAAAGAGCTAGGGCTAAGAGTATATACGGATAACGACAATGAGTCGATTGGTAAAAAGATAAGATCGGCTGAACTAGCTAAAGTACCTTATATAATAGTGCTTGGAAATAAAGAGATTGAGAGTCAGGAAGTCACTCCAAGAATTAGAAAAGATATGGCCGTTGTCGATGTTCCTATAACAGTTAGGATAGGCGACTTCTTAAAAACCGTCGCTAATGAATCCAAGTCAAGAGTCCTCAAAACTTCCTTATGATAGAGGTAGAGGAAGCAGGATTTAAACAATTAGTTGAAGTAATAGTGGCAGCAATACCTCCCGGTAGACTCATGACTTACGGGCAAATTGCTGCACTGGTGGGCCATCCCATGGCCGCACGCCAGGTTGGAGGTATCGCCCATTTTGGTAACCCAAACCTGCCTTGGCAAAGAGTAGTTAACAAACAGGGACGCTTAGCGAGTGGTTATCCGGGCGGCCGGTTGGGCCACAAACAGGCTTTAGAGGCCGAAGGAGTTAAGGTAGAATCTGATTTCACAGTTAATATTAAGGAGTTAATTTGGTGGCCGGACCGTTAGTTGCTATCGTAGGCGAAACTGGCTCGGGAAAATCCGAACTGGCTATAAAAATAGCTAAAGATTATGGTGGTGAGATTGTGTGCGCTGATGCTTGGACCATCCGAAAGGGGATGGACATTGGCACCGCAAAGCCATCAATAGATGACCAAAAGGCCGTACCACATCATCTGCTGGACCTTGTATCACCTGATCAATCATTTAGCGTTGCTCAATTTCAGAAACAAGCAAACGTAGTAATAAGATCTATACATAAGCGGCATAAGATACCAATATTAGTTGGAGGTAGCGGTTTATATGTTGATAGCGTCCTGTATGACTACAGTTTTTTAACAACAGATAGTAAATATAGTAGAGATGAGTTGAACAATAAAGAACTGGTCGAGCTAAAACTGATTGCCGACCAAGAACAAATAAATACAGATGGTGTAGACGGGTCTAACAAAAGACGTCTGGTGCGTTTAATTGAAACAAAAGGCGAGATACCTAAGAAAAAACCACTCAGAAACGGTAGCGTTATCCTAGGG
>DASSZG010000041.1:0-11552 GCA_035702905.1 Saccharimonadales bacterium (SeqCode)
AAGTATCTGTCGTCCCTTGTTTATTGCCCCACAGAGCCTGCGAAAGGGCAGAATTGCGTATTTTTAGCGAGACAACACCTGAAGCGTAGACTCTGCCTTTACGAGCAAAAAGCGTTAAGTCACCGCTTTGTAACCGTTCCCATTTGCCGATATTAACACCCTTGTTGCCTGGTGTTACACCCCAAGTCGGTATGCGTTTGCTGGGATATAGTTCGTTCAAATGCTGAACAATTTGCTCTGAAACGTAAGGTCGAATTTTTTCAATTGATACTGGATTAACTATGGTATCTTCGTAGTGTTGATTGGCGTCAACATCTCCTGCTGGTTGAAGGGCTACTAAGCTCATAGTTCTGTGTATTTAGTATGCTTTCCTTTAGCTTTTTCAACCGGATATTTGGCTCTGTTTTTTGCCATTTTCTTTTCTAGGGCCTCCCCAAGATCAAAACTCAGATCGTTTGCAATAAGTAAGACCCAGTAAAGAACATCGGCCAATTCATCTGCAACTTCAGGCCCAGCTTTTCGTAGGTGGTCTTTAATCTCTTGCTCATTCTTCCACTGGAAGTGTTCAAGAAATTCGGTTGCTTCTAGCACCAACGAAATAGCAGTATCTTTTGGGTTGTGAAATTGTTTCCAGTCACGCTCATCACGGAAATCCACTATCATCTTTTGCAATTTGTCTAAATCTGTCATACCTGTTGTTAGTATACCTTATGGCTTGTTATTATTATGATATATGAAGGATGTATTGTCACACGCAGAAATGACTTTGCAAGAAGGTATTTCTTTACAGAAAGGAATGAATTTTAGGCCATCAGACAAGGACTATTCAATATTTCTAATGAGCGTCAACGAGAATGCACCATATGTAGATGGTTTTGATTCTGAAGGCAAGATACTAACTTATGAAGGCCATGACATTAACAGGGGAGAACATAAAGAACCAAAGAAATTTGATCAGCCCTTTTTTACTAAGAACGGTAAGTTGACAGAAAATGGTAGGTTTTTTAAGGCAGCAGAAGATTATAGGTTTAAACGACGGCTAAATCCTGAAAAGATAAGGGTATACGAAAAAATTACTAAGAACGTTTGGTCAGATAAGGGCCTCTTTTTATTAGTTGATGCGGACTATTTGTACGTAACTGATCAGAAAAGAAAAGTATTTAAATTTAAGCTTTTACCTGAAGACCTACACTTAAAAGACCATGAAGTAGAAGAAGAGTTGGAACTATCTCGTCGTATTCCTACTGCAATTAAGCAAATAGTATGGGAAAGAGATCAAGGCAAATGCGTAGAGTGTGGTTCACGTCAGAACTTGCACTTTGATCACATATTGCCGTATTCAAAAGGCGGTACTAGTACCAATGCCGAAAATATACAACTACTGTGCCAGAAGCATAATCTTAGCAAGTCGAACAGAATAGTTTAACTAAAAGAAAAAGAAACAAAAAGAAAAGTAATAGCATCGATGCAAATCGACCCCTTGCCTATGATGGGGCAGGCTCCTTGCATCGAAATTAAAAAATTCACGCCGCGCGTCTATACGCTAACAGGCTATAAGTTCAAGAGGATTAATGCTATTAATATCCTAGTTTGTCTTAGGTGGTTCGTTCAGTTTAATAACTTGACCGGATTTTGTAATCAAGCTTTTTGGATTTTGTAAATTCGCATTTGGCTTAGGAGAGTTCTTAGCTAGGTTTTTTAGGGTTTGTGCTGCATCAGTTTGATTGCTCATATAGTTATATTATCAGATTAGCGGGTGTGTCTTTAGTCTTAATATTTTGTATGCTTAATAGATCTTCACAGGCAACCAGATAGTATTCATTGTATTTCATGATACTATCGTAAAGTTCGAGGACGGTCGGATCGTCCCGACCATAATTGCAAACATTCTTTTTAAGCTACTATTTTATCTGTGCTGTCCATATAATTGACTGCATGTACAGGTACAAACAGCAAGTGTTCGTCAGGCAAATGATCGAAATAAGGAAGTAGAGTTACTTCGCTGAAAGTTAAGCACAGAGCTCTAATGCTTCTTCCGCCGATAATTCGGCCAATCATAACCTTTGAGTAGCACGCAAACAGACCTTCGAATGTTAACTTAGCAAAATCTATTACTCGTACAGGCTCATCGGAGTCAAATTCCATAGGAAGCGATAAGCCTTTAGAAGTTTCTACCCAATATGGACGACTTACTAATTCCAGGCTACTTGCCATTTGATCAAGCTCATTAAGAATCTCTGAATCTTCGGGAAGACGCTCATAAGAATCTGGAGGTTGATTGAATATTTTTATTGCAGCATCCTCAGCAATAGTTGCAGGTGTAATATTGATAACTTCACCCATATTTAATCCTAGATTACACTAAATATATCAGAATAAGCAATATAACTTAAAAACTCATTCTTATAATTTTTATATTGTTATTTCATGTTCGCTTGTTTAGACAAGCGCGTTGAAAGTAATGTATAAAACGTTGGTAACCTAGTGTAGTTTTAGTCTCTTTTATGGTATTCTTTAATCTCTAAACCCACGGGGTGTAGCGCAGCTTGGTAGCGCGCAGCGTTCGGGACGCTGAGGTCGCCGGTTCAAATCCAGTCACCCCGACCATTTGAGAAATTTTAGAGCTAAGATACTGCTTATGCTATAGTTAAAGTAGTTTATATAACAACAGGATTCAACTATGGCAAGACTGGCTATTAAAGCTCTGAGCTTACTCAGCAGTGCACTGATTTTGTTGCCGGTTATTACTATTAATCAGGCTTCTGCAGACTACTGCTATAGTTATGGTAATGGATCTTGTAGCAGTCCAACTACAGCCTTATTTGGTCAATCTCAGTCTTATGACGTGATACTTCGTGGAGATGGTAGCGCCGCAGTCAATGCACGTATTAGCTTATACAATGACAAATCTAAACCAATAAACTTGCTTAGCTATAGTCTTGCTAGCGGTCAATTACAGGGTGTAACGGCCTACCAGCAGGTAACTTGTGCTACCTTGCCGATCATCAGACCCAATTTGTCATCGACTGTGTTAAACTCTGAGCCTAACCCTACTCTACACTTTGAAACTAGCACAAATATACCCGAGTGTTATGAGGGGCTGGTCGAACATCCATTAAACTCGAAATTTCCTCTCGCATACTACTATCCAAGTAGCTACGATGTATTTAAGAGTATTGTTGTTACAAAATTAGGTAATACATTTAACCTAAAATTACCCCAGCCTATTGCTAACAATCAGTCTACAACTATAGTTATGCTTTACAACGAGACCGGTGTTTCGCACAAAAGTCTAGGCATACATTACTATTCGTTCAAGACACTAAAATCCTCAGAAGCGATAACTGATATAAATGTTGCGTTGTCAGCCCCTAGCGATTATGTATTGTCCAATGCTGGTCACAGCACCAATGATAACCCGATCACAACTTCTAATGCATTGAGCACAATCCTCCAAGTCGGTAATTCGCCACCGTCAAATGAATCGGTTTATGCTGACGTCAATAATTATGTGAATAGTATTGGCGGCAATGGCAGTATAACCCGTCAAACCACTTTACTTTCACCCCAACAAACTTTTTCGCTAACTGGGCGCTTTGCGGCAAGCGCATTCCTTCTCAACTGGCCACGGAACGTCTCACTTTGGGCACTTGTCTTAGCATTTATTGGGGTGTTAATTTATTGGTATATAAGCAATCGTAAGAAAATAAAGGAGCAACTTAATATGGTGCAAACCAATAGTACAGGCACTAATGGCGATAGTGAATATAAGCAGGAGTTAGATAACGAAGATACAACAATAGAAAACGACAGGCCAGGCGCTATTAGCAGTTCGGATAATCGTAAAACAGTTAGTATTACAGTCAGGGCTTTACCTTTTTATGATTTAGCAATAAGGGTAAAACAACATTTCCAGCAAAGGCGACTGCGTCCCATGTTTTTTGCATTGCTGTGCGGCATAGTCAGTATTCTAGTGGTTGCGGGACTGGCCCAGGGATACTCCGAAGCTACTAAAATAAGCAATAACGCAGCAATTAACGGTAACGCTACCCCGGCCATAGTAATCGGTCTTTATATAGGCTTAATTGCAATCGGAATTATGAGCTTTATGGTGTTTTCGATTGGTTTGCCAATCCTGTACGCAGGCAGCTTTAGACGCGCATTAAGGATATTTATTTACCTAATAATATTCTTTATGATCATGTTTTCAGTAGCAGTATTTATAGGATTAAAACAAACCAAAACTAATGCCAACAATCAAAATTACTGCACCACATACTACGGTTGTTGCAGTAGCGGTACTGTTGGTAATGGGCTATGCTATGGTACTTAGCAAGGTTGTTATCCAGCTAATTAAGCATACTAAGTTAAAATAGGGCATATGGCTGTACTTATTACACTTACTGTTATATTTTTAGCTCTTTGCATTAATGAAATATGGTGGCGTTTAAAAAAGCGTCGTAGTGAGCTTAGCCGCAAATCAATACATATTGTCATTGGTGTCTATACGTCCTTTTGGCCGTTTTATTTAAGCTTTACTGAGATCAAAGCTCTGAGCATCGCTTGCATTGTTGTGATGGTTGTCTCTAAAAGATTGAACATTTTTAAAGCAATACATGAAGTCGATCGGGTTAGCTGGGGAGAAATATTAGCCGTATTAAGTATTGCTATTATGGCGTTCCTGACTTCCAGTAAATGGCTTTTTGCAACGAGCATTCTTCAGATGGCACTAGCAGACGGTCTAGCTGCGCTGATTGGTCTCAAATTCGGCAGAAGTAATAGCTATAAGGTTTTTGGAAGCCAAAAAAGTCTAATTGGGAGTCTTGTCTTCTTTATAACGTCATTATTAATACTGGTTATTTTCCAGTCTTTAGGACATATAGGTCACTCATTAGTCTATCTGGGTCTAACTAGCTTAGTTGCTACTGCACTAGAGAACCTTGGGGTTAAAGGCTTAGATAACTTGTTTGTACCGCTAGCTGTGCTACTTATGATTAGCTAAGCTTGGTTTTATTGAGTGAGCTCTTAGAGCATTAAATATTGATACAACATCTACAACTTCTTGTAGCGCTGCTCCGGTTATGGGAGACAGCTTGCCGGTTGCAAAAATTCCCATAAGGATAAAACTTAAGCCAATACCGATTATTATACTTTGGTCGGCAATTTTGAATGTCTTCTTAGCTATTTCAACAGCTACGGCCACACGACTTAGGTCATCAAGCATTATTACCATGTCCGCCGACTCGCTAGCTGCAGTTGATCCCTGTGCGCCTAGGGCAATACCTACGCTAGCCGATGTAAGAACTGGAGCATCGTTGACGCCGTCGCCAACAAATACAACCGGCTTAGGTTTAAGTTTAGACAGGGTGTGTAATTTATCGGCAGGGAGTTGATCGGCATAGACTTCATCGATTGACAATTGCTTAGCGATTGAATCAGCTGCCGATTTATGGTCGCCCGTTATCATAGCAATATCTTTAAGACCTAACTTATGTAATTGCTGTAATGTTGCTTTAGCCTCGCTACGGATTGTGTCGCTAAAATGGATTGCTCCTTCAAGTTTATGATTGACAATAATGTAAGCTACGGTATTGTTGTCCTGCAATTTTAGGTCTTTTGGCAGGCTTAGATTATTCTCAAAAAGACCAATTCCTCCGACCCAAACGGAAGCGCTTTTAATGGTCGCTTTTATCCCTCGTCCAGCAATCTCCTCGATATTTTTAGCCTTCTCTAGTTTTAGTTTTTGATCCTTTGCCGTATTAATAACCGCCTTGGCTAGTACGTGTCGGGAATTCTGTTCAACACTAGCTGCTAGTTTTAATAAATTATCTTCAGACAACGTACCGTAAGCGACAACCTTGTTAACCGTAAGTTCTCCCTTAGTAAGTGTACCGGTTTTGTCAAAGGCAATCGTTTTGGCAGTAGCTAGTTTCTCTAGCGCAGTACCGTTTTTAACAATAATGCCGTAGCGACTAGCCCGGGCCATTCCGCTGATTAGGGCTATAGGTGTAGCGAGTAGCAACGGACAAGGAGTAGCTACTATGATCACCTCTAAGAATCTAATTGCATGACCGGATAGTATCCAGACTGCCGCGGCTAAGGCATAAGCTGTCAGAGTAAATGGGACGCTATATCGGTCGGCAAGCCTAACGAAGGGTGCCTGGGAGGTTGAAGCACTCTTAACAAGCTTAATAATTTGCTGGTATTGACTATCGGCGGCGGTTGCTAACGCTTTAGCGGTTACTGTGCCGTCTACACTGATTGAGCCACTTAACAAATTACCACCAAGTTCTTTTATTACGGGTATACTTTCACCGGTAATCGAGGACTCATCGAAGTTGGCTTGTCCCTCTATAACCACTGCGTCAACCGGCACTACTTCACCAGCTTTGATTATTATTTTATCGCCGATCTTAATGTCATCGACCTTCACTTTGATAATCTTGTTCTTTCGAAGGACATTAGCAGTTGTTGGGACATGGGACAAAAGCACATCTAATTCACTCTGAGCTCTTCGTCCAGCATAGTCTTCAAGGGATTGACCACCTGTCAACATCAGCACAACTACCAAAGCAGCCCAGTACTGTCCTAAGATGACCGACGCTATTATTGCAGTAGCTGCTAATATGTCGATGCCGTAAGCGCCGGACCTTAGTTCTTGCCACATGTCCCATAGCAGCGGTAAAACTTCTCCTATAGCAAGTATGGCAAGAACTATGTGGGCAGCCGTCTGGTATTTGAGTAATTGCAGAACAATACTCGCAATGCCACCTACTAGAGCCAGGCTAAATAAAAAATAGTTCCTAAAAAACCTAATTATTCTTTTCATATTTCAATAAACTTAAACCTTAGTATAGCAATTTTTACTATTACATATCTATAGGCTCGCATATAATAAGAATGTTATTAGGGGGTTAATTACAATGAAAGCAGCATTGCTCGTAAGTTATGGCGGTCAAGACGCTGTAAAGATAGATAATACTGAAAGACCGGAACCTTCAGCCAATGAAGTTCAAATAGAAGTCGTGTCTGCTAGTGTTAACCCGTTTGATTATAAAGTCCGAGACGGTTTAATGCAGGATTCAATTCGGCTTGAACTCCCTATTGTAATCGGCGGAGATGTCGCTGGCATAGTAAGGGCTCTCGGCGACGGGGTTACGGAATTCAGTATTGGTGATCAGGTTTATGGTCAAGCTAATGCGCTGAAGCAAGGTTCCATCGCTGAATACACAGTAGTTAATATTTCTCAGCTAGCACTAAAACCAAAAGTTGACTTCGAAACATCCGCTGCTCTACCACTTGCATCAGTCAGTGCATACCAGGCCTTATATGAACACTTAAAGCTCACAAAAGATCAGAAAATCTTAATTCACGGCGGCGGTGGCGGTATTGGAAGCGTAGCAATACAATTAGCCAAAAACGTTGGTGCCCATGTTGCTACTACGGCAAGTAAAAAGGATGAAGACTATGTCCTAGCACTAGGTGCTGACATGTTTATTGATTACCATGCCGATGATTTTACTAAACATGTTAAGGAATACGACTGCGTTTTTGATACGGTAGGAGGAGAAACATTTATTAAATCATATGAAGTTGTTCGACCCGGCGGTAAAATCGTCACGATGGCCTCTCAGCCAAGTGCTGAACTTGATGCTAAGTATGATATTCATTCTATGCATCAGTCGACAAAAGTTACGACTGGCAAATTAAATGCCATAGCTGAACTTGTTAACGATGATCAATTAAAAATCCATATCGATAAACTGTTTGATCTAACAGATGCCCCCGAAGCACTGGAATATCTAAAAACCGGACATCCAAGAGGAAAGGTTGTTGTGCAGGTTAAGAACTAATTATGGACAAAGAATAGCAGACCACGCGACAGCGCTCTTTTAATAAACGAAAATAACTTGTCTACCAAATGAATCATAGAATAAAGTCTATGCCTTAAGCGGGTTGTCTGTCAAATATTTAACATGTTAATTAATTGTGGTTTTATTTCTAAAACCATTTTATAAATGGTGATTATTATAAAGATAATAATAGAAGATAAGGAATATCAAAGATAAAACGAATGTAAAAGGGGTTAGGTAATGAACTACATTTTTCTTGGTTTCAATATTGGCAATTCCTTTTACACTCGGTGTATTATATGCAATACGTTCTGCGACTAATGCGGTAACTATACCAAGAAATGGTATAGTGCTTCCATAAATACTGATAATAGCTAATGCCAGTGCAATATTTGCATCTTTACAGGCCTGGTTTACGCGTTCAGGTCCATCGGCGGTTAATGGCTCTTTGATCATATGCTAGTTGAATAATATTGATCGTACTAAATAAATAGTGTCAAAACCTGGGGTGCCTGATGGGACTTGAACCCACGGCCTTCGGGACCACAACCCGACGCTCTAACCAACTGAGCTACAGGCACCATGTGCAAATTAAATTTTACCCTATATCTGTAATTATACCTATACACAGCTAGAAATATTATTGTTAGCTTGTATTTATGCTTAAGCGAGAGTATTACAAGTAGTAGGTAATTAATAAGGAGAAGGGTATGTGGCAAGTTTACGTATTCGGGTTACTGGCAGGGTTCTTAGGCGCTAATGGAGTACCTCACTTTGTGAGTGCTGAAATGGGTAAAAAGTTTATGACACCTTTTGGAAAGGATTCGTCACCCCTAATGAACTTAGCTTGGGGATGGCTCAACTTTGTAGTTGCCGGTATTCTGTTTTATTACAGTCATTACCACGCTCATCTACTTAGAGCTTTTGCTAGCGTAGCTGTCGGCGCCTTAATAGCTGGTTTTGTTTTGGTTCAGGCCCACCAAATGTCAGCCAAAAAGTAGATTAGAGAAGACTTTCAGTGCTACGAACATAGTGGCAAGTATAGCCACCGGGATGTTTTTGCAAATAATCTTGGTGGTAGTCTTCGGCGGAATAGAACTTACTGAATTTTTCCAAACTGGTGACTACGGGGTCTTTGTATAGTCCTGATTTGTTTACTTTCTCTATTATTGCTTTAGCTTCAGTAAGCTCTTCATCAGTTTGGTAGAAAATAGCTGAGCGGTAAGATGAACCTACATCGTTGCCTTGTCTGTTTAGGGTAGTGGGATCATGGACTCGAAAGAAAAAATCCAATATTTTAGCAAATGATGTCTGTCTTGGATCGTATGCTATAGCAAGAGTTTCGGCATGGCCAGGATGATGCTCGTAGGTTGGATCATCATTATCCCCACCTGAATAACCGACTTCAGTATCATTCACACCAGGCTCTGCTCTGAATAATTCTTCTAGACCCCAGAAGCATCCGCCAGCTAAATATATTGTCTTAGTCATCAATTAATAATAACTGAAATATTAGCCGTTAACGTATTTTCCCCAACAATACTCACTAGAAACCCACGGGGAAGTCCCGCTTTCAGCTAATAGTTGCTCTCCCTTTTTGATCTGAACGGCCGGAGGTGCATCAATGGCAGCCGGATAGCCATCAAAGTTATCCCATGTTTGTGGCTCAATCTGTAAGCCTCCAGATGCTCCACTTGGATTTTCCGCTTTCCAGTTAATTTTACCAATTGCCGAGCCGTCTGATTCACAGCCTGCAATATATCTAAGAGTAGACGGTATGTATAGAGTGTGAATTACTTTTGGTTCTCGTGCGGCGGAAGCAATAGGCGGATGGGGCAGGTCATACTCTATGGGCCCTTTTGGCACAATAAAGTGAACGCCGGATTCGTTCATCGATACTTTTGCCAAGTGACCGACTGCGGGCTTATGGTGTTTTATAGTTTGGGCTACTTTTTTATCTGTAGAACTGGATTCTGCTTTTTCGGCTAAAGCTAATGAACCTATTCCTACGGCAAGGGCTGTAGCTACTTTAATGGAAGTAGCTGCCCTTTCTGGATACAAAGGCATGGCTCCTCCTTGAAGAAGAGTATTAAATATTAAATAAGGCGATCGCTTACATTTTATTTAGTGTTTGCTAATCCGATTATATGGGGTGCTTTTGTATGCACGCGTTCAATCAAATGAGTAAGCACTAATGTACGATACGCTTATCTTATTTTACTAAATTCATCATCTTATGTAAAAAGGAATTCGAAAGTTTTGACGTATAATCTCATAAATGAATATTTTAATTGTTGGACATGTTTGTATTGACGAAAACGTAAGCGAGAAAATTAGCTACAACAGTTGGGGATCGCCGCTTATGTATATGTCAAAGTACTTAAATACTCAACCTAACTGCAACGTAACTTTATTAGCTCCTTATGGTAGAGATTTCCTCACCTATCTAACGGATGAAAATATCGCAAATAAGCCAAAAGCCGACCCGACACTTCTATATAGGAATGAGTCGACTGGTGTCTATCGTAAACAATCAGCCAAGAATAGCGAGTTTGCAAAACCGGTAAGGATCACAGGCGAAATATCCAATATTATAAGCAAAGCGGACATCTTAATCTTTGCTCCGCTACTGCCGAATTATAGTTCTAGATATGTACAAAAACTTTTCAACTATGCACCCTCTGACTGCATTACCGTACTTTCTCCACAAGGTTACTTTAGAAAAGTTAACTTGGATAATTCGGTTAGCTATCAAAGTTTCACAGAGGCTACCAGAATAGTCTCCTTATTTAATATAGTTATTACATCCAACGAGGATTTACCAAATGCCAAAAATGAGCTGACTCATTGGTCAGAAGCGAGCTCTAATACTAACATTATTATGACGGAAGGCGAGGAGGGCGCCAGCATAATAAAAGGAGGTAAGCTTACCCGTGTTCCTACGGTACCTATCCCTAAGCAAAAAGTCGTAGATTCGGTAGGTTGCGGAGATGTTTTTACGGCGGCAACTGCACTTGATTTCTACCGAACGAGGAATATTATTAGCGCCGTCCAAGCCGGCAATAAGGCCGCGGGCAAAAGACTGCTAACTAAAATAGTCTGATACTTTGGTTAAGTGCTCCTAGGGTCATAAAAAATAAATTGTGTCTGTGATTGTGCATATAGATACCGTTAACTGTGCATGGCGGCACAGATGCTGTTTTGTCTATCATGCTAAGTATTATGACCGATATGATATCCGAGTTGCAGCGTCAAGCTATCAATCCACCGGCAGGTGATGAGCGGATTGCGGCTTTCAGCCAAGCTTTTGTCCACTATGCAAGTACTCCAGAAGGTGAAGATTGGCTTGGTATTATAGAAGGCCGCAAGTTCGAAGCCGTATCTTACGGAGCCAATCTACTTCTGCGTGCGGTTCAGAAACAATTATTACCTCAAGATGCATATCCTTATGAATATGATGAGGAATCGGCATGGCATGAAGCGTTTGTTAGTATTGCTAACAATACGCAGTCCGCGTGTCAACTACGTCATGATCTAGAAACCAAGGTCACGCAAAGTAATGTCGTAGAGCGCTATAAAGCTTTTAAGCTAACGATGGAGCTTGCCGCCCCAGTAATATCGGGAGCACCCACGATCCTGGATGTCGGTTGTAGCCGCAATCATGGCCTTAAGAAGCTTGCTTTGAACCTACCGTTCAAA
>DASSZG010000002.1:0-11558 GCA_035702905.1 Saccharimonadales bacterium (SeqCode)
TTTCATAGCCAGAGCTCTCGCTCTAGGTAGGTTAGGATTGATAGAATAAGCCATGGTAGGCTCCTTTCCTTGTAATTATGTAATGGTAACTACAGTTTAGGATGCCTACCTTTTATGTTGCAAAGGTGTTGAGTTAATACGTGTCTCTTGCATCAGAGGCGCTTATCTGATAAAATGACTGAACATGATACAACTAGAGAAGAAGGCTAAGGCGATTAAAAGTGCCCAGCTACACGACAAAGACACCGGTGGATCACACGCTCAGGTAGCGATTCTGACTGAACGGATCAAAGAGTTAACCGAACATTTGAAGGTTCATAAGCACGATTATGCCGCCCGACGCGGGTTACTACAGATGGTTGGCCAACGGAGGCGTCTACTTCGTTATATAGCCGAAAAAGACAGCCAGGCTTACTTAGACTTAATTCAAAAATTAGGAATACGCCGCTAACTGTGCCCAGACAGGTGATTTTTATATAAAAATCACTCAGCTTGTGCACATTAAAACTCTAAACAACGCTCCTTAGGCAGAGCAACAGATATACAAAGTACTAGATTAAATTCATTTAATAGCACAAGAAAAGCTTAGTCTATGTATATTTGAACTTTGCCTAAGGAGTCCCTTTGTTACAAAGAAAGGAATATTCTCAGAATATGGGACAAACTATAAATCCTAGCGGTAAATCAATCATAAGCGTCGAGAGCGACTTTTGCGGACGTAAATTAACTCTGGAGGTTAACCGGGTTGGTTTTAGGACCAGCGCTAGTGTACTAGCTAAATACGGTGATACAGTCGTACTTGGTACGGCCATGGTCGGTAGCAACAGCCTTGAGGGTTTTGACTATTTTCCACTAAGTATTGATTACGAAGAGCGTTTTTATGCAGCCGGCAAAATCAGCGGTAGCCGATTCATTAAAAGAGAAGGGCGTCCGTCTGATGAAGCAATTTTGATCGGTCGACTAATTGACCGGCCCATCAGGCCTCTTTGGCCAAAGGGTTATCGTCATGAAGTGCAAGGCGTAGCCACGGTTCTCAGTATGGACCCGAGTTTCCGCCCAGACATGATAGCCATGATTGCCATGAGCGCCGCATTCATGTTAACTGGTGCGCCGTTTGACGGTCCGGTAGCCGGCCTAAGAGTCGGTTATGACGAAAAAGGCAAGTTAGCTGCTTTTCTAACAACTGAGCAATTAGACGCCGGCGGACTTGATCTAGTTGTGGCAGGTACAAAAGATGCAATTATGATGGTCGAAGCCGGAGCTAATGAGGTGTCTGAAGATCAAGTAGCTGAAGCCATTGAGTTCGCACACGCTACAATGCAACCCGCTATTGCGCTTCAAACCCAGCTAGCTGATAAGGTCGGGGTAACCAAGCAGGAGTTTAGTCTTGTCTTGCCGGACGAGGCAATCCAAAAAGAAGTTGAAGCATACATGGAGGATAAGTTAGGAGAAGATTTACGTCTGCCTTATCCTGAGCGTAATTTATTAATCCAGAATCTAAAAGATGAAACTAAAGCGTATTTTGAAGAAAAATTGGGTGAAGAATATGCAACCCAAGCCAGCGATTATGATGATGCCATTAATCTGGCAGTACATAATGACGTTCGAAGGGGCATTGTAGAAGATGGCGTTCGTCCCGATGGACGGAAGCTAAATGAAGTAAGACCGTTAAGTTCAGAAATCGGCTTTCTGCCAAGAGCGCACGGTTCAAGTCTGTTCACTCGAGGGTTGACGCAGGCTCTTAATATCGTCACCCTGGCACCAATGAGCTATGCCCAGCTACTCGATACTATGGAAAGAACAGGCGAAAAGAGATACTTGCACCACTATAATGCCCCAGGTTATACGGTTGGCGAAGTCCGTCGTCTCGGTTCCCCTGGTAGGCGTGAAATCGGGCATTCCTATCTAGCTGAGAGAGCATTGCTACCGGTAATTCCGAGTGAAGCAGATTTCCCGTACGTAATTCGTAGCGTTACCGAAATAATGAGCCAAAATGGCTCGACCAGTATGGCGGCAACCTGTTCAAGCTGTCTGGCGCTACTTGATGCCGGTGTGCCACTCAAAGCCCCGGTTAGTGGTGTTGCCATGGGTCTAATTATGGACGGCGACAAGCCCATAATCTTAACAGATATTGCCGATGCCGAAGATTTTGCAGGCGACATGGACTTTAAAGTTGCCGGTACAGAAAAAGGCATCACTGCCCTGCAGATGGATATGAAAGTACATGGTTTACCTGTGCCCATTCTTAAGCAAGCCTTAGTTGAAGGAAAAGCCGGACGAGCTGTTATTCTAGCGCACATGCTCAGCACTATTGCAGAACCTAGAAAAGAACTCAGTCCTTATGCTCCAAGAGTAGAAAGCATTAAGATTAACCCAGATAAGATTAGAGAAATAATTGGCAAAGGCGGGGAAACTATACAGAAAATCACGGCCGAAACTGGCACCGACATTGACATTAAGGATGATGGCACAGTTCAGATTGCAAGTGCTGACCTGGCCAGTATTTCAGCTGCCAAGCAGTGGATACAGAGTATTGTTGAAGAGCCAGAAGTCGGCAGAATCTACAAAGATGTTCCTGTAGTCAGCGTTATGGACTTCGGAGCTTTCGTTCAGATACTACCCGGCAAAGATGGCCTTGTTCATGTCAGTGAAATGAGTGAAGAGCGAGTCAATAAGCCCAGTGACGTAGTTAAAGAAGGCGACAAGGTAACGGTTAAGCTGGTTGCGATCGATGACCGCGGCAGATTACAGCTCAGTATGAAAGCAGCAAAAAGAGATCAAGACAAGAAGTAGTAAGTATTTAAACATTGTTAAGCATGAAAGTAATTGAACAAATTAATAAATGGCATGACACCAAATTAGGGCTTATTGCTTTCTGCTTGGTTGAATTTGCTGCCAGCTATGGCTTTGTCTTATGGGCAATTAATAATGGTAGCATAAGCCTATATCTGATTACTCTTATACTTTTAGTTGGGTCAGTTAAAAACCTCATTAGATTAACAGGGAAGTTGTACCATGATTTCTACAAGCACTAAGTCTGCTCGGCTTGAGTTACTAGCGCATTCCATAATTGCCGACGACCTTACACCGGAACTGAGAGCAACTGCAACCCAGTTAGTGTTCGGCGATGGCAATGAGGACGCCGAAATTGTATTCATTGGGGAGGCACCGGGAAAAAATGAAGACTTGCAAGGCAAGCCCTTCGTCGGAGCTGCCGGTAAGTTCTTAAATGAAATGCTCGAAAGTATTGGGCTTACTCGCCAGGACGTGTACATAACTAATATTGTTAAGTACCGGCCGCCTAATAACCGCGACCCTTTGCCCACTGAAAAGCAGGCATTTCTGCCATACTTGGAGAATCAGCTAGAGATAATTCAGCCTAAACTAGTCGTGACTTTAGGTCGCCATAGTATGAATTGTTTCTTGCCGGAACTTCAGATTAGTGTTGTCCACGGACAACCAAAGCGATACAAGAACCGGGTATATTTGCCGCTGTTTCACCCGGCAGCAGCACTATATAACGGAGGCA
The DNA here is from genome assembly GCA_035702905.1 of Saccharimonadales bacterium (SeqCode). Lineage (GTDB taxonomy): Bacteria > Patescibacteriota > Saccharimonadia > Saccharimonadales > UBA4665 > DAIDIO01. The sequence goes on from DASSZG010000002.1 coordinate 3,530, forward strand.
TGAGGCAAACCCTTGTTGATGACTTTGCCCGCATACCCTTAATTCTAGAGAAAATTAATTAACTTTTTAATAAGTTAGGAGAAATTATATGGATAGAAATAAATCCAAAAACCAATCAAACAGGGGAGGCTCAAAACCCTTTAATAAATCCAATCAGAGCAAAGTTCTAAGCTCAACGCTTAGTACTTCAAGAGGTCAGGCTGTCCGGGCACAGAAACGTTCGCAGGCTGATGCCCAACGCATTGCTAATCAGTACCAGGCGGCTGAATCAAAACCAGTCCGAGCCAATGTAATCGATGATAGTCCAAGACTAAAAATCATACCGCTAGGCGGTATGGACGGCGGTGGCTCAAAGAACATGATACTGATTGAATACCTGGACGACGCGGTCATTATGGACTGCGGCAATGATCTTGGCGTTGATCTTCCCGGCATCAATTATGCTATTGCCGACACAGCCTATTTAGATCAGATTAAGCATAAATTGAAAGCTTACATAATTACGCATGGACACCTAGACCACATCGGTGGCTTACCACACATTGTGCCAAAGTTTCCGGCTCCGATTTATGGCAGCCGATTTAGTATCGGCCGAGTAGAAGAAATTTTTGAAAACTTTGGTCTACCTATGCCTGAAGGCTTTGAGCTGAAGACGGTTACGATGAACGAGAATACTCACGAACGCCTGAAAATTGGCCAATTCTTTGTTGAGCTTGTCAGGATTACTCACTCAATACCGGGTAGTACCTGTATTGTCCTCGATACGCCGGTTGGCCGACTAATTAACACCGGCGACTTCCGACTCGATCCTAATCCTTTGGACCATGAGCGCAGTGATGTAGAAAGGCTTCAAGAGCTAGGCAAGGAAGGCGTGCTGGCACTACTTAGCGAAAGTACCACTACCGAAAGGGAAGGCCGAACACCGAGTGAATCGACAATCGAACAAAGTTTCATCGATATCATGAAAAACGCCCCCGGCCGTATTTTTATAGGCTTATTTTCAACCAATATGAACCGCGTGCAAATGATTGTTAATGCCGCTGTTCACAATAACAAGAAAGTGGCGATGGATGGCCGTAGTATGGTCAGTACCTTAGAGATGGCTGTCAGGCACGGTTTTGTTAAAATTCCGAAAGGCACGTTTGTACCGATTGCTTCATCCAGTGCTCTAAAAGATGAGCAGTTAGTGGTTATTTGTACCGGATCACAGGGGGAGCCAAGCTCGGCATTGCAGAGAATGAGTAATGGTGAGCATAAGCACATTAAACTAAAAGAACAAGATACGGTAGTACTTTCAAGTACGCCGATTCCTTATTCCGGTAATGACGCTAATATTAGAGTCATGGTTGATGATCTACTCAAAAAAGGCGTTCATGTTTACAGGCACTCCACTCATGAACTAGATAATGTCGGGCCACTACATGTTTCCGGCCATGCCTCACGGGATGAATATGCCGACATGATTAACTTTACTAAGCCTAAATTCTTCATACCGATTTACGGCGACTTTACATCGAAGAAATACCACGTCGATCTAGCCATTGAACAGGGCATAGCAAGAGCAAATATTGTCAATGCCGAGAACGGCCAAGTGATCGCTTTAACTAGCGATAAGATGGAGATTATAGGGGAAGTACCGAGCGGAACCGTTCTAGTTGATCAGACAGGTTCACTGGTTAGTAATGTAGTTGTCAAAGACCGGGTTCTTTTAAGTGAAGAAGGGTTGGTTGCCGTAGTTCTAACAATCGACAAAAAGACAGGCAACCTGCTTACTAGTCCAGACATTATCAGCCGCGGCTTTATTTATATGCGCGATAACGAAGAGATAATGAACGGACTTAGGAGTGAGCTAAAGCGAGCAGTATCCCAACGCTTTAAACGGGTTGATCTGGATAGGTTCAAAGCTGAGCTTAAAGACCATGTCACTCACTATTTATTTGAGCAGACTGGCCGAAGCCCGATTGTTATACCGGTTGTTAACGTGATCAGTGGCGGTGGAGGCAATAAGAATAATGGCGACAAAAAACCTCAACAGGAAAAAGTTGAAGCCAAAACCCCTGAACAAATAGCGGCCGAACAGCAAAAACGTTTCCAGGAAATGCGGACAAGACTGCTTGCCCAAGATCCAAGAGTCGATTAGCCGAAAGACTATTTAAGTAAGTAAACGGTTAACAGGGGCATAGTGTTGACTTTTGTAGTCATTTGTTCTACAATTAATAATTGCATTAGCATCTTAATCTATACATTGATAAAATAAACAGTAGTAATATGCCCAAAAAGAAAAAATCAACAAAATCCAAAAAAGCCGTCGAGAGCGAACAAAAATCGCCCTTCCTTATGCTGGCAAGCGGTGTCTTTGCTATTCTGTTAGGCCTTATTTTACTGCTGGGCGGTTTTCATGCTGGCGGTGTTGCACCGGTTAGCTTGTATAACGTTATTTATTTCCTGTTCGGTGTTGCTACCTACATCGGGCCGATAGCGCTGATTTACTTAGGTATATATATTTTTAAAAACGAAGATCACCACGTATCTAACGCTAAGTTTGCAGGTATGCTTGGGGTGTTCATTTTGGCCAGTAGCTTTTTCTATACTGTCATGGCCGAGAAAGACCGTTACGGAAACTGGATTACCAATAAGCATGGAGGCCATGTTGGCAGTGTGGTCGGCGGCTTAGTTTTGTCAGCCTTTGACAAACTACCGGCTTCAATATTTCTACTAGTTTTAACTTTGCTAGCGATATTTTATGCGTTCAGTATTCCGCCAAAGGTTCTCGTTAAATTAGCGGAGCCGTTCAAGAGGAGTGAAGCTGAAGAGGAATCAGAACTGGCTGCACTGAAGGCTAAGGCCAGCGAAAACTTCCAACTTAATGAAGGAGTACCGGTCATACATCATAACGGTCCAGTTAGCGAGCCTCAGGCCAAACCCCTTTCTAGCCTAAAGAATACGGCACAGAAGCTATCCGGCAGTGAAAATCATGAAGCCCTAACTACTACTAGCGACGTAAACTGGCAGTTTCCGGGTATTGAGCTGTTAAACCAAAAGCAAGACAAAGCCGATGCCGGTGATGTAAACACTAACGCCCGACTAATCCATGACACATTTGCCAACTTTAATATTGAAGTCGAAATGGAAGGGGCCAATATTGGGCCTAGGGTAACTCAGTATACAATGAAGCCGCCTACAGGTGTTAAGCTGACAAAAATTACGGCACTGGAAAATAACTTAGCTTTAGATTTGGCGGCTCATTCAATACGTATAGAAGCTCCGATACCCGGCAAGAGGGCGGTCGGTATTGAAGTCCCTAATGTTAAAGCAGCCACTGTAAGAGTTAGCTCCATCCTCATGTCTCAGCCATGGCAGGAAGGCAAGAGTAACCTGTCATTAGTGATTGGTAAGGATATTGCCGGTCATCCGGTGGTAACCGACTTGGGCCGGATGCCCCACCTGCTGGTAGCCGGTCAGACCGGTTCTGGTAAGTCGGTCATGATTAACACGATTCTTACTAGCTTGCTGTACAAGAACTCACCGTCAGATCTTAAGCTAATCCTGGTTGACCCTAAGCAGGTAGAACTGAAGCCGTATGATGAGATTCCACATTTATTGACCCCAGTTATTACCGAACCTGAAAAGTGTATTAGCGCGCTCAAATGGGCGGTAGCTGAAATGGAAAGACGCTATAAGGCGCTGGCGGAAGTAAACAAACGCGACATTACCGAATACAACAGTCTTAAGAAGGAAGAAGGCATGCCCTATATCGTCATTATTATCGATGAGCTAGCCGATCTTATGATGATGGCGGCCAGAGATGTTGAGTCCTTAATCGTGCGCATTGCTCAGAAAGCTAGGGCAGTCGGCATACACCTAGTTCTAGCTACTCAGCGTCCTTCTGTTGACGTTATTACAGGGCTGATTAAAGCAAATATTCCGGCCCGTATAGCCTTCAAAACAACCTCACAAGTAGACAGTCGAACAATTATTGATCAGGTGGGAGCGGAAAAGCTACTAGGACAGGGCGATATGCTAATGACTCTGTCGGATTCGCCAAAGCCAAGGCGAGTTCAAGGAGCTTTTATCGATGGCGATGAAACTAATAAGGTAATAGATTTTATACGCATGCAGAGACCGCCGCAGTATGACGATGAAGTGGTATCTCAGCCGGTCCAGCTCGACGGCAAAGGCGGAGTAGTGGCGGATTATGGTGGCCAGGACGTAGATGATGACCTACTGAAGGATGCCATACAGGTTGTAATAGATAACCGTAAGGCTAGCACCAGCTTGCTACAGCGACGGCTAAGGATAGGTTATGGTAGAGCAGCCCGTTTAATAGAAACCATGGAAGAGCAGGGTATTGTCGGGGCGGCTGATGGCTCTCGGCCAAGAGAGGTTTTAGTAAGTTCGATGAACGACGTTTTTCGTACCGATGAAGCGTCTAGCTCCCCCGATGAAGTCTTGGATGAGAATTTCCCCGCCTAGTTTATAGATAACAGTTCGTTGTAGATAAAGTTCTTGTTAAGCTTATGCTTTATTCCCTAATATAGGCTTAGGGAAAAGCAACACACAACAGGGCTTAGAATGATAGAAGGGGAAAGGACGCTGGCGGAAGTAAGGATATCAGCAAATGACTTTGCTACGCCAGGTTATGACACTCTTGTTAACCCGCCTTCCCCAGATATGTTAACTGTTTCAGCTGAAGCGAATCAGTTCTATCAAAACTACTTAAAGATGCATAAAGTTTTAGTCGGCAAACACGGCGCAGCTCGACTAGAAACAGTGCACGATAATCTGGCAGGCGAATCATTACCGGAGTATTTAGCCGCTGCTGGCTCAGCAGTTGTTGAAGCAGCGATCGTGCAATCAGACAGGCCAACTGCTTACAGACTGGATTTACTAGAAAAGGGAATGGACTGCTGGCGCCGGGCTATAAGTAACCAAGTGAGTATTAATGCTTCCCCGGAACCAGACCTTGCTAGCTATGAACCGCCTCACCGAGTAGCCCTCGACATTGCCTTTTTACCTCTAATAAAGGACATGGTATTTGGTGAAATAAGGCCCGAGACTTCCGACCAAGTATTCAGAGATTGCCTTAATATCGCTCAACATAATGCCGTAATGGAGCACATCATGAGAGTTAATGGCGACAGTATAGGCTTAGCTACTCATATAGGATTAGGCTTTGAATGTAATACGCTCCTGGCCTTCAATATCCGGCGATCGCCAACCTGGTTTGCCATGCCTTCTACCGTTCGGGCAGATAACGGCGTTTATTACCGCAAACAGACTCATGATTTATCTATCGTCCATCAAAAGTGGGGTGAAATAATCGATCTCATGCCAATTGAAGTTAAGGCACGGGCGAGCAGTAAAGACCGTTCCCGCTACGCCGCCCTTCTAGTTAGAGGTAAGTTACACCTGGCGGTCCCGGGTTGGCATCAGCCTGAACAAATTCTAGATTTATTCACTAAAAGCGAAGAGGGTTCTATCACTAATGACGAACAACGATTACTGTCAGGCATCGTAGATAATCTTACTGGCATGGTTAGATCTTACTACTCCAGCGAGAGAACAAGCATTAGCCCATCCGTAAACACTGTTACCCGCTTTAGGGACGGTTCGCAGGTGAGTGCCCGTAAAATCGGCATGTATGGAGTAGTAGCTGCTACTGCATAAGTTCAGAAACATATTGGACTCCGACTAAGTAAAAGTCAGGAGTTCTTTTAATGAGTCATGAAGGGGTAAATAGAACAGTCTTTATGTATGGCTTTGTGACGGGTTATGCTCGTAAAGCAATGAACATACAAGACATAACCCATCATAAAGATCGTAAGGTTATTGAGCACAGAATAAAAGTCCTAAATTTCTTTGACCGGTATGGGCCTGAGGCTACAAAGGAGGCCTTCAGCGTAAGCCGGTCTACTGTATTCTTATGGAAAAGAAAGCTAAAGGACGGAAATGGTCAGCTGGTAGCTTTAGCGCCAGCTAGCCGTGCGCCTAACACTAGAAGAAGACGCTACACTCCTGACACGGTTACTGGCTACATCATTAAGGAGCGTGAGCTTCATCCTAGGCTTGGCAAAGCAAAACTAAGGGAAGGTCTTAAACCTGTCTGTGCTCAAGCTGGTTTAACTTGTCCTAGTGTATCTACTGTCGGAAGAGTACTAAGTGACCTTAAGGCTCAAGGTAGATTGCCTAAGCATGTTAGATTAACTAACTACGGCAGGACCAGGCGTCAGCTGGAGTACAAACATAAATCTAGAATTAAAAAAGATCGTAGAGGTGACTACTATCCAGGTAAACCTGGTGATCTGGTTCAACTAGACTGTGTCATTAAGTTCATTAATGGCATAAGAAGATATGTTATCTCAGCCATAGACTACAACAGTGAGTTTGCCTTCAGCCTAGCTTACTCCAGCTTATCTAGTGCTAGGAGTAAGGACTTCCTGGATAAGTTTATTCAGGTAGCTCCGTTTGAAGTAAAAAGAGTCCAAACAGACAATGGCTCTGAATTCTACAAACTATTCCATGAATCTTGTGAGGATAGAAGTTTAATTCACTACTGGAACTACCCCAGAAGTCCTAGGATGAATGCAAAGATAGAGAGGTACAACCGGACTATCCAGGAAGAATTCATAGATTACCACCTAGATGATATGGCCGATGACCTAGGCAGTTTTAATTACCAGTTAATGGACTGGCTTATTTGGTACAACACAGTAAGACCTCACTGGACCCTAAAGTTAGCCCCTCCATTGAAGGCAATACTAGATAGGTTACAATTAGAAGAGCGGCAGTCCAATATGTTATGGACCAATACATAAGCTTGACCATTATGGCAATTCATGATAGTATAGTGGTTATGGCAAATAATAAAGAAACACCACTAACACCAAATTATATTAAACGACGATTAGTAGCTGCCGGACTTGTAGCATCAATACTCGCTGGCAGTGGCAGTCTAGTTGCACTTGGTGACTCACCGAAATTACTTCGATCACCTATAACTGATACGCAAGCTAGAGAGTTGCCCAGAACTCAGTATGTTGCAAAAGAGGGAGATACGATTGGCGGCATAATTGCCAAAGTAAACCCCGGTGAAATAGTAAATAATCCTGAACTTGTTCAATTAGAAGGTGTAGTTGAGGGTGAACATCCTCAATATGGTGATGCTATAGATCCAAAAGAAAAGCTCCAAATTCCTAATATAGCTCAAGGCGAAGCCGAGGGCGTCATTAAGTAAAATCGCATTTCAAGATTGTAAGTTAAATAGCGCATTAGAATGTTTCTAATGCGCTATATATTGTGTTTTATAACTTACCTCTGTAATCTCTGTGGATAACTGGTGTTAGAAACACCACCAATTGTTAGCTTTTTAACTTGCAGTGGGTCCTAGTGGGTAGTACACTCATGACAGTGGGTAGAAATGGAACGGCAAAATAGCGTTACAGTTCGAAAAATAAAAACCACTAGTAATTAACAAGGATACCAATGGCCACGGTAGACTACTTCGAAAGAAAGCTTGACGACAAGCGGCGGTTAACTATTCCGCCGGAACTGCGCGACAAGTTTCAAAGCGGGGCAGTCGTAACTCGTGGGTTTGGCCAGTATCTTCATCTTTACCCAAAAGATGTTTGGGATAATCTGGTTGAACCAAGGCTTGACGGTGATATTCTTGACGAGCGAATAGCTGATCTTAACGTCCAGTTCCGAATGGGCAAAATAGATCAATCGCTAGATGGCAAGCAAGGACGTATCACTCTAGAGCAACACCTACTTGATTACGCAGGAATCAAGAAGGACGTTGTAGCGGTTGGTGTAGGACGGTATTGGCGACTACTGCCTGCATAAAATTTAAGTATCAAGTTCTTTAACAATCAAAATATAAGACCAGAAAAGTCCGAATAGGAAGATTTCGAGCTCACCTATTCGGCAGTCAACAAGTGGAACTCGGTAGCAAACCACTCAAAAAAAACGCTTTGCACCTTACACAAAACACCTCCCAAAACTCCACCTCACACATAAGTCTCTCAATCTT
>DASSZG010000007.1:0-12643 GCA_035702905.1 Saccharimonadales bacterium (SeqCode)
CGATACGACTTTACCTGGCTCTTCAATGACAACGACTTCAAGTAATTCAGGAACTTGTTCTCAGCCCGGCGTTAATACATCGAGCTACGTGGTCCCAGGCTCTGTCACAAGCACGACTACCCCAAGCCAAGGCTTTAGCCAGTCTGGCTATATAAATAGTGGCATGACTAGTAGCGGTATGACTTCCGCTCCAGGCATGGGTGCAGGTACACCGACCCCTCCAACACCTCCAGCTCCAGGCATGGGTGCAGGTACACCTACCCCTCCAACACCTCCAGCTCCAGGCATGGGTGCAGGCAAGCCAGGCCCAGGAGCCGGCGGTGCACCTAGCATGACCCCAACCGAAACGATTACCTACACAATTACTAAATACAGCTATCAAAACTCAAATAACAACTACGGGTCATTCAATAACACTACCAACCAAAGCACCACTAATAATACCCAGGATTCCTACAATACTGCTTCTCAAGGTGGTTCAATTAGTGGCTGGAACTCAAACTCAACAAGCACCAACCAGTCTACAAATATAAGTGCTAACAAGGATGGTAATACTCTAGATTCCAATAACACCACTAATACAACAACGACAAATACTAATAGCAATAATAGTGTAAAGAACATTGCAATTGACTCAGGCAATAGTTCAAATACATCTACAACTACCGATACTACTACTTCTAAAAACACCACTACTAACTTAGATAGTGGCAATACGACCAATACAACTAAGAATGTTTCTGCTGACAACGGAAACACTTCTACCGTAACGGTCTCAAAGGACACAGTGCTAAGCACATAGTAAATAGTAGCCAGTTGTAATAAATAGGCGGCCCGCCCCAAAGCCGCCTATTTTATATCATGTGGCTTTTCTTAGCCCTTCAAGAATATCTGTAAACAGTAAAAACTCATTATAGTCATGACTGTCTCCGGGTATTTCCAGAAAGTTTATATCCCTATTGACTTCACTAATAATTCTTTCGACTTCAGAGAAAGATCCTAGCGGATCATGCGTGTGCTGAATAATCGTAATTGGAAAATTAGCGTTATCGAGCCATCGCTTAATTGGAAGGTTCTGGTTATCAACCATGGCTATCGGCAAGCCAACCATTAAGCAGGCTTGAGGAACTAGAGCTCCTAAATAGCTTGCTTTTGCTGTAAGTACTGATCATGCTGATTTAGCAAATACCATATAAGGAGAGAGGTTGTGTGTGGCGGGCTTTAAGCGGTCTACTTCTAATTCTAAGTCTAACTCGGGGTGCCCGGTTAGCCAATGCGCATAGCTGTGCCGGTAGGTATCGTCAAAACCGCCTTTAACAGCAATATCTACTTGTTCTAGCCAGTTCAGGTTGCGTTTACTATTTCCCGGTAACAGCACTAAATTCATTGACAGTGATTATAGCAGATTGCCAACGAAGCGAATTTTTAGTTAATGTAGTAAGGGCTTATCTGAATGTTACCGATGTTTCTTCTAATGAAACTAGTCAGGATCTTATAACTGTCTATATCAAACACTTTTTCTACCGTGTTTAAACTATTATCTTCGGAATTAACATACCCTAGTACTACCCATTTATCTACTACTACCTTAGTGCCGTCGGTTGTGCTGATTAGAACTGGATGATCATACTTCCAGCTTTCCATTCGAGTTCGCTGGGCGGCAAGTGTTACCCTTAAGTTGTATCTAGTCTGGTCTTCTTGGCCGATACAAGCACCCTTGCACTTCTTTAGTTGATACATAAAGCAGGCTTTATCGGTCTTTTCTAGACCCATAAGCTTAGGGCATAGGTTAAAAGTCTTTCGCCAGGTTTCCAATAAGCTTTTGGCTTTCTTTTGAGAAGTAAATAGTCCATAGATGCTGTTTAAGTCTGCTACTTCAGCGACATCCTTTTGGGTAACCTGTAGTTCATCATATCCGGAGTTATTAGTATTTTTCATGATCAGGTAATTAGTGCTTGTTCGTCTGAGTTGTCTGTTTTGCAGAGGTAGAAGTTGTTTAATCAATTTACTTTCTAGCAGTAGGGCTTCTAGTTCTGTATTTGTCTCAATGGTCTTAATTTTCCTGGTTGCCTGAGACAGCTTCATCTCTTTATGGCTGTTGATGTCATTTGCAAAATGAGATTTCACCCGGGTTTTTATTTGCTTGCTTTTACCGACGTAGATAGGCTTACCTTCTTCATCCTCAAACACGTAAACACCTGGCTTATTATTTATTGACTCAATTGCCGTCGCTTCTATATTGGGTGGCATTGACTTACTCTTAAATTGTCGACTAATAGCCTCATTAAAGGCTACTTGACCCTTTTCCTCATAAGCGATTCTTACAAAATCCATCATGGCCAACGCATCATCCATGGCCCGGTGACGATTATTAACTCGAATGTTATGCCTTGTGATAATCTTTTCCAGGCTATGGCCTTTATGTTCCGCATAGAGCGCCCTTGATAGTCTGACTGTACAGAGAAGCTTAGGGCTAAATTTAAACCCTGCTTGATTGAGTTCATGTTTAATAAAGCCGTAATCGAAGCGTACGTTATGAGCTATAAAAATTGCGCCCTCTAATATTTCGTGTAGTTCATACGCTATATCTTCAAAGTACGGTGCATTGACCAGGTCGTCATCGCTAAGGCCAGTAATCTTGGTTATCCAGTACGGCAAAGGTCGGCCCGGGTTAACTAACGAATGAAACTCGCTTGTTTCGCCACTATCCACTCGAATAGCCCCTATTTCAGTAATGCGACTATCGTTTACTCTACCCCCAGATGTTTCTATGTCTATGTAGACTACCGGTCTATCAAAAATATCCACTGTATTCATTTTACCGCTTATGCCCGTTTTAGTAATAGTTCAAAATATTCAGTTCCGCCAAACGGTATTTTTTGTTTGACGTTTCTTCTGCCGGCGAGAGTGTCGGCTGAATGAATGGTAAAGGAGCCATAGAAATCGTTAATCTCGTCGATTGCTTTCGTTAGATACTCTGACTTAATGACGTCATCAAACATGCTTAACTGGCTTCTCGTTGAAGGCGACAGTTCATAGAGATAAAGGCCGATGGTGCGGATAGTCATATGCTTAGGCCGATGGTCGAATAGTCTGGATATCCGTTCCCAAATGTCCTGGTTAGAGTAAAAGGTAGCCTTATACATCTTCTTGTCCGACCAGCCACCACCGGCATTAAAGGCTACCCAGACACAGGCTCCCCTAGCCTCAACATTCCTGTATCTCAGCTTCATGCCACTGGTTTCCACTAAAAAATGTAGGCATGAGCGTAGCCACTCGTCATCATTACTGGCCCTAGGTAGTACCCATTGCCGACCGACCATGCCGAGGTGGGTTTCGTAAGCATCAACTTCATAGCCTCTAAGTCGTTGATGCCAGTGAAGGCCGTTGATGCTCTTAAACACCCGGCGCCTTAATAGTTCGTCATTAGCTTCTAAAAACTGCAAGGGCGTATAGATGCCGTGGGCTCTTAGGCGAGCCCCGTAGGCATCGGCTATGCCAGTTAAGTCTTCTAGCTCGAGTGACTTATACATATCGATGACGTTAGTGTGGTCAATCAGGTCCAGCCCGTCAGGTTTATGTAGGCTGGCGGCCATTTTAGCTAAGAAGCGGTTTGGTCCAATACCAACGTTAATACGCATGTATTTACCAAGGTCTTTATAGACTCTTTGCTTTATTTCATAGCCGATGTCTACGAGGTTTTTGGATTGAACGGTGTTATGGAAATCAATAATCCCCTCGTCAATGCTCTTCATCTTAATATTCGGAGAGTAGTCTTTCATAATCCTGATTAACCCTTTATACATATGGGTATATTTAGTGGGATCAGTTTCTAACATTACAAAATCCGGGCACAGGGATAATGCTTCGCTCAAGCGGGTGCCAACTTTAATACCGAGAGCCTTAGCTTCGTAGGAGGCGGCTATGACGCAGCATTCCTTAGATAGCCTATTAGTGACACCCATGGGTTTACCACGCAAGCTGGGCCAGGCCTGTTGCTCGGCTGAGGCAAAGGCGCTATTAAGATCTATATGCATAATTTGAGCGGGTTCTGGATTGAGATGATAATCAGGCATGGTCTTCTCCGGAGATTAGACTGACTAAGGTCCAGCTTAAGGCTTCGGCGTCAAACTCTAGCCTATAGCCATTAATACCGTCACTGACATGAAAGACGTGAATCATCCTTTTGCCAGCTACTGTTGGAAATCGTAGGGCCATTTCAGTTAAGGCCACTTCCCGGCCCCGCCACTTCATTTTGGCCGGCAGACATAGTGAACTGATGTCACCCTGTTTATGAAAAACAGTGACCACATCAACTCGCTCATTGATTAGTATTGTTGGGTCCATATACAAGCTCGCTTTAAAAGAGACTAGTTAATTTTTACTAGAGAGAACGGATTTAGATTGAAGATTTCAGGTAAAAAGCTTTAGCCGTTCCTGCTAAATACTTCACACTGAAAGCTTGATTGTATATGGAGGCGCACAGTGACCGAGGTTTGATTGCCTTAAAAAATGTTAAGCCTATGAGGTAAAAGGCTAACCTAGTCCTCATATCGCTAATATTGATTATATCAAAAAGTTATTAAAGCCATGGAGTTTCTGGCAGTACCCTAAGTTGACTAAAGATTAATCAACTTGGGGTACTGCCATGATAGATAATTAGGATGAATGCGCGGAGCACTCAATCTTTTCTCTTTCCTGGCGCTCTGTTTGAGCTAGTTTTCGTACCCTTCCAGCAATTCCTTTTGAGCTGCTATTCGAGCTTCTTGCTCTAGCGTTAGACGCTCACGAATGCGTTGCATCTCAGCCCCGATTTCTCTAGCTCTAACGTTTGCCAGCTCTTGGGCGATCTGCTCCGTGACTTCAGCGGCTTTTGTGTTGTTTGCTTGTGTAATTTGGTTGGCTCGTCGTTTCTGTGCAATTAGGTCAGCTTTATTCATAATTAACCTCCTTCAAGCGTTGTATTAATATAATACAATAGAAAATGAACTGGTATAGCGTCATAAGCCTTAGGTAGCTTCGATGCTATTTTTTAATTGTCTCCACCACCACCACCACCGCTATCTCCACCTCCGCTAGAAACAGGTACTTGGACGTAAACAGGTGTAATAATCTTTTGGATAATAACTTGAGTCTGAGTTACTACTTTAGGTGCTACTGGTTTAGGAACGACCTTAAAATCGGCGTAGGGAATTGCTTGATAGTTAGTTGCAAAGCCGACTATACGGTAAATACCAGGTTTATTAAATAAGTTTGGCCAGTTATTAAAGTTTTGAGAATAAGAAGCCCCAGGTGCAATAGTTTGTTGCTTCGGTGTATTATTACAGGCCGATACGTTAGCAGTGTCGTGGATTCGCACCCACGCATTATTTGACCAGGTGTAAACGTACAAAGGTTCATTAGGGCAATTGTTGAGAAGTGTTATGGGTTGTTTGAAACCATTTCTTAAGGTGTAGCTGATGGTATCTCCAACGGTGTATTTAGACTTTGTTGTTGTCAGTTGCAACGTTCCGTTCGGAAAATTAAGGGTATTTACTTGTTTTGTCTGGCCATAAATTGAATAAATAAACAAAGCTATCAGTAAAAGGTAAAACATTAGCCAACCAGCTAAACGTTTGCGTTTATTGCGCTCTCTTATTGTTGCAAGTTCTTTATTTTGGATCATGCCCTTCCCAATCTTCGGAGTCTATATAAAATAGCAATCGCCACGCTAATGCCAAGTATTATCCAGATTACCCGGAGTATGCCATGACTGAGGTCGGTCCCTAAGTAGAGGGCATGAAAGAATACAAATATCATAGTTAGATAAGCAAGAAAATGTAACGCCTTCCAGCTATGAGGTTTTTTATCGATCCATAAAATAGAAGATATTATGATGGCTATTACAAAATATAGGGCAAATACACCGAGTGCTACATACAACGAACCGACATAGTGACCGGCAATGCTTATTCTTCGGTAAGACGATAAGAAAGGCACTAGTATCTGGGCAACACTGAATGGAACGAATTTATCGAAAACCAGAGCAATGCCATGGATTGCCAGAGATACAGCAAACACATAAGCGATCGCCTTATGAGTTGCCCAAGCAGTTAAGGGTTCTAAAAACTTGAAAGACGCACCAGTTATAAAGCCGATTCCAGATAACATTAATAGAACCAATGAAACCGCCGCCACCATTCCGGCAGCCCGGGTAAGATACCATGGCCACGTAGTTTTTGCTCGACTTTCTAATTGTTTTGTAACGCTTGGACCTTGTACTGGTTGGATTAAAATGTCGGGTGCTTGACCGCTTGTAAGAGTTTGAAGAACGCTCTTATTTGGGCTTATGGCGAAGGTTGGGGCGGAACTAAAACTAATACCTGCAATTAACAGCCCTAAAGTTATGATTAAGAATCGGACTTTATACATAAACTTCCTTTGATATATTAATGGCCCCATATTTAATCGTCTTAATCTGGCCACTTTTAAGTTTATACTGTAAAATGGCCGATTTAACTTTTTGAGCTTTTAAAAATCTGATGGCCTGTTTACTGCCTAGAATGACGGCGCAACTGGCCAAAACATCTGCGCGGAGAGGTGATCGATGCTCGACAGTCGCAAGTAAAATGTCGGTTTTAGCTGGCAGATTAGTTCTTGGATCGATAATGTGATGCCATTTACTCCCGCTAGCTCTACCGTTATGTACGATGGTGCCAGACGTGGCGATACCGCATTTTCCTGTCGGCGAAATTACACCAATATTAAGATTCATATCTTCGGCACTCTCAACCGTCACGTCCCAGGGGGAATTACTTTCATCTTTGCCGCCAACTGCTATATCACCGCCAAGAGATAACCAATAACCAGTAATGTATTCTGGTAATTTCTGGACTAGCATTTCGGCCAGGTAGCCTTTGCCACAACCGCCAAGGTCAAGTGCTGTTCCGTATGGTATTTGCGCCCAATTATTGCCGATGTTTAATTTATCAATAGTTACTACAGCTCTATTAGAATGATCGTCTACCTGATCGTTTTCAAACCCTGGGACCCTTGAGTGCTTATAGCCGGCCGTTTGTAATGCCGGAAGTATAAAAGGGTTATACAGATTATCTGTGAGCTTAGCTAGGTCTACGCAAGATTCGAGTAGCTTTTTAAATTGAGGGCTTATAAATTGTTTTAAACCGGCATTTTTGTTAAACATAGATAGTTCGCTATCCGTAATAAAACGGCTAAAGCGACGTTCGAATAGAAAAATATCTTTCCAAAGTAAGTTATATAAAGCACTAATTTCTTCAGGACTTTTTCTAGATACAAGTGATATTCCAGTTTTGCTTCCTAACGCTATATTTTCTTGGTAATACTGCATAAACTAATCCTATATACATCTTCCTGACGGTGTTGTGTGGCATGTCGGTGCGGCAGTTATTGGTGCCGTATAGATGGGTGTTACGGTTTGTGTTTGGGTCGTGACTGTATTAGTACTGGCACTGCTTGCTGATTGACTAGCTGTCGGTGTAGTCGGTATTGAAATAAGGTCTGGCGAGGGAGGGATACTATTAACTAGTTGATCAAGCTGTTGCCCTCTAACGTTCGTGACTAAATATGGAGCTGAACTTGTTGGTTTAAGGCTAGTTGTCGGTGGCAGTGCTTTAAGAAGATCGCTGACCATAACTAAAAAACTGCCCAAGGCAAAGCTTACGGCGCCCAGTGCATAGACATTGGCAGGCCAACTGCGTAAAATGCTGGTTTGTTTCGGTGACGACTGAGTAAAAGCTTCTGTTAAGATGTCCTTTTTATTAGCTCCCTGTTTTATAAGTGATTTGACCATTGGTTTCATGAAAAGCGGCGGTCCGCACAAGAAAAAGCGAAGCTCGTTATAGTGTTCTTTAACTACGCTATCGATTAACTCAGGTGTTATATGCCCTGTTCTAACGTGTCCATTTGGTAGCTTGTCGGTCGGACCTTTGCCGATTACAAAAATAACCTTTATATGGGGATGAGCTTCCGCTATTGCAAGCAGTTCATCTTGGAAGGGTATATCGTCCTGTGTGGCACAACTATATAGTAATGTTACTTCATTGGTTGCATTGAGCGCGCGTAAGTACCTTAAGATGCTCATAAAAGGCGTGATGCCAATGCCACCAGCAATAAAGACTGCCCTTTTGTCGCTTGTCATATCGAAAACAAAACCACCAAAGGGGCCGTAAACATCTACTATATCCCCCGGCTTTAGTTTTGTTATGGCGTTCGTGAAGCGACCTCTCACACGCATACTGAACTGCAGGGTGTGTTGGTCAGTTGGCGAACTAACAATGGAGAAACAACGGGCAGCCGATGGCTTACCTCGTTTTTCGTAACTTATGGCTGCATATTGACCTGGCTGAAATGCGAGAGGTCTTTCACTTTCATCGCGACTTAGAGTTAGCAACAAAGTTGATGGCGTAATTTTAGTACTTTCTTCGACAAGGTAGGTGTACATGCTTATGATTATATTACATTACATGTATTTAGCTTAAAGATAGATGAGTCTTTCAGCTAAATATGGGGTGAATATGGTTTAAAAGCTTACATACTATTCATTTGAGAAGTATTAGCATATCATATAAACCTAATACTACTTCGAGCAATGCCATGAAACAGATTACTACACGACCTAGGCTAACCCAAATATACAGCTTCTTTGGACTACTCTTTTTGGTTCTGTGTTGCTTGGCTACCGGACTAATCGTGAACTTTATTAACCATCTTCGCTACGACAACTTAATTAATCGGGCAAATAGCGCTACGGTGTCGGCCCAAGACCAATTAGGTAAAGAACAGTACGATGTCAATTTACTTATTAACTCGAGAGGAACTACTTTCAATTGTTATGATTTACGATCGACTTACGCGCGTAATATTTGCTATAAGCATGACAATATATCCATGACTGTTCAGCCTAATTAATTAGATTCGTTTGCGCTGAATACAAAGGCACTAAGGTTGAAGGCTCAAATATAAAGAAATTAATAATTTGACAGTATCTAGCTTTTAACATAATTTGAGTTTAATGATTGCAGAGAACATGCCAATAGCAGACGGGTCTGATATTTCGCGAATGGAGAATAAGCTGTTTAGTGATCAGCCAGAAAAATTAAAAATACTTTGGGCTAATGAAAGTTCAGTAATATCCGGACCCGTTAATAAACTTATGCATACAGCGCCGTTGCTTACTGAAGCTGAACATGAACTTACCATTTTGTTACCGGATTATGATGAGACTGTCCATGGGTCGCTTGGCGGAGCGCGTATTATAGAAACCGGCTATCTGCCAATTGAAAACTTTCAACTTAGCATATTAAAGCCTGCCTTAAGCTTTAAAAATATGCTGGCAGAGGGCGAATATGATGTGGTGCACGTTGCCACACCGATGAGAGGTCCTTTTGGTTTATTTTTTCTAGGCGGTAGCGTTATAGATATGTCCTATGATCAAAATATGCCTATTGTGGCAGGCGCCCAGTCTTTCAATAGACTCATCGCCAGAAGCATGATTCCGAAGTTATTTTCGCCGGCCGCGCCTATAGTTGACAGTTTTGTAAAACGACAGGAAAGTCGGATGCATGGACGAGCTACTATCAACTATTCCCCGTCGATCGCCATGGATGAATACATACTCCAGAGAAAAAAAGTTTCTAAAGATACTCTTGTCCGTCTCGGTAATGGCAAAGACCCAATGTTTAACGCAGAAAGACGAACGGCTTCAAAAGCCATCCAGCAAAGACTAGAATGGGGCGTAGAAGATGATGAACTGGTTATTCTTGTCCCTGGCCGACTAGCAGCTGAGAAATCGCTAGCTAAGCTGAAAGACATTGAAGACGTTCCTGGAATAAAGATCGTTCTAGTTGGCGATGGGCCGGAAAGACAGAATCTTCAGCAGCTATTACCCCAGGCGGTAATCACGGGGATGCTAAGGGGCGATGAACTGGCTGACGCATACTCCAACGGAGACATAATGGTTTTAACAAGCGAAACAGAGTCCTATTCTCAAGTATTATTTGAAGGTCTAGCTTCTAGCCTACCAGTTGTGGCACCTAACAAGGGCGCCTTTGTCCAGTTAGTCGATGAAGGTGTTACCGGATTCAAGTATGAATCCGCCGAAGAGCTAAGAGGATTAGTCGCCATGTTAATAGCAAATCCTGAACTAAGAGCTCGCCTGGGTGAGAACGGCCGTAGGGCTACCGAAGATCTTAACTGGGAAGATGAAACTAAGAGATTAATTAGAATTTATAGGATGGCAATATATTTGAATAAACATCCGTCGACTTCAGCCCGCTTAGCTAGAACAGCTATAGGCGCATTAGGCTTGTATTAGGAGGATCCACTTCGCAGATACTTTCCATGCTTATTTTAGCTTTCGGCTACACATATAACTCTAGGCGCTCACCATTGGATAGATTGTGTAACTGACCTTTCTTTACAAACCTTCTCAAAACTGTCCTTATGATCTAAAAGCCACCGAAGATAAAACAATCCCTGGTTGATGACACTATCATTTTGCCCCTTTTTATATTCTATAATGAACGGGTTCCCATCTTTATCTATTCCTAGAGTATCCATTCTGCCACCAAAACTGGTCGTATATTAATGTGCCAAAAAAGAAACATCTAGCAACTCTTCGAGATTTTCTTCAAAAACCTTTTGAATATCTCGTTCAAGTGTTCTCTTTCCGTCACGAACCATAACAGTGTTTAGTCGTACGGCGCTATTGTTGTTGAATTTGAAAAGATTCATGAGGTATATTATATGATGTTGGCTAAACTATTCAAAACAAGTGCCACATATAAGATGCACGTGGTAAAAAGTGCTTATTCATGACTAACATGACTTTGACGAAATGGAGTCAAGATAAATCAAATCTGAAAAGGTCGGGGGCGGCTCGCAAAGTCTCTGCTAACAGAGTATTTCGCTAACACGCCCCCTGGATTTTTACGGGTCTTACCCCGATAGGAGGTTGACGAAACGATTCAGGCGACGAATCCTCGCCAGAAGTACCAACCGAAGACGCAAGCGACTACATAGAGAGCCGGGTGGATATCTTTGCGGTTTCCGCTCAGAACTGAAATGACAACGTATGTCACCATTCCAATCCCAACTCCGTCGGTAATGCTGTAGGTCAACGGCATCATAATCATCGTTAGCAGAGCGGGAATTCCCGTTCTTGCGTTTTGCAGATCAATATCCTTGACCTTCTTGAGCATGTAGTACGCAACTATCACCAGAACTGGAGCAGTAGCGACTGACGGCACAATCCCAGCAATCGGAGCCAGGAAAATACATGCCAAGAACAGCACACCGGTTACTACAGCTGTTAGGCCGGTCCGTCCTCCCGCTTCCACGCCTGCAGCGCTTTCGACGAAAGTGGTGCCAGATGACTGCGAGCAGATTCCGCCAACGACTGCTGCGAAGCCGTCGATTGTCAGTAGAGTCCTAGCGTTAGGCAGTTTGCCTTCCTTGTCGAGCCTTCCCGCAGAGGCCATGATGCCATACGTAGTACCGGTGTTGTCGAAGAAATCTGACAACATTACCGAGAGCACGATGGCTATTGCGGTGCTGACTCCGAGTACGTTCCAGAAGTTGAAGCTGAACGCTCCAATCAGGTGGAAGCTCGGTGCAGCGAACGTCGTCGGGATGTGGGCACTTCCGTCTGTGAAGACCTTGTTGTTGTTCAAGGCGTTCACAACAGTAGCTAACGCCGTCGTTAAGATAATGCCGTAGAGCAGAGCTCCACGCATTTTCCTAGCGACAAAGGCGCTAGTGATCAACAGCCCGAAGGCGAAGATCATCAGAGGCCACCCGCGATACTGAGCCACAAGACCAACGAGCGTACCGTTGCCCTTCACTACAACACCAGCGTTCACTAGGCCAATGACGCCGATGAACAAGCCGATACCAACCGAGATTGCCGCCTTCAGATCCTTCGGGATGGCGTCGAGTACGCGTCCGCGAATGTTCTTCACGTAGCTACACACTGCCATTACGATGCCTTCACTGACGACTACCCCCATTGCTTCCGGCCATGTAAGGTGGGCTGGGCCACCGACAAGAGAGTAGGCCACAAAAGAGTTGATACCCAACCCGGCGGCCAACCCCAGCGGAGCCTTACCGACAATACCCATTGCCAAGGTCATGACCCCGGCCACAAGTGCTGTCATAGTCTCCACTTGGCCGAATGCAAGCATATGCCCGGCGCTATCATTAACACCTGACAGGATGCTCGGATTGACGACCACGATGTAGCACATCGCCAGCCATGTCACCACTCCAGCACGGACTTCCGTCTGGAAATTGGAGCCGAACTTCGTGATGCCGAAGTACCGATCGAGCCAGGAAAGCGTCCCCGATGAGGGCTTATTGGCCGATGGTCTATGCGATCTACCTTCGATAACGGCCGACACAGCCGTCACCTCCTATGTTGTTAAAGATCCTCCCTATGGGATCTATGATTCAAATTTAACATAATGTGTTGGTATAGCAAGTATCGCGTATTAACTCAACACCTTTGCAACATAAAAGGTAGGCATCCTAAACTGTAGTTACCATTACATAATTACAAGGAAAGGAGCCTACCATGGCTTATTCTATCAATCCTAACCTACCTAGAGCGAGAGCTCTGGCTATGAAA
>DASSZG010000010.1:0-6380 GCA_035702905.1 Saccharimonadales bacterium (SeqCode)
TGTTCTTCAGCCATCGGCTGTGGGGGTATGGTTTGCGATCGAGGTACAAACGTCGAAGGAGACCGATAAACAGGTTTAGGTACGGCTTTAGGTACCACAAAGCCTTCTAAATTTCCTCTAACCGGACGTCTTGGTGTTTGCTCCATAAAAACCCTATTATACCTTAAATAAAGATGCTAAAACCAGCTTAAAGCTTTGTATTTTTTACTATCTACTTAAGCTTATCGAGAGATTTTGTTATCTCCTCTAAAGCGGCCATCTGTTTATCCTGCAAGTTAGCCAGGTACGTTAACGTTTCGTGGTCGGCTTCGGCTTTGGCATCATTCTGAGCTTGGATTTTGTTCTGAGAACGTTGTAGCGCCGGCAATGCCCACCACTGAATCCAGCTACTAGATATTACGCCAACAGTTAACTTAATAGAAGTTGAAGCCGGAATAGCCAACAACGGTAATATAAGGGCAATATCGAAAAGCACTACGGATGCCAGAACATGGTTTGTTATCCATTCCAGTAATTTGTCATTGGCTTGATAAACTTTACCACTACTTTTAATATTAGCTTTTGATTCTAGGATTTCTCTAGGGTGCCTGACTCTAATATGCGCATTCATGAACGACTCCTGTTTAAGCAAATACCGAGTAAATTGCTGCGATACCGGATATAGCCATAAAGACAGTTAATAACCAGCCGATACTGGTAGATACAATGCTGTTCTTCCACTCACCCATAATCTTTTTGTTCTTTGCGATAATAACAATTAGAGCAATTATTACTGGAGCAACCATACCATTCAGCACGGCTGAATATATTAAAGCTTTAATAGGATTCAAACCAACGAAGTTTAAGCCAAGACCCACAAGCATTGATATAATAATGACTCCATAGAAAAGGTATCCTTGCTTAAGTTTATTGTTTAAGCCTTGTCGCTTACCCAGACTCTCGCTTATGGCATAAGCACTAGAGCCTGCTAAAACCGGTATGGCGAGTAGGCCCATACCAATTATGCCAGCTGCAAACAACCAGTAAGTGGCATTGCCGGCAAAGGGTTTCAGTGCCTGAGCGGCCTGGGCGGCAGTATTTATATTATTTATCCCATGTGTGAATAAAACACTAGCACAAGCAGCTACTATAAAGAACATAACGACATTAGATAAAAACATGCCAGACCAAACATCTATACGCATTTTTTTAATTTCAGTAGGCGTTGATCCCTGTCTCAGTTTTATGGTGGTTTGACCGGCTGCAATTTCCTCTTCTATTTCTTGAGATGTCTGCCAGAAGAACAGATACGGTGTGATTGTAGTACCGAGAATTGCACAAATTAATAATATGCTGGTTTTATCTAATTTTATATGAGGAATGATGGCATTAGTGGCAATGGTGTGCCAATTAGGGTGAGCTAGGATTGCCGACAGAATATATGCAAATAATACTAGAGCTAGCCATTTAAGATAGCGGGCATACCTTACGTAAGGCGTAAATATTTGTAGAAGTAATATAAATATAGATATAAGAATAACTAACATTCCGAAATGTAAGTGTGGTCTTAGTAGCTGCACAGCATTAGCCATTGCTCCTATGTCGGCCCCGATGTTAAAAGTGTTAGCAATAAAAAGGAGCATGGTACTGACATAAAGCACCTTCCTGCCAAAATGCATACGAATATTGCCGGCAAGTCCCCTGCCTGTCACCAGTCCAATCCGTGCACACATCTCTTGCACCACGCCCATCAGCGGAAAGGTGAACAGTGCCAGCGATAGTAGTCCAAAGCCATACTGGGCTCCGGCTTGTGAGTATGTAGCAATTCCGGAAGGGTCATCGTCTGATGCGCCCGTGGTTAAACCAGGGCCTAACAGATACCAAAAGTCACGCGCCCGTTTGATTGGCTGTTGACCACCAAGAGGTATATTTTTAGCAATTTTTTGACCACCCTCTAAGCCCCTGTCAAGGGCTATGGCTGGCGCTTCTATGGCCTTTTCTACTATTTTGTTTTGTGCCATTTAGGTTTAATGCTTATTCTTAAACTTATAATATCAAAAATCGGTTACAAATTATATAATCACTTTTAGTTATAGGAGAAATAAATGAACCCCGCCGACACATCATCTGTAAAATACTCTGGCTTGTCCGGAAACGAAATGTATTGTCTGGCGTTGCTGGGCTATAGCCCCGGCAATATACTCATCGGTAACAGTGTCTTTGCGATGGGATTTATTCGGGGTGTCGGGTCAAATATCCGCACGATGGTAGGTGGCGAAGTAAGCCAGATAACCAATATGATTACTGAGGGGAGAAAGTTATCTTTGAAGCGCTTCAGTGATGAGTTGTCTCAAGGTAGCTGCTCTGGAGCCAGTGGTGTCACTAGTGAATTAATTATGCACCCGGGTAATATAGAGTTCCTTACTGTCGGTTCCGGAGTTCATAGAAATGATGGGGGAGCTGGTAGTTTTACATCCTCGGCCGATGGACAAGAGCTTTTTTGCCAATGGGACGCCGGCTACCAACCAATACATTTTGCTTTCGGCAATGTAGCCTATTCGATCGGTGTAGCCAGGGGTATAATGGGCGGCTTTAGGCAGCTAGCTAAAGGCGAAGTTAAACAGTACAGTGATATCTTTAATAAAACTCGGAGCCTGGCCTTAGAAAGAATAGTTGAAGAAGCTAAGGCTGTTAACGCAAATAGTGTCGTTGGCATTAGGACCACTATTCTGCCTGTTGGAACTTCCGAAATACAAGAAATGGTAATGATTGGAACAGCGTCATATAACGAACAAATCGTTGATTTGGCTACTAGTGTAGGCGGTGTGACAACCAGCGATATGACTGCCGAGGAGACTTGGAATATCGCTAAAATGGGTTATGCTCCAATGAAGCTAGTACTCGGCACCTCTGTATACTCGCTAGGATTTTTAGGAGGAATTAAGGCGGGCCTCAAGAATTTGGTAAAAGGTGAGATCAGTGAACTGACTAATATGATTTACGGTGCCCGTGAGGAATCACTAGCAAGACTTAAAGCGCAAGCCGAAGAAATAGGTGCCGACGATATTCTAGGCATAAAGACATATATCTATGACTTGGGTAGTGGGCTGATTGAATTCCTTGCAATTGGCACAGCCGTCAAAAGACTCTCAGGTTTAAGTACAAGATCTGAACAAATACCGCCTCAAGCCATAATTAGAGATAAGGACACTTTCATAAACTCTTCTATCTTCTCCCTGTCTAGCGACTTGCAAAACCCCGACAGGTAATAACCTTGAAGGCTCGCCTAACTAAGCGAAACCTAAGCCTGTGTCTGGGCTCTCTATGGATATTCGACGGATTACTACAGCTACAACCGCAAATGTTTACCACTGCCTTTGCCTCTAAAGTAATAAGTCCTGTAGCAAGCCGTCAACCAGGGTTTGTTCAAGCGCCGATACATCTTGGCTTACATATATTTTTGATTAATCCTTTCCTTTTTAATCTCTTGTTTGTTGTCACCCAGTTTTGTATCGGCGTATTAATTCTGTATAAACGCACCGCCAAGCTTGGCCTATATCTGTCTATAGGATGGGGACTTATAGTATGGGCACTCGGTGAAGCCTACGGTGGTTTATTTAGTGGCCATGCGATGCTACTGATGGGCGCACCTGGCGCGGCAATATTATACGTATTTCTTTCTATGTCTTCCCTACCTAAAGAAAGCGATAACCAACATAATGCCTATCCGGCCTACTGGTTAATAATAGTTTGGGCAATAATTTGGGTCGGCGCAGGCATATACCAAATTTTGCCTGGCCAGAATACTATCGGCGATATCAGTGCCGTTTTTATAAATAACTCAAAGCAAGCTCCCCAATGGCTTTCTTCAATTGACAAGACTTCAGCAAGATTTGTTCATAGTTTTAGTCAAAGCAATACTATTCCAGAAACCGCTAGACAAATGAATATGTCTAGCCAGCAAATGGCAAGCATGACTTCCCCACCTCCCTTGAAACTACATTCAAATACGGGTTATTTAATAATCCTATGTTTAAGCATAGCCCAGATCCTTGTCGGGGTGGCCGTATTTATATCAGAACAAATTCGTAAGGTGACTATTTGGCTAGGTATATTTGTAAGCTTATTGTTCTGGATGATTGGACAAAATTTTGGTTACTTATATAGTGGCCTTGCGACAGATCCTAATACTGGCCCGCTTTTAGTTATACTGGGGTTAGCAATCATGAGCCAGACCTCAACTTCTCAAAATATGTCGATAGCGTTTGCTAAATTACGCAAATTTACGGTTGGATAGTATCTGGCTAATTATTTCGCTAACTAACAATTAATACGATTTCACTAATTTAGTAACAATTAATTGTCCAAAGCTAGCTATAAGATTGATTTTGTTTTTTTCGACTGATTGCTTTGCTTCTGAAGCCAGATCAATTTTCTGGTAAAGGATATTTAAAAGCGTAGCCAGCCTATGAGTCTCTTCCTGAGTGGCAATGCGCGTACCACCATCTGAATCCTTAACTGACATCCTGTAGAAAATGCCTTGGTAGAGGTTTGGGGTAGTTAGGAGTGAAGCCTCAACCGTATCATTCACAACTATATCCCAGCGTCCAGTTTCGGGTGGGGCGCCAAGACTCCTGCCATCAGATTGTATATGAACATATTTTCCAGGAAATACCTCTGCATTATCCGGCATACAGGCATCTACAACATTACCCTTATCTCTTAAAAACTTTAGAAGCACGAAAGACTCGTCGAGAATTAGTCGATCTTCTGGTAGGATTGCGAGCGGAGATACCTGTTCAGTTTCTGTAAGAGCCATAATTAAACAATATTATATATTAAAACTATATAGTTGTCAATGTTAAATGTAGTCACACTTGCAAGCAATTTTATCAAAAATGAAGCGGTATTGCTGTCTGGCAATGTCATGCTCAGGGAGATTATCTCCCGAATCTTGACCGCTATTGAGCCACTTCAGACGTTCTAAACTTTTTTCGTCATCAAAAAGTTCCACTGTTGCAGGTTCTACTGTGGGTAATTCCAACGCACCTGCAACACTACTTGCAAAAGAGACTGCTAATAATCTTCCGTGATGAGCCCAACCCCCTGAAAAACCGACATGTATGCCATTCACGCTTGCGCTCGAGGCTTCATATATACTTGCTTCGGGTAGCCATGCTAACTTTTCCATCGGCTCAATATCGGTATCGATTCCCCGCTTTTGTTGGGAAAAAGCTCTACTTACCGCTTTCAATGCAAATTTTTCATACATTTTTGTTGGAATTTTACCTATTCGAGCGACTGATAAAATACTTTCTTCTATGTGCTCTTCAGAACCTGGTTTCAATGCAACAACGATGGCTATTAGTTCCCTATTGATAATTGGATCAGCAAGTTTTATATCTGCCGCCTTAATTTCTTCAAACTTATCTAAGGTGACTGAGACCGCCCTATCCACTGCCGCTTCAGAAATACCCGATGCGTACAGAGTTTCATAATTTCGGTACATAAAAATATAATACCTTAATAAGCAACCGATTCAACTATCCCTTATTTGAGCCCCAAACTATTCTTTAGCGGAGAATGAGTCTTTTTACGTTTGGCCTATAATTTCTCTGCTCTTTTCATATAGCTCCTGGCTAAGATGAAATTGCTGTGACGCTGGATCATAATAAAATCCTTCCTGTTCAAAATCCTCAACTGAAACAGGTTCTTCCTTAGAATATCCGTAAATAGATTTAAGTTGATCGATACTATATCGAGGCGCCCATAGAAGTTCTTGCTTTTTAAAACGCAGGGCAAGATCTTGTAGCTTTTCTGATACAGTCACTGGATTATCAGTTAGGTCTAGGCCGATTGCTAATTTTACAGCTTTAGGCTGAGGGTCTTGATCACTTGCCGTGCCCTCTAGCACTACTGGCACTCCATTTGCTAAAGCAATTGCTTTATTCTCTTCAGATAATGACGAAAAGTCTATATCAATATAAGCTTCGTCTATATCTTTGGAATTTGCTGAGGCTGAAATCGTACGGATATTATCATTGTAAAGCGTTTGACAAGCTAATAATGCCGGCCCTTCAACGAGCTGCTCTAACTCTGATGAAGATCGAATCAGGCTTCCTTCCGGTAATTCAATGGGCTGAACTTCGTTTAACGGTCCGATACTTTGCTCATTAATTTGATTATAATTTGGCATATGGGTTTTTGTTTTAATTCAATATATGTATATTAGCATAAGCTTAGCATTTTGTCAATTCGTTCGTATTAACTCAACACCTTTGCAACATAAAAGGTAGGCATCCTAAACTGTAGTTACCATTACATAATTACAAGGAAAGGAGCCTACCATGGCTTATTCTATCAATCCTAACCTACCTAGAGCGAGAGCTCTGGCTATGAAA
>DASSZG010000012.1:0-11140 GCA_035702905.1 Saccharimonadales bacterium (SeqCode)
CGTCGTATTCAGACTTTTCTTCAGCAGCTGGGCCGGCTTCAGCGCCAGTAGCTGGGCCGGCAGCAAGTGCAACAGCGGCTGCGGCTGGCTCAATACCATATTCATCTTTTAATATATTACTTAGTTCATTTACTTCTAGTACGGTTAATCCGACTAGCTGTTCAGCGATTTTCTTTAAATCTGCCATTATTATCTCCTTTAATTTGCTAACTTATGAGGCCTTAGCTTCTAGGCCGGATAGTATGTTCGACAGTCCGCCGCCTAGACCACTAGTGACATTCCTGATCGGTGAGTTCAATATACCGACTAGCCCAGCGATGAGCTGGTTTTTACCAGGTAGACTGGCTAGCTCTTTAACACTGGCGCTGTCTAGGAATTTTCCGTCGTCACTAATAGCACCAACAAACTCAACATTTGGATTGAGTTTGATGAATGAGTTTAGTGCTTGAGCGGCCGCTACTTCATCTTCGCTATTGAAAGCGTATAGAAGCATTCCCTCTAAAGCTGAGGTATCTACTTCTTTAAGCTTATCGGTTGATTGCAAAGCCTGTTTGACTAAACGGTTTTTAATAACTTTTACTTTAGTTCCGTTATCTTTACCGTTGCGTCGAAGTTCTTGTAGAGCCTTAACACTGGTGCCTTGGTATTTTGCAACCACTGTCATTTTAGATTCGCTCAGTAACTCAGCAACTTCGCTTACAACTGATTGTTTTTGGCTTTTATTTAACGCCATTTAACTTCTCCGTTTATTGACTTTAAACTTAAGCATCGACCTTTTTTATTACTTAAGATTCGTTGCCAAACAAAAACGCCTTTGTATTCCAAAGACGTTCAAACTATCTAATTGATAAATAGAAATTGTTTGTACCTTGGCGACTTGATTAAGGCTTAAGGCCCGTCGCTGTCTCTGGCAACTTATCTGTATTCTAACAGATGGGCAGGCCTTGGTCAATGGTTGAGTTAGCTAGTGCGGTCTTTGTGGCAATGGTTCTGAAATTATTTATTGATTGAATTATATCCAAACCGTCTAACCTGTAGGACTCGACCGCATATGACGCTTCCTCCTGGGTTATAAACGCACTTTCCTCGTCAGATTTATGGCTACTTTGAAGGACAGCTTCCGGCTTAACAGTAAGAACGCCGACTAAACTGGGAGCGTAGTAGCGGTTTCCAGTAACCCCTACCAAGCGATGTTCGCCGAATGCCAATATTTTTTGTATGTCCAAATCTTCCTGACTTAGTCTTTCGCTCATGATTTACCTAATCGTTTGGTTTAGTTACTTCACTAGTTTGACTATCTCCAGGCTGGTTATTTGTCTCATCAAGACCAGTCTCAGGCACAGCTTCGTCTAATACCAACTCCGCCGCTAGCGCCCTGTCGCTTAGGTACTTTTGACGTTCATACCTGATCAGATACAATTGATCGTTTTTGGTTTTTTCCATTCCATTTCTCCTAATTAAAAAAGCTCCCGTTATTGGCGGGAGCTGCTTTGCTAATAAATGCTTAAGCTACCCGCATTGATAAATGAGGTTAGAAATGACCTTAATGCTTGATTGCTTTTGCATAAGACTATGTTGTCATAACGTTATAGCGGGTGTCAACTCTAAACCATAACGGCTACTTGAGAAGTTGCAAAGTCGGCTATGGTCTTGCAAGCGGGTCCATCGGGATGGTTTCCTTTTTCAAAGACCAGATCTTCTATCTCCAGCTCCATTTGGCGAGTTACTGCTTCGGCCATAATCCTGGCTTCAACCGGTGTTAGCTCCAAAAATGGTGCAGTTCTATACTTAGCCGCCTCACAGCGCTTTACTAAATTTTCAGCAATTAATCTGTCTTGATCATTAAACCCAATTAGAGACAAGACCCTAAATCCATACATACCAGCCGATATAATGTTTCGATCACTTGGATCATTAGCGTCCAGAACTAGTCTCTCATTCTTTTTATTCATATGGTTAATACTTTAAACTCCGTCGCATGTTTGTCAATATTTTTACTGCAAATATTGTCATTTAGTACTTGACCAAATAGTACGCTTAGGTATAATTAAAAAGTTTTATGAGTAATGAAGTCTTCGGAATTAACCAAGTCATGGTCACAAAGGCCATTGTTTTTCATGGTTAAGGCCTCCGGAGCGAAAAAGTAAAGCAAGCATAACAGACTAACAATAATACAAGCTCCAGAGGCCTCCAAAAGGCCGCAGATGGGGCTTTTTGAATGGCTGAAGGACAGAAAGAAGAAATATGGGCGCGGTTAAAATGGAAATGCTAGACATAAACGAACCACTGGTTTCTAAAGAGGATGCGAGGCAGGCATATTTAGAAGCTTGTGTTGGCTGTAGCCCGCATGTCCAGGAATACCTATTAGATTTGCATAACTTACTTCATACTGAAGTTCAAGAGGACTGGAAGCGGATTGTGAATCAAGAACTTGATGCGACCGATCAGAGAACTATAGTTCTCGCCGCTATTTTGCCATTAGTTTCTAATATCGTAGAACTTGGTATTTAGGATTTCAGTTGTTTTAATTTAAATTCTGTATATTTTTCAGCCGCCAGCCTTGTTAACTCTGGATCTTCATCTTTATTTACAAACTTCATAGCCTCGCCAAGTGTAGGATGGACTTCCTTCAATTTCTCGTGCATTTTAAGCACAAGTTTACGATAGCCAGGGTGCCCCTGTGGGCTAGTCCGAAGTTCATGGAAATGAAATGCTTCCCTGGCGTTGTAGGTAACTTTCCAGCGCATACGGTGACCGAATAGACAGGCGTATTGCGCTTCAAGCGAGAACCCGTCTTTAGTCAGGGCACTGTACAGTTCAAGGCTTAGATCGTAACACTTTTCATACTTATCTGTTAGCGCTGCTTCTTCGACTAGTTTCGGAATGTCATAGCCAAATCTAGGAGTCAGTTGTTGCCAGTTGAGATCATCAACCATCCTATGCCGCTGCAAATCCCGAAAAATACCGTAATCGCAGAGGATATCCCAGCTATAGTGGGCTTTTTCTATGGCCCGTCCGGGTCGGTGACGACGATTAAGCCTTTCTCCTAAGTAAGCATTGAATGCTCTTACTTTATCATCATACGACCAGCCGTTGACGACTGTCTGTAATTCTTCCAGTGGAAGATCACTATGCTCGTACAGCATATCGGCAAGCAGAGTCATTTCATTTTTTGGCCAATAATCTACCAACGTTACGTCTTCGTGGGTGGCATCTGAATGATTTTTTGGTAGTAAATTATTAGCAATTTCCTGTACGGCTTTATAAGTATTTGCACGATAAGCAATATAAGCTCCGCCCCGGTCGGGTTTATCGGCGCGCTCTAAATACATTGGGATGACTTTCCTAGCTTCTTTTAGAAGTTTTTGTCCAACCTTGTTAGCTTCTTTTAACTCGTCGCTAAGCAAGTGCATTATCAAACTTTCTACTGCCTGTCCTGAAGCAAAAATACCGACGGTTGATTTGGTAGCTACCGGTAATACCGCCCTTATTGCATCGCAGGCTTGGGCACGGGTTGCGGCTTTCCAGGCTCCGGTCTGTTCTTTTTGAGGGACAGAAGAGTTTTTTCTAACGTAGTCGGTAAGTTCATGAACCATTTCAGAGTACAGATCAAAAATTTGATCCATAGTACTAATATATTTATCTCGTAATTTACCTTTCAGTTCTGCTGGAACGAAGTACTTATACTTTCCGTTTTTGTCTTTTTGGTCAAAGTATATATAGCGGGTTGATTGTTCTAGATAGGCGGCTAACCGTCCCCACTCCAGTTTCTTGGTAAGCAAATTAGAAGCATTCTCGACTACCAGGTGAACTCCACCGAGTTGCTGTACGGAATCGTCACCATAAGCTGTTATAACCCGTTTTAGAAGGGCCGCGTCTTCATCAACCTTGCCCGCAAACTCATCTAGAATGGTAATCCGCATATCATCGCCACGCCTCGATAATCTTGCCATAGCAGCCGCTATAGTGACCGGATCAAGCTTACTGGTAAAGGAATAGACATCGCCGTCTATATCACTGACTGTCTCAGATAGATACTCTTTGCCGGCTTCGGTAGCTATAAAAATGCCGTCTTCGTTCTTTTCGACTAAAACATCGCTACTGACTGGTTTGTCGGTCGGACTGGCTTCCTTTTGTTCAAGTACTTCTTTAACGGAAATAGGTGGCTCAGATAGTGACGGAACATTCGTTCTTAATGACAACTGCCCGGTTACTAGGCGCCAAATTTGGTCAGCTATGGATTCCTGATTATCGGTTGCGTAAATGACCGGTAAGTTTCTCTGCCTTGCCTCCCATAGATAGCCGGCTCTGACTCGCTCCAGGAAAGCATCATCTAGGTTGTCGAAGCGCTCACCGTTATACCGGCCCTTAAGCCGTTCTTTTAAGATGTTGACGGGCGCATCTAATATCACACAGAGATCTGGCTCCATCTCGCCAACTGCAAAATTTATAATTGTATTAATCAGTTGGTAATCAGGTACATCACCGCGTCCATAGTATTGAATAGCCAGTGTTGTTAAGTAGTTTCGATCAACTACACAATTAACTCCTTGATCGAGACTCTCTTTAATTACTTGTAAACTTTGTGAGCGGGCAGCGTTATATAAAAGCACCTCAGTTCGGGTATTCATCGGATATCGTGGGTCCTGGGTTAATTGCCTAATTGCCCTAGCCGTCAGGTCACTCTGAGAATCAGGCTCTCTCAGTCTTCTAACAGGTAAATTAGCGGCCTGAAAACGGCGGACTAATTCGTTAATCTGAGTAGTTTTACCTACTCCCTCGGCGCCTTCTATAACTATATATTTGCCTCTATTCATATGGCATGCCCTCTATTTTTTTAGGCATCTCACGTGTATCCTTGTAGGCCTTTGGCAACATCATATCTGGTGACCAGGTTTTTATAATAGTATCGAGATAATCCCCTTGCTGGTATTTGCCGCTAAAACCGTCATGGCGGCCAGCACCGTAAGTGCCTTCAACTTCACCAGTTTCAACGAAAACGGCCTGCGCAATGCGTTCGCCAACCGGCAGGAGCACGGTTTCACGCTCATTTAAGTTATAAATTTCAAGGGTTAACCGATTAATATAGCCAGGATCAACCCAGCCGGCATCAAAACAAACAGCTACACCGTTCCTGCCCCAGCTAGACCTAGATTTGACCTCATAAGCACCGGGCGGTTTAATGCCGAAGAACTCGTGCGTGTGTGCTAGGATCCTCTCGCGTGGTTTCAGGCTTATAACTGGGTGGTCAAGCGGTATATTAGCCACCGGTTTAAAACCGTTCAGGGCACACCATTCGGCATGCGGCATAGCCTTATATGGCCCGTCAAAGTATCTCTCTACGTCTTCGGGATCGAATGGATTATATATAGTACGCTCCTGCATCCTTTCAATGCGGTAGAAATAGAAACCGAGGGTGACATCGAGACTGGCGTGAGATATATGCTTAGGGTTAAAAGGATGGCAAAGTATGTGGCCTTCATCGATTGCAGACTGTATCTGTTTGTTACTATAAACACCCATGGTAACTGGCTAGATGTGCTTTCCCTCAACAAGAGATTAGTGCTTTTTACTAAAACTTATTGTACTTAAAGCTGATAGTTTTACGCAAGCATAATAATAATGTGAATTTTACGCAAATAAGTGCTCTAAACATGCGTTTATGCTTAAGTTTATAGTGTCGCCGTTTTATTGGTACAATAAGTAGTAGCCGATTTATGAGAGAAAAATCAACTAGCAATGATCATAACCTTGCCGTAAGTTCAGTAAGCCTGTTAGTGGCGGCTTATGGAATTTACGTCATTGCCGAAACCCTATTTGAAGTCTTGCTTCATCATCAAAATCACTTCGGCCGGGAACTTACCGACATTAACGTTGACGTGTCGCTACTACTAGGTGTGAGCGTAATTTACCTCAGCTCATTACTAAGACGCCGAAAGCGAACTGCCTGGACTGTAACAGTAGTAGCTTACATCACTTATATAGTAATAGGATTTACTCAAATATTACGTGGGCATGAACGACTAGTATTAATGCGTCACCCCTTGTTACCTCTATTTAGAGTATTCCTGTTTCCAGCGGTTATTTTAATACTACTCTACGTCTACCGACATCAATATGTAGTTAAAAGCGATATTAAAAGTTTTAGTACGAGTGTAAGGTTTGTGGTTATCATAATCTTTGTCACTATTGTGTATGGTATTTCTGGGTTTTTACTGATGGACACCAGCGATTTTCATCAGGAAATAAATTTCGGAGAGGCACTACATTACACCGTCGATCAATTCAATATAACTACAACTAAGCCAGTCGTGGCCCACACGAAACGAGCAAAACTGTTCTTAGATTCTCTTTCTTTTGTAAGCATCATTTCGGTCATCTATGCTGGACTTTCGTTATTCCAGCCTCTAAAGATAAGGTTCGCTGATCAATCTCAAGCAAGAGATCATCTGGAAGTACTGCTAAACCGGTATGGTGGTGAGGCTGAGGAATTCTTCAAATTATGGCCGAAAGATAAGCAGTATTTTTTCAATGAGGTTGGTGATTGTGCGTTGGCTTTTCATGTATACCACGGCATAGCGCTTTGTTTGGGAGATCCTATAGGTAACCCGGAGCATTACGACAACTTGCTTCATGAATTTATTAACCAATGTTTTAGTAACGATTGGCTACCGTCGTTTATTCATACCTCCGATAAACATATTAAGCTGTATAAAAAACATGGCTTCACTGTCCAAAAATTAGGCCAGGAAGCAGTCGTCGAAACCGAAAAGTTTGTAAATGAACTCAAAGGCTCAAAATATTTTAGACAAATACTTAATCGTTTCAGTAAGCAAGATTATAGTTATGAACTTCTAAGCCCTCCTCATCACCAAGCAGTTTTAGCCCGAACTAAGACTATATCTGACGAATGGCTATCGGGCGGCAATAAAAGTGAGCGCGGATTCACAATGGGCTACTATACCCACGACTATATGCAATTATGTGATCTAATGGTAGCTCGAGACGCCGCCGGTACTATCCAGGCATTTATTAATGTAATACCGGCTGAGTGGAATAAAGAAGAGGCCACATATGACATGGTCCGTCAATCTTCAGCCGCTCTCGGTAATGTCGTCGATTATTTGCTAATAAACCTGATTGCGGAGATGCATGCCAAGGGTTATAAGTACTTCAACCTTGGGCTCAGTCCTTTGGCCGGACTTGACGACGAAAGTAGCGAGAAGCGAACTTTAGTAGATAACTTGATGAAATTTGCATATGCCAATGGCGACCCATTCTTTAGTTTTAGCGGTTTATATAAGTTTAAATCTAAGTATGAGCCCGATTGGCAAGACCGCTTTGTTGTATACAAGAACGGTTTAACGGGTTTCTCTAAAACCATGACTACTTTAACCAGATATATGTCTAAGTCGGTAAATCTGCCTAAATCAAAGTAAAGTAGTGATCAGTTCAACAGTACGCTTATGAACGGTCTCAATAGATTGATCGGCATCTATTATGACAGCCTTGTATTTATCTGCGCCGGCTAATAAATTCTTGCTGACTGATTTCAAGTAATCGATAGGTTTGTCTTCAAAATAGTTTTTAGCCTCAGCCCGAAGAGCCAAACGTTGTTTAGCTTTTTCAAGCGGTAGATCATAGTAAATAATGAGATCAGGTTTAAACTTTTTTATCCCCAGGTCGGCGAACTGCCAAGCTAGCTTATCAGTTTCCAGATTGTATGCCGCTAGCGATATTGGTCCGCGGTCCATTAATATGACCTGACACTGTTTGCGGTAGTTATCAAGTTCTTCGGCTAAGGCTTCTTGAATTGCCGCCCCTATATACAGGTCTGTTAGAGGTGGCCGTGGCGCTGGGCTAAGTATTGCCTTACGTAGCTCTTCACCGATTACCGAACCGCCAAGGTTTCTGGTAGTTTGGACGATTATATTAGATTCTTGTAATGCTTGCTTAGCCAGCTCGATCTGGGTTGTCTTACCGCTACCGTCGACACCTTCAAATATAACTAGCAAGCAGTCCTTTTTTGAATTGACCAGTCGCATATAACAACAGTATAACTTAGTTAAGTGCTGAAAGTTCTACGCTTAGAGAAGGACCCATTGTGGTCGACAAATGAATTGCCTTAATGTAACTACCTTTGACGCTAGCCGGCTTATTTGCTTTGATGCTAGTAAACACGGCCTCGATATTTTCATTTAGCTTAGCATCATCAAAGCTTACTTTGCCAACTCCGACGTGAACAATTCCGGTAGAATCAACGCGGTATTCAATTCGCCCAGCTTTGGCTTCGCTAACGGCTTTATTTATATCATTACTGACTGTGCCGCTTTTCGGGTTAGGCATAAGGCCTCTAGGTCCTAGAGTTCGGGCATATTTTCCAAGCTTAGGCATCTGTGAAGGGCTAGCGATTAATATATCGAAGTCAATATTGCCCTTATCTAGACTGCCAAAAATTTGATCGGCGTTAAAGAGATCGGCGCCGGCCGCCTTTGCGGCAGCTTCGTCATCACTAAGTGCGGCGACTCTTATAGTTTTGCCGGTCCCGTTGGGCAAGACTAAATTATCCCGAACATTCTGATCGGCGTGACGTGGATCGACTGCAAGATTTATGTGTAATTCAACAGTTGCATCGAATTTAACAAAAGATGTTTCCTTTGCCAGCTGAATTGCCTCCGCTAGAGTGTAATATTTGGCAGGATCGAGTTTTTCCATACTTTTTTTGTATAGTTTGCCCCGCCTCTCAGCTCTTGACCGAGCTGGCTTTTGGACTGCGCTCGTCTTAGCTTCTTCTGTGTCAGGTGATCGCTTGCGTTCTTGCTTAGCTTCTTTGGCTTTTGCTTCAGCTTGTGCTTTGGCACTTCTTTTACCGGCTTTGGCCTGTGATTTATCATCTGCGCCAGTTGAATTAGTTTCGTTATTGCTACTTGCTAAAGCAGCTTCTATTTCTTTGATGGTAGTCTTAGAACTTACCTGTAATCCCTTAGATGCCGCTTCTTCTATTAATTCTGACTTAGTTTTTGCCATTGTTGTCTCCTTTCGTGGTCATATCGGCCTGATATGCCTGCCACAAATTAATCTTCTATAATTGCTTCTTCTACTTGGTAATTTAGTATCGAACTGACGATATCTTCTTGATTCTTCCTGGTAACGTACTGACTAGCATCGGCCTCAATAAGAACAGATTGGGCCATACCAACATAGTTTACTTCGTACTTATGACCGTAAAGTGCTAGTCTGCTTAAAACCAGCCTCATAGCCGGACTAACCTGTTCTTCAGAGCTTCGCCTAGATCCTACTAGCTCAGACTTCGGTATTGCTTTAGTGGCACTATTAAATGCCATTATTAAAGATTTTGATCCTTGCTTTAGTAATGCTCTCTTTACGTCAGGCGTAATCCCGCATCTTACTAGGTTATACTCGGCATCAATACAAATTGCTAAAGCGCTTGTAGGCATGTCTGAGGGGTGTGTCTCCCCCCTAGTATCTTCAAGATGCTCAGTAGTCATTGGTCTTTTAGCCTTCTATTTCTACGCCCATTGAACGAGCTGTACCGGCAACCATTTTCTTTACGGCTTCAACGTCCTGCGTGTTCATATCGATTGCTTTTTCTTCAGCAATCTTTGTAAGCTGGGCATCGCTAAGCTTTTTAGTGATTTTTTCACTGTTAGGCTTACCGGAACCTTTTTGAATGCCCAGTTCTTTCCTGATTCGGTCATCGGTTGGCGTACCGACAATGCGAAAATTCATGCTTCGATCGTCAAAAATAGTTATGTGGACTGTCACATCCTGGCCCATGACATCCTTAGTTTGGTCATTAAACGGTTGAATAAAGTCCATCATGTTTACGCCGTATTGGCCAAGTACGCTACCAACAGGAGGTGCTGCACTGGCTTGACCACCCTTTAACTTCATTTTTAAATTAGCTCTTACTTCTTTTGCCATAGTATTAGCGAGTGGAGCTAAAGCTCAACACTCTCCTTCCCTTTCTTATTAAATTAGTAAAGACAGAAGTGCGTAACAGGGATGAAGTATACAATAGATCGGCTTCATTGTCCACAGCCTGTCTTTTCTGATAACGCAATTGTGACAATGCTTCTTCCATTGACTTGTAAGGAATATTCTTTAAAACGCGGTAGTCCGCTGACTTCTGACGGCCTAACTTTAGGACTAGATGAAAATGTCCAAACTTGTTTGATGGCATAATTCGTTCTATTGTGTCGACTTCAACGTTATCAACATCTTTACCGCGTTTGAATTTCGCGGTAGCTTTAATATTCGGTGCGACTTGCCCGGGTAGTTTAAACCGACTTTCAAAGTTTTCGGCAAATCCAAGGCTATCAGCGCCTAAGCTTTCACCTTGGCTCGGTAAGTTACTAGCTACAAGAGGTCTAAATTTGGAAAGTTCATCTATCTGAGACTCACTTTGGCTCAGAATGTCCATTACGTGAGAATACGCTGATGTTAGATGTTTTCTCTTTTCTTGCACCCCGGACGCCAGCAGGCTACTACCAACTATTAGGGCAGGTTCTAGAATGGATGTACCGGTATTCATGAATCCTTTTTCAGCGATCAAAGTCGCTGTATTAGCTCCTAAAAGAGCGATGCTCCCGCCGAAACGTATAGCAACCGCCCGAAGTTCCTCCCTTACTTTAAGGGTGTCTATATCTGAATCTATTAAAGAATCGTTTGCTTGAGTGCCGTCAGTCGGAATAGGTACTTCCTGAACATGATTGGCTATTGCGCCGCTAATACGGCGGATCGCCGGCGGCGTATATTCTTGTAGTATTTGTCTGTATTCTAAGCCAATAGACATAGGAATAACTATCTAGACGCGCTTAACTTGCAGTCCATCAAGCTCAACTGGCGTTTCGCGGCCAAACATATTCACTAGAACTTTAAGTTTGCCCTTAGCCGGATCGATTTCATTAATACTGCCATCGAACCCTTTAAATGGTCCATCTATAATATTGACTACTTCACCTATAACAAAATCTATCTTGTGTTTAGGCTGCTCCAGACCCATTCGTTTTTGGATCTTCTCTATTTCATCTTCCTCGACCGGTGTAGGATCTATGCCACTCCCTACAAAGCCAGTTACCGATGGCGTATTTCGAACAATGTACCAAGCGTCTTCGGA
>DASSZG010000008.1:0-5724 GCA_035702905.1 Saccharimonadales bacterium (SeqCode)
TGAAGAGCCAGGTAAAGTCGTATCGGCCAATCGCGATGCGCTATTTATAGCGTTTGCTAACTGGCTGTGCGTTATTGTGCTGACTATGAAAGCCGTGAAGACAGCCGTCAGAATCATAGCGAAACCAAAAACAGCCGTTAAACCAAACAGTTGCCTTCGCTGAATTTGAGCAATAGCACTCAACTGATCGTTAGTCATATATCCTCCTATATCGTTGAATTAAACTCATCGTCCCGGAACAATGCGTGTAACAATATATACAAAACTACCAATACATTTTCAGTCTATTTTCTAACAGAGCGATGAGTATAGGCCTAACTTACAGATGTCTTTTTCATTTATTTTTTATAAACGTAAGCATAAAGGATTTAGCTGATATAATCCAAATATGGACGATAGGCAGATCACTGAAGCTATAGAAAAAAGCGCTGGCGTTGTACTTCAGTTCCAACAAGCATCTGGCGCCTACCCAGCATCGCCTAACTTTAAAGCTTATAACTATTCATGGTTTCGTGACGGGGCTTTTATTGCTGACGGCATGAGTAGAGCAGGATATATAGAATCGGCCGAAAAATTCTTCGATTGGTGTGCAGATATTATAAATACACGACGCAACCACATACTGAGCGGTGGTGTACTCGACGCTCGATATACTTATGACGGACAGGAATCTCATGAAGAATGGGAAACTTTCCAATTAGATGGCTTTGGAACTCTACTTTGGGCCATAAAACAACACGAAGCCAGGCATCAGAGAAGCATAGAAAAATATACTGATGCGACCGGTTTAATTCAGCATTATCTTGCCACTCATTGGCAGGAACCATGTTTTGATTGGTGGGAAGAGCGAAAAGGGATACATGCCGCTAGCCTAGCTTGTATCTACAGCGGTCTTAAAGCCTATGATCATCCTGAAGCCGATAATGTTAAGCATGCGATTAATTTAAGCAACGAAAGAACCGATAGCAGTTTACTGATTTGCTCGATCTTTGAAGCAATTACAAATGAAGACTTCAGCGACATGCTTAGTAAAATAGAGTCTCAACTAGTCAGCCCTAACGGCGGGGTATATCGCTACCGTGAAGATAGTTATTACGGTGGTGGTGAGTGGCCGGTTCTGACCGCGCTCCTCGGATGGTATTACTTTAAAAATAACCATAATAAAGAAGCGGGGGATAAATTAGCTTGGATAATAGCTCAGATGCAACCTAACGGCTGGATTGCTGAGCAATCCCAGGAACATATGCTACAACCTGACAACTTGCAACCATGGGTAGACAGATGGGGAAGCCCAGCCAATCCATTGCTATGGTCTCAAGCAATGTTAATAACATTAGCAACTCTTCTTAAGGGATCTTAAGGAAACTAAGCATACCCGTTCTTGCTATACTTACAGCATGATAAAGACAAATAAACGAGTTTACCTGGTTAGGCACGGCCAGAGTATGGATAACGCAAGTCCGGTATTTCAATCAGTCGATTCGCCTCTCAGCCCTCTAGGTACACAGCAAGCCTCGACAATTGCCGACCGCTTGAGTCATATTAAATTTGAGGCTTTAATTTCTAGCCCGGTTTTGCGGGCCCGACAAACTGCTAATAAAATCTCTTCTATAACCGGTAAGGATGTTGAAATATCTGACCTCTTTGTTGAGCGCATAAAGCCTAGTCAAGTGGACGGCAAGCCCTATTCTGATCGAGTTGCCAGCGAGAAATGGAGGGACTGGGAAAAGACTTTATACCAGACAAAACTAAAATTTAGTGACGGCGAAAGCTATGACGATCTGCTTAAGCGAGCCGATAAAGCAATTAAGTTCTTAGAAAAGAGAATGGAAACAACTATGACTGTTGTATCGCATGGATATTTTCTCAGAGTTTTAATAGCCCGAATTATATTCGGAGAACAATTAACAGGCCCTCTTTTAAAGAAATTTATTGAGAATACTTCGATAGAAAATACTGCAATAACTGTTATAGATTATCGGGATGCTTTTGAAGAGGAACACGCCTGGCGATTATGGACACTCAATGACCATTCTCACTTTGCAGAATAAAGGATAAGCTTTTGCAATTGCTGGCTAGTTCATGCCAGAGTATATATATGGCATATGTAATTACCGGTGAAACAATAACAATGCAAAGACAGGATGAATCCTCTATCCTTGGTTATGGCTTTGAAATAAAACCACCGCTTATGGAAAAACAAGCTGAAAACATCTGCGAACTACTTACTAGGTACGCAACTATAGATTCAGCTTATGTAACAAGGAATGACGAGGACGGAACCGCACTAGTCGTGGCTACCGAATTTGTTAAAGAGGCCGACAGCATTAAATTCATAGGGCAGTTAATCAGGTATTTTATAAATCCGGCTGACCAACAAGACGTTACTCTTCACGTATGAATAAATCATAAACTTATAAGATTTAGTCCTTTTACTGGTATTATATTTGTATGGAAGAAGCAACTTCAAAAAGGCGTTTAGCCGAAAATGAAGCCGTTTTCAGACAACTAAACGAACAAGTTGACATAGGCGTTATCGAAACCAACCGTTTAGCCGATGAAGACAATCAACCGGAGTTTAAAATAGAACCTCAGGACGAAAACAAACCTATCTATTTCTTTTGTGAGTGCGCCGATGAAAACTGCACCGAAAGAGTGTTAATGAACCTTAAAGATTACAGAGAAATCCATGAAAATAGAAATAACTTCGTTATACTACCCGGTCACCAAGTTAAACGCGTAGAAAAGATAATCTTAAAAACTCCAGACTATTACGTAGTGCAGAAGAACATTGACGTACCAGAAAATCCCCAGACACTCAATTCAACAGATGTAGATAATAGCTGAAAGAAAATTGACACTTCAGTAAAGCTATATTGTCAATAAAGGGCTATTGCTTGGAAGAGACTTAAGCATAAGTAGAGTAAGAGTCACCAGACATTGGATCTGATTCCATAAACTCTATTGCTATTTTCATAAAATACTTAGACAAAAAACAAAAATAAATCACTCAACTAATTACTTTTTGAATAAAGCCGCTAACATAATGAGCAAGAAAAGGGTGAATGTTTAGAAGAATTCGTTCTCGTTCATGCAATGGTTTTCGGTATGACAAGAAACTGCCGAGAAGAAGGTCCGGTAATTGAATAGCCGCTAATTCACGAAGGTCTATATG
This sequence comes from Saccharimonadales bacterium (SeqCode), assembly GCA_035702905.1. Classification (GTDB taxonomy): domain Bacteria; phylum Patescibacteriota; class Saccharimonadia; order Saccharimonadales; family UBA4665; genus DAIDIO01. The sequence continues at coordinate 3,176 of DASSZG010000008.1, forward strand.
CAAATCTTTTAGTTGTTGCTTCGCGCCTCAGACTGGACAATAAGTCAATAATGCTAAAACCCCAATCCAGAATACCGCTAATAACTTTCAACGTTTAGCAATATTGATTGTATAAGCTTATACTTACAATTATGTTTCATTTCTTAAAACACACTATGCTTGGCATACCTCTTTATGTCTGGATTCTTCAGTTGCTCTACGTTGCCTTAGCGGTCACGATTCTGTACGTTTTTGCCTCTAACCATAAAAGATCACAATTGGACATAATCCTATTTGTTGCCGGCATTATAATAGTCGACGTCGCATGGCGACTAGCTATTAAATAAAGCCTGAGCAGACTAGCGTTGCTTCAGCATCAGGCGTAGGTTTGCCAAATACTGATCAGGGTCTAGCTTAGGATGATCCATTAGGTAGGCAATATGCTTTTCTACAAAAGTTATTTGGCCGTCGGGGTAGAGTGTAGTATTGGCGCTAAAGCTTGAATGCCGTGTATTTAAAAGTGGATCTTTTTCCATAGCAGCTAGTTTTTCACGAACCTTCGTTTCTTCCAGGTTCTTTATAATGGTTGCTCGAGTATGATGGTTCATATTAGTTCACAAATGTTAGTGCGTGGCCAATTTTGCCAGCCCGGCCAGTCCGACCAATTCGGTGAACGTAGTCAGAATAGGATTGCGGCATCGAGTAGTTAATGACATGGCTAATGTCAGACACATCAATACCCCGAGCGGCAACATCGGTTGCAACTAAGATCGTTACTTCATTTTGCTTGAATTTACTGAGCGAACGTTGCCTCTGGCCTTGGCTCTTGCCACCGTGTATAGCATCGGCTTTAAAGCCCCTGGTAACTAATTCTTGGGAAAGGGATTCAACGGCTCTTTGGGTATCGTCAAATATAATAACTTTAGAAACCTTGTTATCTATTAGAATGTCATGTAAGACGCTGATCTTACTGCTACCGGTCTGTACTCTTACGATATCCTGATTAATATTCTCGCCGGTATCGCCAGTTTTGACGGATATTGTAACCGGTTCACTAGCAAAGGTTTCTATTAAAGCCGATACTTTTTTGTCCATAGTTGCCGAAAAGAAGAATGACTGACGGGTTGGGCTCAACGATTCTAGGATGCTACTGACGTCATTAATAAAGCCCATATCAAGCATTCGATCAACTTCATCAAGAACCACAAACTTAAAGTTTTCGAGACGAAGTGTACCACGCTTAATGTGGTCTTTAATTCGTCCGGGCGTACCAATAACTAGCTGAGGTCGAGCTCTTAGTTGCCTAAGCTGAAAGCCCATCGATGAGCCACCAATTAAAACTGCAGTTCGCATATTACTGCCCCTCGACAGCGACTCTAGTTCAACTTCTATTTGTTGAGCTAGTTCACGGGTTGGTGCGATAATAAGGGCCCGCGCATCGCTCGTCATAGCAGCTTGAAGAATAGGTATACCAAAAGCAGCCGTTTTACCTGTGCCGGTATCAGCAATACCAATGACGTCACGCCCCACGAGAGCAACAGGAATTGTCTGGTCCTGGATAGATGATGGAGCGGTAAAACCTTTTTTGGCAAGGTTTTGTTTAATCAATGGGTTGATCTGAAAATCATCAAAAGTATATTTGGGTTGGTAAACCACTTTTTCAACTAGTTTTGCGCTACTTACGAAGCGCTCTGGGTTAATATATTCCTTCTTAGGGGCGCCACGGTTACGACGCTGGTTACCTTGGTAAGAACGAGACGGACGTGAAGTCCTGTCATATTGCCGGCTACGGCTATTACTAGTGTAATAAGACATAAAAAAAAGAATCCTTATAGTTAGTTAACTTTGTACACTGCGATTGTTGAAATCGAGTGTGTCAACCGACCCGGATTCATCAAAAACAATTACCTTTAACATTATCATATTGTGATATTTAAATCAACTATAAATTCATTTTTATGTTATAGCTACGATTTATAAAATAACAAAGAACAGAGGTAGTTTAGCAAAATAAATTTTAATTTTATGCTAAAGTAGTAAAAGTGAAACACTTAAGCTTAACCTCACAAACCGTGCCCCGCTGGGCAGATGGTGCAGTAATGTATCAGATATACCCGCGTAGCTTCCAAGACAGTAATGGCGACGGAATCGGGGACATTCCTGGCATTATTAGCCGACTGGATTATCTCAAAGATCTAGGCGTCACGGGAATGTGGTTATCACCATTCTACCGTTCCCCAATGGCAGATTTCGGTTATGATGTCGCTGATTACAGGGACGTGGACCCGATCTTTGGTACGTTAGATGATTTCAAGCGACTGCTTAAGGAATCTCACAAGAGGAACCTAAGGGTTATTATCGATATCGTACCGAACCATAGCTCAGACGAACACCCGTGGTTTTTGAAATCAAAGACATCAAAGACCAATAAATATAGCGACTGGTATATATGGCGCGACCCGTCTGGTTACGACGGTGAACGGCCACTGCCTCCAAATAACTGGCTCGATATCTTTGCCGGCAAATCAGCTTGGCAATGGGTACCGGAACGCCAACAATTTTATCTACAC
>DASSZG010000027.1:0-22793 GCA_035702905.1 Saccharimonadales bacterium (SeqCode)
GACGATGCGGCACTCAGGATTGCCGAGATAATAATGGGATTGGGCGAAAAAGGTGAAATTAAAGCGTAAAACCAGCGTTCCAGAAGGTCGCCACCGAAACCGAAATACGCCAGTCGATCAATCCAGCCCGGCACCTTATTCATATAGATCTAGGCGTTCAGAAGAATCTTTCAAACTCGGCCGTGGAGAAACTGCCCGACAGAAGATCTCTGAAACAACTCATAGTGGAGTGCGAAAATTAGGCCTGATAATACTTCTAATTGCAATTGTCATATCCCTGATTAAAATATTAAGCTTATCCGCTACGCCCGACCTACGTTTTGTAGGTTCAAGTAGTAATAACGCCCTCATATCAAGTAATGGCTTGAAAGTGTATACACAAGCAGCCAAGGACTACTTGTCGAGCTCCATATGGAACGCTAATAAGCTGACAGTAAATAGCAATGGACTGGCTAGCTATTTATACAGCAAATACCCTGAGCTGGCAGCCGTAACAGTTAGCGTGCCCTTTATTGATAATCATTTAGTGATTCATATTACGCCGACTCAGCCAGCCTTGATTTTGGTTGAACCTTCGGCGGCTTATGCTATAGATGAAAGTGGCCGAGCCATACTTAGCGCAAAATCTGCCGCAGGTATCAACCTTAAATTGCCTATAGTTACAGATCAAAGCGGTCTAGAAGTAGGCTTAGGTAAGAAGGCTATAACTAGTAGTGACGTATACTTCATTGAAGAAGTTAGCGGACAATTGCAGGCAAAGCACTTTAGTGTGAGTGGCATGACTTTGCCGGCAAATACTGACGAGCTTGATGTGAGTCTGGCAGGGCAGCCCTATTTCATCAAGTTTAATTTGTACGGTAACGATCCTAGACAGCAGGCCGGGACTTTTCTAGCCGTCATTACTAAACTAAAAGCAGAGAATATAACACCTAGTAAGTATGTTGATGTGCGAGTAGACGGCCGGGCGTATTATCAATAGCCCCCTATTCTTCTCCTCTCTAGTTCGGTTTTTGTTTAGTTACACTTATTATTTAAATTATTACAAAAACATATATAAATACAGAAGTAGGGGAATAAGTCAAATTTTTCTATATTTGTGGAAAAGTAGGGGACATGTATTAAATCTCACATAGTCATAAAAAAGCAATACTTTCACGACGTAATTGTGGAAAAGTCAAATTGTGTAATATAGCCGTTTCAAAACACTAGAGGCTAACTCAGTATAGAGTATCTATGGCAGTATATTCATAAAATAACAACTGACAAAACGATGTCAGTAAGCAACCGTTATTAGAATTATTTGCTTATTTATCAAATAGTCCCCTGCAGTGGGGGTATAAGTTTATCACTCCTTAAATTATATGGCACGTCGCAAAATATACATTGAGCGACGTTAAGTCTATATCTTCCTTCTCGTATCTATAGCTACCCCGCTACTACAATTTTGTATGGTTTTTCATATTTAAATTGTTTTTTATTTAAACCATGCCCTGCCTGCTGATCGATGATTAGTTTTAGTAAGGCCTTGGCTTTTGTTTCCTGCTATATCACCATTTCCTCTTGTTCGCTTTTTGTATGCTTAGCTATAAAAAGTGTTCGCAAAATGTTTTTTACTGTTAGTATAGAAATCTGGGTTCGATATCAACCAGAACTACAGCCTCTTCACCGGGGATTTGATTCGGGCTGGAAAGTAAAGATAGGTCCACGATGAATTGCTGCGGTCCCATATCTCTAATTTTATTAGGGCGAGTAGAATTAATATATACATCACAATTAAATAACAGGTCGGAGTATAAAGGTTCATCTGGGATAATTTGACGGTGATGAGGAATAACATCTACTTCTGCCGCTAAAACATGATCAGATGGAGCCCCTAGTGACTCACACACCTTAGCTTGTAGTCTTAAGATCCTTTTTAAATCATTTGGGAGTCTGTAAAGACCCCATGTGTGGCCTACTACCCTCGAACCGGAATATTTGGCAATTGCCCTAAATTCTCTTTCGGCTTGTTCCATAAGCGGTGCAATTCGAAAGTGTTTCTCGGGGGAAGGTTCAAGGTGAAGCAATCTTAAAAATTTAGATTGCTTTTCTTGGGCGGCCTTCTTAAATTCGGCCTTTGTCCTAAGTAGCGGCACTTCAGCTGTGAAGACTCTTTCCACGCCTTTATATTGGGCAGGTTGATGCACCCGATTCACTCGTCTGACAGAGCGTAGGTTGCTTTCGCAACCCTTTTGAATTGAGGTTTACCTTGTAAGTTTAATAAGATAGTTGTTTCTTTAACAAAACGGCTTTTAAGTACTCTTTTAACTATTTCATCGCGGTGAAGAGGTTCACCAGCGTCTCTAAGAACCTCAGCAATGATATCAGCCACTGTTCCCTTTTCGTAGCCCCATTCCTTAAGCGCATATATACCGCGGCCGATTAATACAAAACGCTTGTCCTTGATAAGTTCATTATGGATTGCTTGGGTAGTGACGTCTTTACGCTTAAACTCGCTTTCCTTAATGGCGGCCGCTATTTCATTAAAGTGCATGTGCTTGCCATTTTCGCTTAAGATAACGTAGATCTTGTCCCGAATGTTTTTAGGATTAACCATCGGCCATTTTACCAAGCCCCATCGGTTATTTAGTGTCGCAAGGTGCTTAGAGGTACTAGCTAGAGCTTCAGCTTGTTTAGGATCGCTTAGGCCGGCAATTTTAGCTATTTCAGCAATTGGCTTCGGCTCACCAATACTTTTGATGCTGCTAATTAGCTTTTCGACATTACTCTTAAGCGCTTTCTCTTCAAAACTGGCCTTAACTGCAACACTATTATAGAAATTGTCATCCTCTGCAATAACGGTTAATGAGGGGCATAATTGGGCTAGGAATGCTACGCGGGATTGCTCTTCCCTGCCAGGATCATCGGTGATTTCATTTGTGATTAAGCTAACCCGGGCTACATCTCCGTGAGCGCTTAAAATATCTATAAGTCTTGCTTCGAATGATGCAAGTTCAGGATTCTTAGCTCCTTGATCAGGCATTGTTCGCAGTTTGGTAACAACCGACTTTTCGAGTTGACGTACTCGTTCCCTAGTTATTCCTAGTGTCTCACCGATCTGTTCAAGTGTTTCTTTTCTTTCAAACAAGCCAAAACGTCGGGCAACAATCTCTCGTTCCCTTTCTCGGTCAATGGTATTAAGAACTGAAGTTACTAAATCTTCGGTAGTACTAGTCAATAGCGGCTTAGCTTGAGTCATATTTTACTTAAATATCCTATAAAAGAAACTAATATTTATTTATTATAAAACTATAACGATTCAAAGTCAACACTTTACCCCGTTTAGTAGGCTTATTGTAGCACATTACTGACAATCCCGCATACTAGATGCCTAAGAATATTACTTGTCCACAGGGTTTACAACCTGGCAAACTACTTTAAGACATTTATTAGGCTATTTGCTGGAGGCTTTTTTCGCCGTCCGCTTAAATCGACGGGCTTTTTTGGCTGGAGCTTTGGCTAGTAATTCCTTCGCTGCAGCTTCTGTAATTGTCTGAGGATCAACATCTTTCGCTATTCGAGCATTCTTTTTGCCGTCAGTGACGTACGGGCCATAGGGCCCGTTAAGGATTTTTATACCACTAGCAAATTCACTAATATTTTTGGCAGCATCTTTGGCTAGCTTTTCTTCATAAAGTTGCCTTGCTTCCTCTTCCGTGATGTCGTGGGGATCTAGTGGCTTAATCGATACAAATGTTTTGCCAACTTGAATATATGGGCCAAATCGTCCAATATTGGCTTTTATCTCTTCCCCTGCCTCAGTCTTACCAACCAATCGCGGCAGTTTGAACATTTCTAATGCTTGCTCCAAAGTAACTGTTTCTATAGCCGCTCCTTCAGGCATCGGTGCAAAGATTGGTTTGCTTTCAGTATCTTCGGTATCCCCTTTAAGCAACATGGGACCATAGCGGCCAAAGCGGGCGTAAATCATTTTGCCGTCTTTAGGGTCTACACCAAGTTCCCTTGCCTGCGATACTTCATTTCTGGAAATATCTTCAGAACTTTCAACTAAAGGATGGAAGTCTTTATAGAAGTTAGCGATCATTTGATTCCAGTTTTCCTTACCCTCAGCAATGTTATCGAATTCTTGCTCGGCTTTAGCCGTGAAATCATAGTCGACTATTGACGGGAAGAACTTTACCAGAAAGTCTGTGACAACCTCTGCAACGCCGGTTGGAAGCAACTTTGCCTTATCAGCCCCAGTGGTTACCAGCGAAGTACTAGCTGTTATTTTATGGTCTTTAAGCTTGATCTCGTTTATTTCTCTGTCCACGCCGGTAATATCGGTTTTCTCTACGTAGCCCCTGGTTTGAATTGTGGAGATTGTCGGAGCATAGGTGCTTGGCCTGCCAATGCCTAATTCTTCCAGTTTTCTGACCAGGCTTGCCTCTGAATACCGGGCTGGCGGTCGAGAAAATGTTTCGGTGGCCGTAATTTCTTTAGCCTTTAGTAACTGATTGGTGCTTAAGGGTGGGAGTATAACGTCGTCCTTACCGCCGCCATAGACTTTCATGAATCCATCAAATCTGAGGACTTCGCCCTTAGCTTGAAAAACTTCTGCTTGGTTGCTGATGTTAATTGTTACTTCAGTTTTCTCAATCTCGGCTGGACTCATTTGGCTGGCAACTGCCCGTCGCCAAATCAAGCCGTACAAGCGTTTCTGGGCCTCGTCAGCGCCGGCAGTGCTTTGAGTGACATTAGTTGGCCTGATCGCTTCGTGGGCTTCTTGAGCGCTTTCATTTTTCGTTTTGTACTGACGATATTGGTGGTACTTTGGACCATATTCGGAAATAACCAACTGTTTTATATTATCCGTGGCTAACTTAGATAAAGTAGTGCTGTCAGTACGCATGTAGGTTATATGCCCCGCTTCATACAGTCGTTGAGCTAAGGTCATGGTTTGGCGGACGCTATAACCCAGCCGTCGACTGGCTTCTTGTTGAAGTGTGCTGGTTGTAAATGGAGCACTGGGTGTCCGCTTACCAGGGCTTGTTTTGATGTCGGTAATGGTAAATTTGCTATCCCTGGTATTTTCTAGCCAATTTTTGGTAACTTCCATAGTGTCGAGCTTTTTAGATAATTCGGCCGGGAGATCGGTGCCGTCTGCGTCGAATAAGGCTGTAACCTTATAGCTACTGTTGGTCTCAAATTCTTTTATTTCTCTTTCACGTTCAACAATCAGTCTAACCGCTACTGACTGGACACGACCGGCGGATAAGCCACCCTTAACCTTCTTCCAGAGGACAGGAGATAATTCGTAACCTACTAGCCTATCAAGCACACGCCTGGCTTGCTGGGCTTCTACTAGTTTAATATCAACATTTCTGGGCTTCTTTATGGCCTCATCAATAGCGGTTTTGGTGATTTCATGGAAAACTATTCGTTTTGTGGTTTTAGGGTCAAGGTTAAGGGCTTGAGTCAAATGCCAGGCAATAGCCTCGCCTTCCCGGTCTTCATCGCTTGCTAGCCATACGTCCTTGCCCTTAGCGGCTGTTTTTAAGTCTTTGACAACCTTCTTTTTATCGGGGCTGATTTCGTAATTTGGCTCAAAACCTCTATCTATGTCGATGCTCAGACCTTTTTTAGGCAGATCACGAATATGGCCAAAGCTACTCATAACCGAATAGTCCTTGCCTAGGAACTTTTCGATTGTTTTTGCTTTCGCCGGGCTTTCAACTATAACTAGATTCTTTGCCATGGTCAGTCATCCATATAAACTTAAATATTTAATTAATGCAACTAAAATACCTATTTAACTAGATATTTATGAAGTCATCGATCTTCATGACGATCCACATACCTAATGGTATACCTAGTAGACCAAAGACTATGCTGAGAATTCCAAATTCTTTTCCGTGATCAAGCGCTGCTCCTATATAACTGGTAATTGTACTGACAATTAGAACAACGCTAGTCTTTACTAATCTTTGCATATTCATAAAGCTAAAACTAGTCTAGCATGAGCAAAAGCATTATGCATTCAATCATTGTAAAAAAGCATAACCTTCTTGATAATATAAAAAAACATTATAAAGTATTGACTTTAGAACATGAATTTGCTAGAATAGCAACTTGTGATTCCACTAGATGGAATTCAAGCACCTTTTACCCCCATTCTAACGTCTACCTCTGAAATACGGAGATTGACAGATGTTAGATTGTTTTAGAGCGCGCCATAAGAAAAGTTGTTACCCTCCACTTTCTCTTTAATTAGCACGTTTAGGGGCAACCCTAAACACGCTCTAAAACATACTAACCCCTTTAACTAGATTCCTCGGATTTTTTTAAGTCCCCGGGGTCCCCGTCAAAAGCGAGCCTAAATGGTAGCTCTCAAGTTTACTTCAGGGCTGACACAGTCATCATATATGTTAGACATGATGTTTCGCTGGGGTGGGTTGAAGGGTATTTACTGATCGGGACAAATCAATTGTCCCTAGTAACAGGCTAACGAGCGGTGCCCACCCCCTCTCGTTGGCCTGTTTTTAGTTTTAAAGTAAGAAATTTCTGGTATCTTGGGGTAAGCTACCACCGAAGATGTATTCGCTTAATATAGACAATGTTTCTTTACTTAAAGCAGGTAGCTCGGCTAGCTCCTGCTTATTAAACTTTTGTAAGACGAAGTCCTCGGTCGGCATCTGGTCAGGTGTCTTAGGACCGATACCGATTCTGACTCGTCCATAATGTTCACCTATTGCTTTAGTTATAGACTTAATACCGTTATGGCCGCCGCTAGAGCCGCCAACACGTAGCCTAATCTGACCAAAAGTTATATCTAGGTCGTCGTGTACAGCCAAGATATGCTCGGGTGAGATGTGATAGAAACTAGCCACTGCCTGGACAGCCTCGCCGCTTAAGTTCATGTAAGTTGTCGGCTTTATGGCAATTACTTTTGTAGCATTTAAATTTCCTTCGCTAACAAACGCTTTGAAATTCTTTTTTAGAACCCAGTTACTCATTTCATCTGTTTTATCTACAAATTCATCTATGCAGTAAAAGCCTATATTATGACGCGTTAGATCGTATTTAGGCTCCGGATTTCCCAGCCCGGTTATTAGTAGGGTCTTATTGAGGCCGATAGTATAAAAACTGGCGTTATCGCTGACTTGAGGGCGTCTTTGTAACCAACCCATGGCTTTACTTTGAAACCTCTTTTGTAGGGCTGACTCCATGCTTGTGGGCTACATGCTTTTCTATGAACCACAACTGCACGGGAGTCCCTTCAAATCCAAAGGCTTCCCGCATTTTGGTTTCTAGATAACGTTTATAGCTCCAATGGATAAACTTAGTCGAACTACCGAATATCTTAAAAGCCGGAATTGGGTTATCCGTTTCCTGTACGATGTAATTAAGTTTAGGGCTACGGTTTTTAAGACCGGCCGGCGGATGGGCTAAAACTGCCTGCTTGAGCCATCGGTTAAGAATGCTGGTAGAGATTCTAGTTTGGCGAGCTTTCTCTATATCAAGGGCTAGGTCGAATATTTTAGTTACGTTTTGCCCAGTTACGCTACTTGTAAAAATTAGCGGTGCCCAGGGTGCAAATTCATAGTTAGCAGCAATTTTGGGGGCTAACTCATCACGAGTGAATGCGTCTTTGTCTTTCACTGCATCCCACTTACTGACAACCAATATCAGCCCCTTCCCTGCTTCTTTTATCATACCGGCAATCTTTTGATCTAATTGGACGTTCAACTCGTTGACATCCATGAGCATTAAACAGACATCAGACTCTTCTATAGCGCTTAATGCGCGTATTACACTGAACTTTTCAACACCAACTTTAATTTTTCCACTTCTACGGATACCGGCGGTATCAAGGATTGCGAGCTCTTTGCCTTTATATTTAATAATTGCTCGATTAACGTCCCTTGTCGTGCCTGCCCTATCAGCGACAATTGCTTGTTGCTTTTTGGCGAGAGTATTAAAAAGGTAGGACTTTCCAACATTTGGTCGTCCCAGTATCGCAATGGTTAATCTATCGGCATCATCATAGCTTGTAACTTCAGGGATGTCTTTAATCAAGGAAGCTAACAGATCATTTATACCCCTGTTTTGAGTGGCGGAGGTATAAAAGATAGGCTTTATGCCGAGTCTTTCAAAGTTATATTTTTGCCCTTTGGCTTTATCTACCTTATTAACAATAAGATAAACCGGCTTTTTACTTTTTAGGGCAAGCTTTGCTACCCGGCGATCTTCTTCTGTTATTGGGACATCGGCTTCAACGACAACCCATATAATGTCCGCACTGTCGGCGGCCTGAATAATTTGCTCTTGGATAGTAAATTCGAAATCATCTTCCGGATCTTTAATACCAGCAGTATCAACCAGCCAGAAATGGTGGTTGTCTATATCGGCTTTGGCCATGACAGAATCACGGGTTGTCCCCGCTTCCCTTGCTACTATTGCCTCTCTACGATCTAAAATTGCGTTAAATAGACTAGATTTTCCGACATTGGCTCTACCGACAATTGCGATAATTGGTAGTTTCTTAGACACTATCCATATTATATCCTATAAAACCTGATTTACACTTCTTTATATTTCCCTGATGGGAGTGTTCCGAGAATATAGTCACCTATTTGGTTGCGGTGTAGACGAATTACCCTGTAACCGAGGGCTTCAAATGTTCTTCGAATTTGACGGTTTCGGCCTTCATGCATAATAACTTTCCAGCTGTTATCCTCGATATGCTCTAATGCTAAGCGACTAACGCCGTCGCTTAGTACAACACCGCGTCCGCTTATCTGTTTTGCGTCGCCCGGCATAAGAGGCTTATCGAGAGAGACTAAGTAAACTTTTAGCTTTGCATAACGAGGGTGACTAAGCGTCAGAGCTAAATTACCGTCGTTAGTTAATAGAAGCAGTCCTGAGGAATCTTTATCTAATCGACCGATGGGCTTCAAACTAGATAAACTTGGTGGTAGAAGCTCATAGACAGTGGGACTTCCCTGTCCATTCCGGCTACATACGTATCCGACCGGTTTGTTGAGCACAATCGTCTGATGGTTAGTCTTGATGAGTTTTTTACCTTGATAGGAGACCTGGTCGGACTCGGAAACTTGATCTCCTAATAAGGCTTTACGATTATTGAGGAGGACCTTCCCTTCTATAATAAGTTGGTCGGCTTGTCGTCGACTTATACCGGTAGTTTGGGCAACGAACTTATTAATTCGCACGGCCATATTTTAGAGAGCTATGCTATTCGGATCGATCGGCTTATCGGCTGATTGCGTCGCGGGCTGGGGTTGTACTACTGCGCCTACTTTAGCTTCCTTGGCTTGCTCGGCTGCAAAAAGCGCCTGGATATCCGGCTTTGACACGACTTCACTATTGGCCGGTGGGTTTATTACTTTTTCGTGTGACATAGTTGAGCCGGTAGTATTTGAGCTGGGGTTCGTTTCAGTTTTTGCCGGGTTTACCATTGCAGAAGAAGAAGTTTGGATCGTGGGTGCTACAGGAGCAGGACTAGCGGGAGTCTCTTGAGTCGTTGTGCTAGGAGATGCTGAGTCGGTCATTAGAGAATTGACGGTTTCGTTGATTAACTTATCGTCCGTGGAGCTAGAGCTGTCCACTGGGGCTGTGCTAGGAGCCGGGCTAGGACTGGACAATGGTGTTGTAGGAGTTGCTGGAGCGGTTGCTAGGTTAGCCGGAGGTTCGGGGCTAGGAGCTGGTGCATCTGAGGTCGCCCCGGCAACAAAGTCCTCAATCTGGCTTTCTATAGTGGCCGATTCTTCAGAAGTTGTGACTGCTTCATTTGCTGATGACTGAGCGTTCGATGCTGGTGCTGGAGGTACGGGATCGGGTGTTGCAACAGTCGTAGCGGGTGGAGTTGCTGTAACTGTTGTTTGAGCTGGTGCAGTAGGAACCGCTACTGGAGCTGGTGCAGTTACAGTAGGTGTGGCTGGTAGAGTCGGTGCTACAGGTGCTGGTGCTGGAGGTACGGGATCGGGGGTTGGGGTCGGACTGTCCTGAGTCGTGGTTGAACTGTTATCACCCCCATCTTCTAGTAGCTCATGAGCAACTCTTACAATATCTTCTAGAGTTACTTGTGATTTAACTAAATAGCGATCGGCTCCTAATTTATCTGCTCGCTGTTGATCATCGCTTTGACCGAGAGCAGTTAACATAATAACTTTTACGTTTTTTAGCCCATCAGTATTTTTGAGAATATCCAGCATTTCAAAGCCACTTATTTTAGGCATCATAACGTCGGATATGATCAGATCAGGCTTCTCTGCTTTGGCGACAGCTAAAGCGTCCTCACCGTCTTTAGCGGTAACAATGCTATACCCCTCTGCTTGCAACCGAGCTTCATATATTTCTCTTAAATTGTTGTCATCTTCGACAAGCAGTAGTTTTGACATAGTTGTTACCTTATTCTATACGGCTTATGTTTAATTAAATTCATTGTATCATGATAGAAGCAAATAATTAATCGATTACCCACCGGCAACAGCAGGAGTCGTTGCCTGACTTTGGAGCTGGCTAGCTTTATCTGTTGAAAGTCTTGGGAAATTGATATAGAAGGTGCTACCTTTACCTAATTCACTTTCTACCCAAATGCGTCCATTGTAAAGCTCTACTATCTTACGGCAAATGAATAATCCAAGGCCGGTGCCGCCAATCGTGCGGGTGGCAGAATTGTCGACTCGATAAAACTTTTGGAAAAGATGCGGTAAATCTTCTTTAGGTATGCCTGCCCCGGTATCTTTTATGAAGCACTGGACGACCTGTTCATTACCTGTTAATCCCATAGTAATTTTACCTTCAGGAGTGTACTTAACGGCGTTATCGAATAGGTTGGTAATAACTTCCCTGAGTCTATCAGGGTCAACATAGGCGTAATAAAGAGGAGTAATAACCTTTTGACTGCCCTCTTTGGTGGCATTAATAACCGTTGAACTCGTATTATCTCCGTAAACAAAGTCTACCGCCAGATTCTTTTTAGCCGCCACCAGACGCAAGTCACTAATTAGTTGACCTAGAAAGTCGTTCATTTCTACAACTGTAGGATGACTGGTTAAACGACCGTCTTCAGCCTTTGCGCTAGTAAGCAAATCTTGGAAAAGTTGCCCGAGGTGTTGAGTCGAAGCGTGTGCCTTCTCGAGGTAACCTCTGGCTCTGCTGTCGATTGTTGATACTTTATCGTTTAGAGCTAAAGCTAAGTAACCTTCTATGGCGGCAACCGGTGTTCGCATCTCATGGCTAGCTGTACTTATAAAGTCGGCTCTTTGCTTTTCATTGTTTCTTTCTTCGCTGACATTGTTAAGTACGGCTACGGCCTGATAAACCTGTTTGTTTTCGTTCACAAGCGGGGTTATGTGTAGGCGAATAGGTACACTTTGGTTATCCCGGGTTAAAAGAGTTAAATCATTATTCGTAACGGTTTGCCCGGTACTGAATATCTGATGGAGCGGGTTCTGGTTGTTATCTAGGCGTTCATTTTTACTATTGACTAGTTGTACTACCGAATCGACATTAATCCCTGTCGCCTCATCAGTTTTCCAGCCGCACAGCTTGCTAGCACTCGGATTTATAAGCTGTATTGTGAACTGGCTATCAATTAAGATGACGCCGTCGTCGATACCATCAATAATGACCTTTGCCTGTAAGGTCTGATCGGCTCTACCCTCTTTGGCGATGCCCGCACCACTATCTCCGTGAGAGAATAAATTGAAACTCATATGATTAATAATATTTTAACAAAACTTTTGCATTTCGTTTAAGCTTATATGAATTAGACTACACCTAATAGACCTGATAGTATATCTATGTTATAAATTATGGCCTCATCGTCTAGCGGCTAGGACACTGGGTTCTCATCCCAGCAACCGGAGTTCGATTCTCCGTGAGGTCACCAAGTTTATTACAAGATATTTACTTCTTATTATGAACCTTGAGAGTACTTATCAACAAGAGCTGACGTCTATTGGTTGTAGCAATTAAAATCTTCAGACCTGGTGTAGCTAGAGGTATCTTCTCTATTAATAAGCAAGGAGGTCATGTCAAGCTCCTGCTATAGTTTAAATTATGGAAAATGTAGAAAATCAAACACCAGTGAATAATCAATCAGCATCCATAGAACCCATAAACCCTAATCGTGTACTTAGGCAGCCGTTAGATATCTTGCTCATAATATTTTTAGTGGTAGCAAGCTTTGTTTGCGGCTACTTCTATGAGCACAGCAAAGCGAAAACCAAAGAGAATAATTTGCAAGCTCAGATTACGTCCTTAGAAAAAACAGCCAACAGTGCAAAGTCTCAGTCAACTGGCCTTCAGGCGGCTGAGCCTGTGGGGACTATGGTTAGTCAGGTCCTAAGCTATTTGTCTACCTATAAGCAACAAAATGGTCAATATCCGGCCAATGAAACTACTGATCTAGATAAGCTTGTTTGGAGTTACAATTACAATTTTGTGGATGGCGGCGGACCGGATTTAACCTGTCCACTAGATAGCCGTTTCCTGACTTATGTATCTCTGGCCAATCAGACAACCCATAAAAATGATACCTTTACCCTCTATTACTGTAATGGCAGTAAAATGAGTCAGAAGACCCAAGCAGACATTACCCAGTAAACAGGTCAACAATTTTTTATTCTGTAAATCAGCAATATTATGTAAAAGTTGCCTTGTAATTAATTCGTAGATGCAATGGACTGTTTCACTTATAATATTTATAAATGCCATTGCCTGCGTTTAAGTTCTTTGATGCTCAAATGTAACTCATAAGGAGACAAACGTATGAGAAAGATAATTGTCATATCAATGATTACTTTAGATGGTGTTATGCAAGCACCTGGCGCCCCTGATGAAGATACTGAGGGTGGCTTCAAATACGGTGGCTGGACAGCACCCTATGCCAATGCCAATGGCAGTAAATTCTTTCAGAAAAATATGGAACCGGCGGAGTATCTATTAGGCAGAAAAACGTTCCAAATATTTTCTGGCTATTGGCCGAAGCATGCCGACTTTTGGCCTGGCATAAATGAAGGCATGAAGTACGTTATGACTAATACATTGACAAGCACTGACTGGCAAAACACTACCTTTCTTAGTAGCGTTGAGGCCATAAAGGAACTTAAAGAGGCAAGCGGAACGGACCTTCATGTTTGGGGTAGCGGTAAGCTCATTCAGTTATTAATGAAAAATGATTTAGTGGATGAGTTCCGGCTGGTAATCTTTCCTGTTACTCTTGGTCAAGGGCAGAAGCTATTTGGCGAAGGTGTAATACCGGCAGCTTTTAGACTAACCGACAGTTCTATAGAGAACGGCGTAATTATGGCTAATTATCTGCGAGCGGGCGAAATTAAAACCGGTGTAGTTGGTGATTAGCTGACAAATAGGTCTGTATTGAGTTATTTGCTGAATGTACTTAAAGTGCTAATGTAATAATGTAAGCCATTTAGAAACTAACAAAAAGACAAACATATTATGCAACCAGAAAACAGTATATCCCCAACAGTTACTCCTCAACTGCAAACCCAACCGGTCGTATCGCCAATGGATACGCCAACTACTACCCAGGCAGTAGTTAGCGGCCCAGCATATGTCGGTAATAGTAATATTGTCGATCATAGTAACCAGGCGAACATCTATCCGGCTGTCAGTCAAAGTAATACTTCCCCGCCCTCGCTTTCTCAAAGTTCAGCATCGAGCATCGAAGCAAATGGCGCTAATTCACTAGTTATGCAAGGAGCTATATTGCTTTGTGGCTTTTTGTCATCCGGATCCTGGATTATCGCAGGCTATTTTTCTAAAAGTTCTATAGTCGGGACTATAGCTGCTCTATTATTGGCGGCAGTAGCTATCTTTCTAGCCTATAGAAGCCATCAAAAGGGCCAAAAAATGAGCCCGTTGATCGTTGTCGGGCTAAGTGGTGCTGCTATTACTTTAGTTGTTGTGGCAGATTTCTATATTGCTAAAGCTATTATCAAGTCCGCGTTAAGTAGCGTTGGTTATTAGATAGTCACTGTTTTGTGCTACTGAGGATGTAATGTTATAGTAATTTCTTATGTCTATTCCTGGTGAAGCACCGGTGTTCGATCCAACTGATTGGTTGCCGATTGATGAAGAAAATCTAAAAAAAGTTGTGCGACATGTCGATAATGCCGTTAATCTACCTGGTGCAATTCCTACTATTACTCGTAGGGCTAGCTGGCAACTTGGCAGATTTCAGATCGGCGTAGAAGTCTGTCAGGATTTTGTAGCAACAGAATACGAAAATCCAGCGTTTGATGTGCAATTCGGTTTGTCGCTGAACCCTGTAGAAGAAGATGACTTCTCCGAAGAAAGTCCCAGTTTTGATCTCAGTTTTAGCGACCGTAGGGGCATAAGAGCCGAAATTAACGGCCATAAGATTTATGAAGAAAGATTATTGCAGGAGCTATTTTTATTTGCTGGCGATATGGTAAAAGAACTTATCCGGGTCCAAGTATTTTCTGATGGTAAAAAAGTAATAGCACCTCGTCTTGGCAAGTTAGCCAATGAAATGAATGACTTACTTGAGGGCGATGAGGATGATATGCTCCTGACTTATAACTGGCTCAGGCGGACTGAGAGTACTAGGCACGAAGCTTCCTTGAGTCTTCCTGGGGAAATAATGCTTTTTCTTAAAAAAGCTAGATTGGGTGTGCTAATCGTTGAGGAGCGTATTCATCTAGGCCTTATAAATGAAGATGATTGCACTTTAAGGCGATATGTCGAATCACATTTACTCGGAAGCTCAACTATAAGTAGAGGTTACCATAGCGTAATAACGCCCAGCGGACTGAATCCTTATTACGAAGGAAAAACGCTTTTCAGTTCGTCGAGTGCATTCTGTGTATTAGATAATCTGACGGCTAAGATTTCGAGCGAGGAGTGTCCTCAATACGTACTGGAACTACTCGATAATGATATACACCCGATGTCTGTGTTGGAGCCCGTTAGCCAACCCCTGCCCCAGACTCTAGTTAGGGACGCGACTAATGGAGATTATAGGAGAATAGAACCTGAACTTGTCTCACTCAGCCAGAAATATGGTATTTAAACACCCGTCATTCGCACTAATGTCCATCGGTTGCCGTCGAGCCTGAGCCGGTATAAAACTTGGCCGTCACTGACGTCGAATAATTTCACTAATTTGTCCTTTGTGTTGATTAAATACCTCAATCCTTCTTCAATGAAGTTGTACTCATGCCCTTCATAAACCATACTTTTTGGATAACTTTCAAAGCCTTTATTGCTGTTTTTGAAATAGACCGAGGTAACTTCTATTTCTTGTTCTGTGAAAGAATTGATAGTCATAATAATGTCCCTGCCTTTTTAAGTTTAAGTAATACTAAGAGTTTTCGTTTCCTGGCTGGAATCGATTGAACGGCTTTAAAAAAGTTACTTATAAGGGCTGATCTATACCTACCGCTCTTGAGGCTATAGTGTTAACGCACTTCTAAGTGTGATTGTATGAAAGAAAGTAGGGACCGCAGTTTACTTTCTTGTATAAAGTCCGGTGGGTAAATTGGATGATCAAAGTCCCAACGTGGCTAATTTTTATTATAGACCGGCTAGTCAATAATTCCCATATACTTTTTAAGCTTATTCCCATGTTTAGCCATGAAAAATGAGAACTGAGAATGCATCGGAGTGGGCAGGTTATCTAATTTAAACCAGCCGATCTCATCTATAATATCCGGCTCTTTAATGCTGACATGTTTAGGGTCAACCTTAACGGCAAAATATAGCGCCAGCCAATGAGTATCATAACCTTCTGGATTTTTCCTAAATACATCCATATAGCCTAGAAAGTCTATAGCCTCTGCTTTTGCGCCATACTCTTCCATTAATTCTCTTTTTAGGTTTTGCTCGGCGGTTTGTCCGTGCTTTAGGCCACCCGCTCCCGGATCCCATCTGCCATGTTCGTCTCTGGCCTTGTTACTTCTTTTCCCAAGCAGAAGGCTGCCGGCCCCATCATGACAAAAGAATATGGTCGTAATACCCGGAAAGCTGAGACCTTTATGTTTTCTTAAGTCTTCCGGGCTGAGTTTGGTAAAACTCATAGCTATTTGATGTTATCGACAAAGCTAACCAGCTCATGAGGAGTTAGCTCCGCCTTAACTAAGTATCCGTCAGCTTGTTTCTCGATGTCCGCCCTAACATCTTCGCGCTGTTCCAGGTTTGTGATTATAATTATTTTCGCTTTAATGGGCGGTACTCTTGCCGGATCTCGTAGGCTCCTAAGTACTTCTATGCCGGTTAGGTTAGGAACCATCAGGTCCAACAGGATGACGTCGTAATTATTCGTCTCCGCTTCTTTGAGTGCCAGGCTACCATCAGCAATAACGTTAACGATGTAGCCACCTTTCGTTAAAGCCCGAGCATAGAGTTCGCTTATAAAGTGCTCGTCTTCAATACATAAAACTTTACGGGGTGTTGGTGGGGTTTGGGTGTCTTCTTGCATTCTTACCTACTATATAACGCTACCTTCTATAAAGCGAGTGATTCTTAATCCAGCCGTGAGCTCCCCGAATCATCTCGCCATCGCCAGAGTCTTTGGCTTCCTGGCTGAGTTGATCGTAGGGCTTAAGTGTAAAACCAAAGGTGCTTCCCTCGCCTTCTTTGCTTCGAACCCATAAGTTTCCTCCATGGGCGGTGATGATAGCCTTGGACAGATACAAACCAAGCCCCGTTCCTCCAACCTGGGACCGGTTATGGTGATCTCGGTAGAACTTCGTGAATAAGTTAGGTAACACT
Source organism: Saccharimonadales bacterium (SeqCode) (assembly GCA_035702905.1). Taxonomy (GTDB): domain Bacteria; phylum Patescibacteriota; class Saccharimonadia; order Saccharimonadales; family UBA4665; genus DAIDIO01. Next base: position 16,765 of record DASSZG010000027.1, read on the forward strand.
GAAGTAGGAATGCCTCTTCCGTAATCTTGCACTGTTGTCTCGACTAAGCCATCATTAGTTAAATAGGAGGATATATTGATCACCTTGCTATAGGCACTGTATTTAATAGCGTTGTCGACCAGATTATTGATTACTTCCTGAACGCTGATTTGATCGACGCCAACAGGTGGCAAATCTTTAGCTATATTAACTTGGAGACTAATATCCCTAACCTTAGCTCTTAAGGCAAGGCTTTCCGTAGCGCGTGTTAGAATTGCCGCCCAGTCAGCTTTTTCAAGCTTAAGCTCGAGCTGGTCGCCGTCAACTCTAGCAACATTTAATATGTTGTTAACAAAGGCCATGAGTTGCTCGGCTTGGGCCTGCATTTTTTCCATAAAGCTCTGTAATTCTGGGGTTAGCTTTCCGCTTAGCTCCTCTTCAAATACTTCTATATAACCTCTGAGCAGGGTTAAAGGAGTTCTGAGTTCATGTACACTAAGCGCGACGAAACTTATAGCCTGTTCATCTTGAGAATACATTTTAGTATGGTCGAATAAGATTAGCATGGTTTCATGGCCATCGGGATTGCCGCGGTTATAGTAGGCGGCTAGATCAAATAATAAGGTTGGGTGGTTATCCCGAACGTCCATACGCACTCTTTCCCAAGACTTCGAAGCGGTAGCCGAGCTGGTCTTGACTGTCTTTAGCCAATTGTCAAAAGTGTCTTCTGATGCAAAAGCCATATCCAGTACCATATAGACGTTCTTGCCTATTAAGTCTTTTACTTCGATGCCTATATAGCTGGCAATGGCTGGATTTGCAAACTTAATGATTTCCTGAGCATCTAGTATCATTAGCGGTAATGGCAAGTTCTGAGCAATAAAGTTTTGGCTTAGGTCCCTAGCTTTTAGAGCGCTCTCTTCAGAAAGCTTGTTAGCGACACTAATAAGCTGGTAGATGTGGCCAGTTAGATTGGAGACCAAATCCTTTCCAAACTTTATTTGTTCCAGGTCAGGCCGCGCAACACTATCCGATTCAGGGGTTAAATGCATCACCGCTTGCCACAACGAATCGAGCGGTTCCATCAAGTGCTTGCCTAGGGCAAAGCCAATCAAGATCGCAATTAAAGCGCTAAGCACTAAGGCTGCACCAGCAATTACAAAAGTACTGGTGCTTAGTAGCTGATGAGCGGCTAGGCTTAAACCTATAACGGCTAGATTACTAATAAATATAGCGGTTATGATACTGACTTTAGCTTGCTGTATTAGCTTCTGTAGGTAGTCCACGTCCTACTGCCCATATGTTAACTGGGAAGGGCTAGTAATAGCAGTTATCCAGGTTTGCCCTGGATCGAACTTTAATGGTTGCCCACCGCTTGTAGTAAACGTAATCTGGGAAGAATTACTTGTCTTAGCCCACTGGCCGGTCGTTAAAATACCGTCTTGAAATACATAAGCTGTACCGCTAGATAAAACGTTATAGTCGGAATAATAGGCGCCGCTGGCGTCCAATGCTCCTTGGGTTTCGGGTACGACAATTGCGACAACGACGGTAGGGCTGATTTGCTGGTTATTGTTAGCGTCTATGTGAGGTGCTCCTCCTTCGCTTCGCATGTAAGAGTTGGTCTTGGGGTTGTAGGCATAACTAACGTTATAATCCGGTCCGGACATAGTAATGTTAATTGTCGATACGCTGGGTTTTGCGGCCGGAGTAGCAGTCTTTCTTGGAAAGCCGGTAAAGTTTGTAGAAGTATATCCCTTATTAGCTTCTAATTGGTTAAGGTTCGCAATTGAAGTATAGACATTATGCGGTGCGACGCGGCTGGATATTCGGTGATAGAAGGCACCGTTGTAGAATTCGTTTAAGTCCTTAGTCCCCCAGGCGGATATGTCGTTCAGGCCGTCTGGACTACCACCAACGTGGGCATAGGCGGCATCAAAGCCCATATCCCAGCTGACAAAGTAAGGCCGGGCGCTTCGCACTGGACCGACGTTAGATGGCGCAGTGTCCTGATATAAAGCTAGAAAGCGAGTAATACCGCCCTCGGCTAATGCTTCAAATACCACTCCCGCGCTAGATAATCCGGATTGTGGTCTTGCTTGCACACTATTTTCTATCATGACACCGGTTACAGGAATCTTGTTAACGCTGGGGGCTACTGGTAGTCCGGATAGAGTCGATGGAACTAAATCAGATTTCGGTACTGTTTTTGTTCGGAGCACGGCTATAACGTTCTTTTTCTTTGGAGGGGTGCCTGAGCTCGCAAAGTATAAGACAAGGCCTAGTATTAGGACTACGATGACTGCAACTACAGCCCAGCCTTTTTTGGTTTGTGGTAATTTCGGCCTAAATTTATTCTTAAAACTTTTCTTCATAGTCTTGTCTGGAGATATTTCAGAGGCCGGTTCTGGTGAAGCCTCGTTGATCTCAAAGTCTACCTCAGGTTCATTATGCGGTTTATATACAACTGGGCGTCTTGGCTCCATGGACTATATTATACCAAACGCTTATGGCTATTCTTGCTGTTTTACAGATTATTAATTTGATCAGTTAGTCTAGCGTTAACCTTATCCTTGCCTAGAACAGATAAGCTTCCGGCTAAGCTAGGGCTAGCCGGCGCCTGAGTAGTAGCGATTCTAATAAGGCTGAACAGGACTACAGGTTTTAGCCCGGTGTCGGTTAGCAGACTGTTTAGTCTATTGGTTATATCATCTATGGTATAATCGCTTTGTTCGAGGGAGGACTTTACTCTGATTAAAATTTCTTTTAGCTCAGCATTACTTAGCTTAGATAGTTGCTTATGCTCACTGATTAGCGTCGGGTCGAGTGGTAGATCAACAAAGAAAAAACGGCTCAACTCGGGTATTTCGGCTAAGAATTTCAGGCGCTCTTGGATGAGTCCTAGTACTTCCATTTTGTAACTATCGCTAAAACCATCTGCTTCAGTCGGCCAGTACTGACTGGCGACATTGTAAAGTTCATTGAGATCCATTTGCCTTATTAGGTTTCCGTTTATCCAGTTTAATCGTCTTTCGTCAAACTGGGCTCCAGCTCGACCCACTCTATCAAGGCTGAATTTTTTGATCAATTCATCTCTGGTAAAGATCTCTTGTTCTGAGCCGTCATTCCAGCCAAGCGTGGCAATGAAGCTAATCAAGGCTTCAGGTAGATAGCCTAACTTAATGTAATCTAAGATATCTCTTGCCCCATCTCTTTTAGACAGCTTTTTCTTACCATCCGGACCGAGCACATGTGGCAAGGTTGCGAGAATCGGCGGAGTTAGTCCCAAGGCCTCATAAAGATTGAGGTAATTAGGAACGCTTGGTAAAAACTCCTGCCCCCGGAGTATGTGAGTAATTTTCATCTCACAATCATCAACGATGTGCGCGAAATTATATGTCGGAAAGCCGTCCGATTTAACCAAAATAAAATCATCAATTGCCTCTTCGCTACTGTTAAGTTCCCCCATTACGGCGTCATGCCAGGCATAAGCTTTGGGCTCCGATTTGAACCGTAGCGGCGTTGACCCATCCCAGGGGCTAGGATTGTCCGGCCGATGATTTCGGTAAAGAAATGGACGCTTATTTTTGGCAGCTTCTTCTCTGAAGGCCTGGACTTCTTCGGTTGAATAAGGATCGGCGTAGGCCCGCCCAGAACTTATTAGCTTATTGGCCCAGTTATGATAAATATCGAGTCGCTCGCTTTGGATATATGGAGCATAAGGACCACCCTTGTTGGGTCCTTCGTCATACTTTAGACCGAGAGCGTCTAATGAGTTAATTATGTGATCTTTGGCTTCTTTAACCTCTCGTTGCCTGTCGGTATCTTCAAGACGAAGGATAAACTGTCCATCATCCTGGCGGGCTAACAACCAGCCAAACAAGGCGGTACGTATACCGCCAACATGCAAATAGCCAGTCGGACTAGGCGCAAAACGAGTTCGAACTTCAGTCATGGGTAATCATATTATAAGAGAATAGATAAAAAATCGCCTAATTCAGGGCAATGCCGTTGAAGCGGTTGGCAACTAAGGCACGGGTATATCTGGAGAAACGACGTACCGGTTGTTGTTCAAGATTTATAATCTGGTCTTCAACGGTATCGATGGCTTTTAGCATAAGTTGATCGATAGTTTGAGTCGTCTCAATCTTAGGTTTGTGAACAATGGCGCTCAGCGGCTGATGCTGGCTGGCAACAAAGTGTGAATGACTTGGGGTCATGAAGTGACTTATGAACTGACTTTTCGGCGCAAGCTGGGCTCTGGCTAAGCGTTCAGGCTTAACATGGCGTTCTGGGCTAGGGTCTAAGGTAACTTTGGCGTGATGTTGCAATGCTCCATTGGTTTTGAGCTTATGTGGGAGTTGCTTGGGCCTGTTAACAGATCGTCGCATTAAAGTAGCTGACGGCATAGGCTGATGGTGTTTAAGATGATTAATTTGTCTTGGCATTTTTGTTTTTTAACTATTTACTACTTTAATCTTAAACCCTCTTGAGAATTGATTCAAGTACCCCCATACTAGAAAGCTGGTAATGGACTATCTAGACCCTAAAAAAGAATTAAAGCAAAGAGTCACCTTACTGACAGGTTACGTACTAGTTGCCGTGGCAATTGCGTTCGCCGCTTTGGTGCTTTTATACCAGGCGTATGGTTTTACTTTCGGCAAAAACGGTACGGTGATTCAAAACGGCTTATTGTTCTTTTCATCTCAACCGAATCCAGCCAATATCTATATTAATGGCAAGCTAGCTTCTAGTCAGACAAATACCAGGTTATTTGAGCCGTCTGGGATCTATCAGGTTGAGCTAACAAGGGCCGGTTACCGTAACTGGTATCGACGTATTACGGTTGACGGCGGTAGCGTCGAGCACTTTGACTATCCTTTGTTAATTCCTAATAAGCTTATTACCTCTAAAGTAAATAGTTACTCTACCGCACCCGGTTTTATGAGTCAGAGTCTAAATCAGAAGTATATCTTAATAGAAACACCAGGCAGTCTTACGAGTTTCGATTTATATGACCTGTCGACCCCCGCTAAACCGGTAATAACCAACATAAGCTTGCCAGCTAATGTTCTAACGCCGAGCATAACCGGAACTCAAAGCCTAAAAGTTATTGCCTGGGCCGATGATAACCAACATATTTTGCTTGAACACCTCTACGACGGTAAAACGGAATATATTCTGTTGGATACGGCTGATACCACTCAATCAGTAAACCTCACTACAACCTTTAATGTTACTCCTACCAGTCTTAGTCTGGTTGATAATAAGTACAATAATTACTACTTCTATGATTCGTCTACCGGTAGTCTCACTACAGCCAGTCTTAGCAACCCTACACCTATCACACCGGTTTTAACTCATGCACTTGCCTATGAGTCTTACGGTAGTAATGAAGTACTGTATGCCACTGATCAAGGGGCTAAGCCCGGTAAGGTGCTGATTAAGCTTTTTACAACTAATCAGACATATACGTTAACGGACTTACCTGCCAGTACCGGTACATACTTACTGAATCTGACAACATATAACGGTACACTCTATGCGGCGGTCGGCTCTACCTCAGGCCGTTTTGAATATATATATCAGGATCCGATAGGTCAATTGCAGGCTACCCCAGGCCAATACTTAGCGCCTTCATGGGTGTTGCATGTTACTGACCCTAACTATTTAAGTTTTTCTAAGAATGCACAGTTCATAATGACAGAAAATGATAATAATTATGCTGTTTATGACATTCAAAACTCGCTTGGCTATCTATATAGCGACGCTAGTAAGCCGCTTGATCCACCTCAACTACATGCTACTTGGATGGACGGTGACCGACTCATCTACATTAGTAACGGTAAGGTAGATATTCAGGATTACGACAATAACAATCAGCAAACTCTGGTGCCGGCGCTTGCTAACTATGTCCCTGCCTTCTCTTCCGACTATAAGTATATGTACACACTTAGTAGTAGCCCAAGTGGTCAGTTTGACCTTAACTCCACGCCTTTAATGATCCCCTCAGACCTTTAAACCGGTGGTCTAACTTAAAGATTAGGTAG
>DASSZG010000060.1:0-5455 GCA_035702905.1 Saccharimonadales bacterium (SeqCode)
ACGCTTGTAACAAAGTCTTTCATATTTTTTCTAAAAGATGAGGCCGAAAATTGCGCCGCATGTTCTGCGATTAGGTCATGATTAAAGTTTTTACTGCTTGCTGATTCTATAGCGCTTGTTAGAGATTTAATGTTTTGCTTGTTAAATAAAATACCTGTCTTGTTTGGTAGCATGTAGTCCTGAGCACCGCCTCCGTTATATGCAATTACCGGTGTTCCGGCTGACATGGCTTCTACAGCAACGATTCCGAAGTCATCGGCATTTGGCATAATAAATCCGACAGAGGACTGGAAGTGAAGGGCCATATCGTGGTCGTTAACGTTTGTTAGATAAGTGGTACTCCTGCCACCTAGTTTTTCTAACCTTTTATGGTCAGGTCCATCTCCAATAACAACTAAAGGTACTTTAAGCTCTTTGCAGGCCTCTATAGCTAGGTCAAAGCGCTTATAAGGTGTTTGTCGCCCAGCCACTACAAAGCCGTGTCTGAGTGGCGGAGTGCCTTTAATTTTAAATCTCTCCGTATCTACAGGTGGAAATATTACAGTGGCATCACGTTTATAAATCTTCTTTATATTTTCTTTGCTGTAATTAGAGTTTGTCACAATAAAGTCAGGCCGTTTTGCAGCTTGTTTATCCCATGACTTCATTGGGCCAATTAGCATTTTTAGTCCAAGTCGGGCAATCCAATTGAAGCCTCTCGGGAAGCCAGGATTTTCCATATATTCTTTTGTCCTGATCCAGTAATAATGAGTAGGCGAGTGCATATAGCAGATATGGACTGTATTCGGCCCAGTCTTAATGCCTTTTGCTTCAGCTCCGCTTGATGAGATAACTAGATCGTATTCACTTAGGTCTAGGCGGCTGAAAGTATAAGCTCGAAGCGTAGGCAGAAATTTCTTAAGGCCCTTAGGCAGGGTTTGTAGCCAGGTTGTTCGGATATCGGCACCTTCAAACCAATCGATTGAGCCTGGATCATACTGCGAAGTATATATAGGAGCCTCCGGATAGATTTTATGTAGCTCATAAACTACTCGTTCAGCGCCACCAATGCCAGTTAGCCAATCACAAACTATTGCAACTTTCATGCCCGGGTGCCTTTATGCCACAGTACCACCCAGAATGTTTTTATCATGATGACAAGATCGCCTCTAAAACTCCAGTTCTCCACGTAATAAAGATCAAGTTTTCGTCTTTCTTCAAAGCTTAGATCGCTAACTCCGGATATCTGTGCTAGTCCAGTTAGACCCGACTTAACACTTAGAATAAGATTCTTTTGCGGTGACATAGCTAGTTCATTTGGAACTAGAGACCGAGGCCCAACTAAACTTATGTCGCCTCGTAGCACGTTAAATAATTGCGGCAGTTCATCGAGGCTATATTTACGTATAAATCTGCCGACTTTGGTTACTCTCGGATCATTAGGTAAGCGGTCACCAAGGCGCCGGTATTCTTTTATTAAATCCTCTTTACCAAGCATCTTGAAAGCTTCCTCGGTAGTCAGTCCATACTGACTTAGTTCGGCTTTATGTGATCTAAACTTAAAGACTACAAACTTATTGTTATACCGGGTAAGCCGTTCTTGGCGGTAGAATATCGGGCCACCGTCGGTTAGCTTAACAGCTAAGGCTATAACGATCATAAAAGGCAAAGAGATTATAAGGAAGATAGTTCCAAAGAAGAGATCGCTTAACCGCTTTACAACTCTACCCCAGCCAATTAAAGCGGTTTGGTGGACGGCTATGATTGGAATGGAGTGAAGTAGATCTACCTCGATGTTGCCAAAGAATAGCTCGCTGTTACCCGGCACAAAGCCGTAAGCTATATGATGTTGCTGGGCATAATTAAGCACTTCATCATTCTTGTTGGTGTCGCTATAAAGCTCGGTCTGAATAATGCTGTGGATCTTGCCTTTTAAATTACTAACTGCTGAATCAAAGCTTGCGTATGTTTTACAGAAATTATCGGCTTTACCTGAGTGTTTACTGCCACCGACAACTCCCACTACTCTTTGTCCGGTTACGTCAATGTTACGCATAGCTTCAATAAGTCTCATCGTAGCCTTAGTGTCGCCTACCAGAAGGACATTGTTAACCCCGTAGCCATAACGGAAAAGTTCTCGCCTCACCTCTCTGATAGCTGTTCTAAATAGTACGATGAAGACAACTGCGAAAATGAAAGCGTAGATGGTAACTAAACGGGCAGGGAAAATCCCTACATTAAACATGTAGCTGTAACTAATAATGAAAAGGATGCCGATAAGAGAGCCGATTATTAGCCTACCCAGCTCGTTAAACCTCCGTTCGTAGACGCGGCTGGTGTAAAGCCCGAGCAAAGAGAAAATTATTAGCCAAAAGGGAAGAAGTGACGCAAGTATTGTAATATATGTAATAGCGTGAACATGTGCGCTTAAGACACGGTGGTTGATAGAAACTCTAAGTATGTAGGCTAAGGTGAAGGCGGCGATTACAGCAACCGCGTCACCAACTACGAGAGAGACGTTATATGTCAGTGAAGAACTGTTTTTCATATCAAATTTTGCGTTCAAACTACAATTATTGTAACACTTGTAGCAATCTATGAAGTTGTCAGTACTGAAGTTCCCGGTTCTGAAATGGTCAAGCATCCTGGCGATGGTGCTAGTTATTGGGGTTAGTTTTCAAGGTTTCTTAACCGTATTTGCCGCCCATTTGTTTGGCCACTATACCGCGTTTCGCCTCTGGGATGAGGTAATTTTACTGCTGTGCACGGTCGGTAGCATTTACTTAATTCTGACTGACCGTAAAATCCGCTTTAATACCCTTTATCGTCGTTTAGTCTGGCTAATCCTCGGCTATATTAGCTTGAATATAATTTTAGGGTTGGTTGCCTACTCTGATCATAATGTAACGCTAAAAGCCCTTGGTTACGGCCTGATTGTTAATCTTCGTTACCTTATTTTCTTTTTAGTCACCTGGTCTTTATCGCTTAGACTGAGTAAGCTTCGAAATAGCTGGCAAAAAATGGTTCTCTGGCCAGCCGGTATTGTCATACTATTTGGTCTACTAGAGATACTGATCCTGCCTCACAATTTTCTATCTCACTTCGGCTATTCCAATGCCACAATTCCACCATTCGAGACCATTAATAGTAATTCTAAATTTATACGGATTGAATCAACACTAAGAGGCGCTAACCCTCTTGGTGCCTACATGATACTACCGCTGAGTCTCCTCTTTATGTACTTATTAAGATCTAAAAAAGTAGAACCCAAACAAGTCCTATTTTTCGTCTGTGGCTTGGTAGTGTTGTTATTTTCTTTCTCCCGTAGTGCATGGCTTGGAGTGTTCTTAAGTCTCGCTTACATATTAATCACTTCAGAGTTAGCGCGGCGTTATAAGAAGCAGTTATTAGGTTCGCTTGGGGTTTTAATCGTCATTCTACTAGGGCTGTTTATAGGACTACGTAATAATCCGACCTTTCAAAACTATGTTTATCATACCCAGAGTAATTCGGCGGTTAAGACGACTTCTGATCAGCAGCATTCGATAGCCCTTAGCTCAGGGCTTAAAGACGTTTTAAACCAACCCTTGGGCCGCGGTCCAGGCACGTCAGGCCCGGCAAGCCTGTATAACCACCACGATCGCAATCCGGAGGACTATTACTTGCAAATAGCCGAGGAAGACGGCTGGTTAGGTATCGTTCTATTCATCTTAATAATTGTCGGTGTCGGCTACATACTATGGCTCAGACATGACGACCCGCTAAGCGTCTTTCTGCTCGCCAGCCTAATCGGTATTAGTGTAACTAATCTATTGTTGTACGCTTGGTCGGATGATACTTTGGCATATATTTGGTGGGGGCTCGCTGGTATTGCTATGACGCCGGACAAAAAGGCTAAGAAACATGCCTAAAACTAACAAAAAGGAAGTTAACCGCTTTTTAAAATACTGGCTGGGCGGTGGGGTCTATTTTTGGCTGGGCTACGCCGTTTTTGCAATTTGCTACAGCGGTCTTCACTGGACATGGTTACCATCAAAGCTATTAGCTGATGCCATTGGCTGGACCAGTAATTATGTAATCCAGCGGTTCTGGGCGTTTGCCGACCGTATTAGTTTAAGTGAGATGCAGCATGCCGGCAGGTATGTCTTTATTGAATCGATTGGCTTTATCATGGACTACCTAATGATCTGGGGACTGAAGTCGATCGGCATAACTCCCTACATAGGCTTCTTTATATCGTCTGCCTTTTTCACAGTCTGGAGCTGGTTCTGGTATAAATACTGGGTATTTCCAGAGAAGAAAAAGCTTGCATAAATAGGCTGAACGTTATATCGTAAGTCGATGTCAGAAATTGAGAGACTAAATTCCTATTACCCATTTGATGAAGATGTACTTCATATTGTTAGTGACGTCGCTGAAGCTCAAAGAAACAGCGACTGGCAAACTATTGCTGGAAAATTGCCGGAGCCCCAAATTTTTATACCTGAAAACGGCAACCCCATACAGGTTCTAGATATAAGTCCTAAGGATTATGAAACAACCCAGGTTTACAACTTGCCTATGGGTTGTGGTTTAGATGCCAGCATGACTATGCGTGTCGCCACGCTAGCTAGCACCCAGCCGACTAAACGTGTCATTGCTATTGGCAATCCCGGTGGCCCTGGAGCAAATTACGGTAGCTTAAGCAGAGAAGATCGACAAGCTTTAAGTAAGGGTAATATGCGTCCGGTTATTGAACCGATGTTTCAGTACTTGAACAGCCAAAAACTGAGCGAAGCTGTGCAGGTAGGCTATTCCTATGGTGCCGATAAAGCGGCCGCTGCCGCCTTTTATGCGGCCAATTATGATCAGGTTGTACCTAAAGCTATATTTATGGAACCGGCCTCAGTCGTACCTAGGAGCATTGTTGACTTAGGCCTTGCCTTTAAGGCCAGCGCCGATGGACTTGATGAGTATATTGAAGCGACTGCTAGTCCTGCCTACTTAGAAGCTAGGAAGTTAGCTGAAAAGTCGGGCCATGGCTTTGCCGGCTACGCCGGGGGTCTTATGAGACTAAGTAATATTGCTATTGCAAAGTCACTTTGCTATCCAAGCTTCTGGCCACATGTATCTGGCGCCTTAGATCAAAACGAAAACATGAAGGCGGATTTAGTTTGGGGGACAAAAAGTACAATATCTCCAGATAAATCAATGAGGCATCAGCTTAGACAACCTAATAAATTCTATGACCATCTGCAAAGAGTCCGTACACTAGTTATAGAAGGTGGTAAACATGCAATGGGTGACGATATCTTTCTGCTGTCAGCCCTGGTTTTGCAGTGCGCCAAAGACTAAAACCTGACTCTCAAAACCCCCACATCAGCTGGTAACTGAGCAGTACCCTAATGTAATGAACAAAGTATCCTTTAACTGACCTTGGAAAAGAGCTAACTAAGAATAGGTGTTCTTTCAGATAGTCAAAGCTACACTCAACTTT
>DASSZG010000050.1:0-17463 GCA_035702905.1 Saccharimonadales bacterium (SeqCode)
GGCGTTACCAATTCCCAGCCAAGCAGTTGCGCCACTAGGCCAAGCACTAGTAGGGGTTGTGGTGGTTGTCCAACTGGTATAACTCTGCAATACATAACCGGTAGGAAAAGTAACTGCAACATTGGCAATAGTGCCTGAGCTAGCTGGTTTTGCACAAACCGTACCACCGGTTAAGCTACTGGTTTGCATACTGTTAAAAAGAACGAATGTACTAGATAGCGTGCCTGCCGAGGCTTGTGGAACCAATGCCGGCATTAATTGAAACATTAATAAGAATGCAAAAAGTAAGAGGCTAAAACGGCATTTGCGATTAATAGACTGACTAAGTATCACTTAGTGCTTCCCTCCAGAGAATTCGGTATTATTGGTAGTTTTGTCTCTCGACTTTTTCTCAGAGTTTTTGTCTTTTCTAGAAGTTTAATCTTTAGCAATATGAATTGTCAACATAATGCCATAGGGCTTAAGCCTAAAAGCTAGCGGCGGCAATAAGTGTCAAAGTATCAGAGTAATCATTTGCGTCAGGTGCCGTGCTTGAGGGTAAGACTAGTAATTTTACCGCTGCGCTACCGCCATTTATAGGGTTAGCAGAAGTCAGGATAGACTGGATACTTGTCGATAGAGCACCGACGTTATTACCGGTTCCATTATATGGTGAGACGCCCGCCAGGGGCCCGCCACTAGTTTGTGAGACGCTCGCAACTTGAGCGCCGTAACCGGAACTGGCGGTACTTAAGTCGGCAGTCGCAGATGCAATTGTGTAAGCGTTAGATACACTGGTGAGCCCACCATTTTGTGAATAAATGTAGACGTTACCGCCTAGGTCGGCATTTGTCGCAAAATCAACCCCTATATTAGTAGGGCTGGCCGAGATCGCACCGGCAGTTAAGCCGCCAAAGGCCACAGCACTGCCGGCCGCGGCGCAATTAGCGTTAGTATAAACGCAATAGCTTAATTGTTGGCCAACAGTACTCGCATTGCTGACTGGTCCCCATGCACTCTCACTGAACTGACCTTGGGTTGCTCTAGCATGTACGTAATAAGTGGTATTGGGAGATAGGCCGATTATGTTTTGACCCGTTGAGCCACCCCAAGATGCATAGGTTTGGTAATCTATCGTTGTTAGATTTGCAGTCAGTGTATCGCTAGGCGTAACGTACGTAACGTTTGATGAGAAGTTACTTGACGTACTCACTTGAATGGCAAACAGAGCGTCACTCGGGTTACTTTGGGCATCTAGGACAAACTTTAACTTGTCATAGTTATTGCCAGGGTTAGATATAGTAATGATGGGCACGTTTGCTTGCTGTGTCTCAATATATCCGGGTAAACTACCATAGTTAGTGGTTGAGGCCGATTGACCACTTAATTCACCGGTAATGCCTTCCAACGAATAATTACCGGTAGAAGTAGACCCACCGCCGCTACCGAATCCAAAGCTTTGGAGAGTGTAATTAGGGGTAGAAGGGAGGGCGGCAAAAATTGAAAATCCGCTCAATATCATGCTTGTTAAGCCGTTGAATAAAATGCCCCTCATTAGTTATCAATTATAGCAGTATGCATAAACACGGCACCCAGAAATCATAGCCCGGCACTAATGGTTAATATTTCTGTTTGGGGTACTGGCTTTTGGTACTACTCCTTTATCATTAGGTGGATTTTTAAATGAGCCAAGTGCGGTTTTTACTAGTGCCCATACTCCGAACATGAGTATCATCAAGATTACTAATGCAATAATTATAAGTGTCCACGGAATAACCCAAAATGAAACCTCTGCTTGGATCGGTATATCCTGGTTGCCGTTACTGTAGACCATAACTAAATGAGCATAGTATTTGCCGAATCGGAAGTGGCCGTTATTGAGATTGAGGCTTAATGAATATTCGGGCTGGCCATTTTTGTCGACAACCGCTTGGCCATTCTTCTTCTTTTCCTTATAGAGCGGGAAACCATCATTCCAGGTAGCCTGGAAAATCCGATCGGATTTAGGCAATACGTTACCCATGTTTGGGTTGATATCGAGTGTAGCGATAGATTTGGTATTCGACGGTGAGCGACTTATGTAGATATCACCTCGCGGAACCAAGTGTATATTACCGGAATTTCTAATATCGATATTAAATGTAGCTGGTAAATACTGGTAAACCGACCTAACACTGGTGAATTTTTCTATTTGCAGACTCTTTACTTCATTAGAAGATTTCGTATCAACCAAAATCAAAATTGCGTTAGCGCCCTTAAAGGTGGTGCTGGCGCTACCGCTAGTTGTTTTGACAGATGTTTTAGGTGTAAATAGAACGGCATAATAATAGCCCAAAGTTGCGCTAGGTGGCAGTGAAATTGTCATTGTTACAGTTGTCCAGGTATGTGGCTGAGCAATGAAGTTGTTTTTATTAAATGAAACCCAGGAAACCGAAGGGTCACCAGCGGCCGGGGAATATATATTAGGGTGACCGTTATTGTCCCCCGCTAAAAACTTATCGATTTTTAGGTTTATCACCTCAGGGTAAGAGTTATTATTTTGGACCATCAGTGGTGTAGTTACACTGCGGCCTGGCAGGCATGTAATGTTAACGGATATTGGTGATGTAGTTATACCTTTGCCGCTGATGCTGGCGGCATCTACAAAAGCCGGAAATAGCCATATGAAAAACGCAGCAACACTGAGCGGGAACAGAACTGATCGGCTATGCCATTTTACTAAACTCACACTAATACGGCCTCTTTCTGAAATCAAAAACCATTGTATATAAATATTCTTTGTATGGCTACAATAAATATAGGTAGCTTCAGTAGATTAGAAGCTTCCAGCACCAACTAGGGTGATGGTATCTGAGTAATCATTAGCGGCGGGCGTTGTGCTGCTAATGGCAGCGTACTCTTTAATCGGTACTTGAGCGTTATTAGCTGTTCCAGTAGAGCTGGCCATTAAGTTGTTGGTTGTATTTAGGCCACTACCGTTTCCAACACCTGAAGAAGCGAACGCAGACGTGGCACTAGTAGTTCCCGCACCAGTTCCTTGTGTAATTCCAGCTATTGCACTTAAATACCCTTCAGTGCCTGCTGTCAAAGTGCCATTTGTACCAGGCGTCTTAGAAGGGATTGTATAGCTTTGGGTAGTGGATTTTAGTCCGCCGTTAGCATCGCTTCCCCAAAGTGACCAACCGGTCTTGGCATTAGTGTTAACGGTGACGGTAATGCCGGTAGAGCCAGATACCGTACCACTTGATAGCGTTCCAAGAGAATCAGAGTTTCCAAAGGCCATTGTAAATGCGGTTGGCACACTGGCGCTAACTGTGACTTGATCGTTTGAAATTATATCTATAGATTGACTTGTGGCTGTTGCTGTTCCTTCTGTAAGGGTTGTTGTGGTCTCACCTGGAGTTGTTGGGTTTGCAGATATAGCGCCAACTAATGTGAAACAATATGTTGTGCTGCTAACTAAAGAAGTTGTGTCAGTCCAGCTAATTGTACCGGTTGCTGCTGTGCCTGTCGGCGTAACCGTTCCTGGCATTGCCGTATCTGATGAGTAAATACCACTAGTACAGGTACCCACAGTCGGGCTGGCTGCGACAGTTCCTGTTCCGCCTGATCCTGTCCACCCACTAAACACTAACGAACCAGCGCCAGTACCAGCACTGGAAGATGGAGTTGTAAACTGAATAACGACGCTTGAGGCACCACCAGCGTTCATATTAGTAAGCACAATTGACGTGTTAGTCAGATATGCGGCCGAAGCTACAGGCACTAAATAAATTAAACTAGCGGAAAGAAAAGCTAATGTGTAGGCGACAAACTTTAAGTTTTTTAGTCGGGATATATACTTCATTATTGATTGTCCTGTATTTTTTTAACTTTATTTCTATTGGTATCTTAAACTTAATATTAAAAGAATACCGACGGTTGGTCAACAATAATCTGCTCAAGGTTATCCACAACCTCATCCGTGTTTGCTGATGCTGATCGCTTTAGCTATATTAAAAAGATGCTTAAAAGCAAAAGAGCAAGGCTAAGCATCGGAGTCATTTTGAGCCTGGTTGTTTTGTTCTTGTTAACTTATGGATATGTCAGTCAGCCATCGATTGGCCGGGTTACTAGCAATGGTTATGGCGCAAGAGCTAAAAACCTGTTCGATTTTACTCCTGTTAAGGTAGCGGATAAATTTATTTCATTCACTTACCCCAAAAGTTTATACAAAGTTGCGAATAATCCCCAGTATCCGCCGCAAGTTGATGAGTTTAATTACGCCTATAGAGACAGTCAGACCTGGGATCTGTCCATATCTACCGTCTTAGTCAACTATCCGATTAGCAGTAATAGTGGTTACCGGTTGAGGATAAATGATCCGAGTACTTATGCCGAAGTAACTAAAACCATCAATAACCAGCCAGTGTATATATTTACCGATACTACGGCGCCTGGCTTTTCTAAAGTTGCATTCTTAGTAAATGGTCAATTGCAGGCATCGGTTGCCCTAACCGGTGATGACTTCGGGGTTGAAACCAATCTGCAAAAAACTTTCGATCAAGTACTAAACAGTTGGCACTGGCAAGTTAATTAAAAGATTAAGGATGAGTAAGTAGCCACCAGATTGATGGTTTGCTTAAGTCTTTAGCTAATGACACGTTTGCAACAGTGGAACCAATAGAGCTATCGGAGAGCTTGCCAACTATTTCGTTTACCCGGGCATTAGATTTAATAGATGCTAGTCTTGGCTCTGGCAGATTAATAACTGTCCCGCCCCAAACAGTAGCGGTTATCGGTTGACTGGTGATAGCCGAAACCGATTGCTTATTCCACGGAGTGGTGTAAGTTGCCACTACGGTTCCCTGATTAGCAAGAATAGTATTATGAAAATTAGCTTGGGCTGAGCGGAGCAAGGGCAGGCTGGTAGTGAGCGCTAAACCAAGAGTTTTAGTGCCGACGTTGGCTGTTACAACTGTGGTAGGGGTATTATTGATGTCTAATTTGGCGGCACCGACAAAAACACCGCCGGCTTGATCGGTATTTCCAGTTTTAACGCCAACTATATTATCTTGGCCAAGTAAGTTATTAACATTTCTGATGACGCCGGCAACTGGTATATTAGCAGTCGGCTGATTAACGATCGAAGATAACACCGGATCTTGCATTACCAGTTCGCCAATTTTGACTAAATCGGCTGCGGTGCTAACCGTACTAGGATCAAATCCGCTGGCATCAGTGCCAACATGAGTGTCTTTAAGGCCAAGACCTGCAAGGAATGAGTTAGCGGCACTTGAGTAAGCCGGCAGGGACCCGTAAGCCCATATCGCCAAACTGTCCGCCATGTTATTGGCTGATGGTAATAACATACCTTGTAACATCTGGTATTCACTGATTTGCTCGTTAGCCGCCACTTGAGCAACCGAACCATTTTCAGCCACATATTTATTATAGATATCGACATCAGATTGGGTCATGGTTAGCGTCGGCCCCTGCTCATTTAAGGAAAGAGGCTTAGCCTTCAATACCATTAGAGCCGTTATAAGCTTAGCTGTTGAGGCCGTAGGCTTTGGGGTTTGAACACCGTTGACATTCAGGATGTTCGTGCCGACAATGCCAACCGCCGCCTCGCTGCCTGGTGGCCATGCTAGATTAGGACTGGTAGAGAAACTTAAACTTTTATAGGCCGGTTTGATTACGGGTTTATGTATGAAGACGGCGAATACTACGTAAGCCAATATAAGGGCCAATAAGGGAAGACTTATAAACTTCAGTTTCTTCATAACAGGATATAAGACTATGATACAGGATACGCTTAATGTGTGTATAATTAAGCTTACATTTAACAATTACCTACGGAGCACCAATCGAAATGATCTTTGCCATTATAGTTATCGTTGTAGTAGTCCTTATTATCATCTATGTAGTAGCCAGCTATAACGGCCTGGTTCGGCTCAACCAGCAAGCCAGTGAAGCCTGGAGCGATATTACTGTTCAGCTGAAGCGTCGTTATGATTTAATACCTAATCTTGTTAATACCGTCCAAGGCTATGCGACTCATGAAAAGTCAATCTTTGAAGACGTCGCTAAGGCCAGGAGCGCGGCCCTATCTGCCACTTCAGTTGCCGATACCGCTAAGGCTGAAAATCAGTTTCAGCAAACAATGAAAAGTTTGTTTGCCGTTGCTGAAAATTACCCCGACCTGAAGGCTTCACAGAACTTTCAAGAGTTACAGGCAGAATTAACCGATACCGAAGATAAAATTCAAGCTTCCCGTCGCTTTTATAACGGCGTAGTCAGAGACTTTAACACCAAGCGAAAGACCTTCCCAACCAATATCTTTGCCAAAAGACTGGGCTTTAACCAGGACAAAGAATACTTTGAAGTT
This sequence comes from Saccharimonadales bacterium (SeqCode), assembly GCA_035702905.1. GTDB lineage: Bacteria > Patescibacteriota > Saccharimonadia > Saccharimonadales > UBA4665 > DAIDIO01. The sequence continues at coordinate 6,350 of DASSZG010000050.1, forward strand.
GACGAGTCACAAAATGCGGTAATCCAGGAACCGGTTGCCGTAAAATTCTAAGTCCATAAAGGTCTCAATAAGCGATGTATTCAGATATAGCCGCCAATAAGCGTAAGACAGTTATAATAATGCTGGTTTTCTTTGTCTTCTTGTCGGCGATTGTCTTTGTCTTTGCAAAATATCTAGGCGGGGGGACTGGAGTCTTCTACGGCGGACTGATCGGTTCGCTCATCTACATTATCTTTACCTACTACGCCGGTGAAAAGATGGCTCTGGCAGTCAATAGTGCCCAGCAAATTCAAAAGGACGATAACCCCAGGCTATGGCGTACGGTGGAAAACCTTGCCATTACTGACGGACTACCAATGCCAAAAGTCTACATTATGAACGATCCGGCTCCTAATGCGTTCGCTACCGGAAGGGACCCCAAGCATGCTAGCGTCTGTGCAACTACCGGCCTACTGGCAATGATGGATGACCAGGAACTTCAGGGTGTGCTTGCTCATGAACTCGGTCACGTTAAGAATTACGACATTCGGGTGTCTATGGTAGCCTTTGCCCTAACTGCCATCATTTCGCTAATAGCCGATATAATTCTTCAGCTAACTTGGTTTGGAGGTGGAGACGACGACGAAAATAATCAGTTATTTTTCATCCTCGGTATAGTTGCGGCTATTCTTGCACCGATCATAGCAACTATGATTCAGCTAGCCGTTTCCCGCCAGCGTGAGTACCTAGCCGATGCCACCGGTGCCTTAACTACCCGTTATCCAGAGGGACTGGCTAGTGCTCTTGAAAAGATTAAGCAAAGCGGTAGCGTCGCCAAAATTCAAAGTACGGCAACCGCTCACTTATTCTTCGTAAATCCATTAAAAGGACACAGTCTAGCCAGCCTCTTCAGTACCCACCCACCAATCGATGACCGGATTAAACGACTGCGCGATATGGAAGGTCATGCCTAAGCAAGCGAAATCGGTTTCCAGGTCTACAAAAACAACCAAAAGGAACCGTTCTAAAAAGAAGATCAAAGAAGCTGACAGCGGAACAATTGGCTACAGGCACTTACCTAAGAAGCAAAAGCGATTTAGCTTACAGAAGCCCCCTAAAAATTTTAAACGACTACCGGACGCCTTCAAGATTACTAAAACCGCCAGCGTCTTAATCTGGCAGAACCGCAAGTTGTTCATAGGTATAGCGCTTATTTTTGGGCTACTTAACTTGATTCTCGTCCAAGGCCTGGCCAGCAGTACGGAAATCAGTAATCTCAAAAACCAACTAAATAAGGGAACCTTAGGGGCTTTGACAACCAGCGTGAGTATTTTCGGAGTACTGATTGGCTCATCCGGTAACGGCTCCTCAACAACTGCTGGTGCTTACCAAATGCCATTAGTCGTTATTGCATCGCTGGCAATCATTTGGGCGCTCAGACAGGTAAAGAGTGATCATAAGGTGTCCGTCAAAGATGCCTATTACAAGGGCATGTATCCACTTATCCCATTTACTTTAGTAGTTCTGGTGGTGGCTGTTCAGAGCCTGCCAATGGTTATCGGTGCCGCCTTGTATGCCTCTCTCGTTACTAACGGCATAGTAATCGGTGCAGTCGAAAACATTGCTTTTCTTTTCTTGTTTTTACTGCTCGCCACTTGGTCGATAAGACTTTTAAGTGCATCGATCTTTGCACTCTATATTGTCACTCTGCCTGACATGACACCACTCAAAGCGCTTAGATCTGCCAAGCAATTGGTCCGTTTTCATCGGCTGAGTATTTTTAGGAAAATGATATTCTTGCCTATTCTACTTCTGATAGTCTCCGGAGTAGTTCTGCTACCCATTATTTTACTGTTAACAAATATTTCCCAATGGTTCTTCTTTGTTCTAACCATGCTCATGCTACTCTTCGCCCACACCTACCTCTATACTATTTATAGGGAGATGTTGAATGAATAGAGCTGATGCCGAAACTAGGATAAGCAAACTTAAAGACCTAATTGACGACTATCGTTACCATTACCATGTGCTTAACGAGTCTATTATGAGTGAGGAGGCCGCCGATAGTCTTAAGCATGAGTTAAGCAAGCTAGAAACTGAGTATCCTGAGCTTATTACCCCAGACTCACCGACTCAGCGGGTTGCTACTGCCATAAGCCCTGGGTTTACTCAGGTTGAACACAGTAGCCGAATGCTGAGCTTAAACGATGTATTTAATGAAGAAGAAGTTAAGTCCTGGCAAAACCGTATTACCAAGTTATTACCCGAAGTCGAGTTTAAGTATTTCGCTGATATAAAGATGGACGGTCTGGCCTGTGCCGTTATATATAATGACGGCAAATATACGACTGCTGTCACCCGTGGTGACGGTTTAGTCGGCGAGGACGTAACTACCAATGTGCGGACCATAGAATCAGTACCCTTATCCATTAGAGTTGCTAAAGGTTATGAGCAGTTCTTGAGCGGTCGGACTGAAGTCCGCGGCGAAATTGTAATGTATAAGCAAGACTTCGAAGAACTAAATGACGAACGACGCAAACAGGGAAAGCCATTATTTGCAAATCCCAGAAATACAGCCGCCGGCACTATCCGCCAACTGGACCCTAAGCTAGTAAGCGACCGACCTCTTCACTTTAGGGCCTACGATTTAATAAGGGATGATGCACAAGAGGTGCCATATAATGACTACGCTTATAAGGCCCTGCATGAACTCGGCTTTTTAGTTAACGTTGACGCGCAAATATTCAGTAATCTAAAACAAATTATGGACTTTGCTTCGGAATGGGAAACCAAGAGGCAAACATTGCCATTTAATACGGATGGCCTGGTAATAAAAGTTAATGACCGCCAGCAGTATGCAAGACTTGGCGTTGTTGGCAAAGCACCTAGAGGCGCGATTGCGTACAAATACGCTGCTGAACAAGCGACCACTAAGGTTAAGGACATCTTCGTATCCATCGGGCGAACCGGGGCCGCCACTCCTGTGGCTATGCTTGAGCCGGTTGTTATTGCCGGAAGTACCGTCCAAATGGCCACCCTTCATAACGAAAGTGAAGTGCACCGCAAGGATATAAGGGTCAACGATACTGTTATTGTCCATAAAGCAGGAGATATAATCCCTGAGGTCGTTGAGCCGCTAGTTAAGCTACGGGACGGCACGGAACAGCCCTTCGTTATGCCTAAGAATTGCCCTGAGTGTAATACTAAACTGATTAAGTTTAAGGCGGCCGATGCTGTCTGGCGTTGCCCAAACAACAACTGTCCCTCACGTTCCTGGAAGCGAATCGAACATTATGCTTCTAAGGAAGGACTAGATATAGAAGGTCTAGGTGAAAAGAATGTAATCGCTCTTTTAGACGCGAAACTGATCAAAGATCCAGCTGATCTATACTGCTTAAAATCCGAAGATTTATTAAAACTTGACCGCTTTGCTGAAATATCTGCGAATAAATTAGTAAAGGCAATTCAAGAAAAGAAGCAACCAAAGCTCAGCCGTTTTATTTACGCGCTTGGAATTAGGCATATTGGTGTCCAAACCGCAATTGATCTGGCAAATAAGTTCAAAAACTTAGATGGACTTGCTGTGGCCACAATTGACGAATTATCTGCCGTAGAAGGAGTCGGAGAAGTTGTTGCCGAATCTGTCGTTGAATGGTTCAGTGAAGAAAATAATCAGAAACTACTGAGAAAGTTTGAAGAGCAGGGAGTTAGACCAGAGGTAGTACGGCATACAGGCGGAAAGCTAGCCGGTCTAAACTTTGTAGTTACCGGTACCTTGGAAACAATGAGCAGGGATGAAGCTGCTGAAAAAATCCGGGAGCTGGGCGGAACTTTCCAAAGCTCAGTCGGCAAAGACACCGATTATTTAGTCGTTGGCAAGAATGTCGGCGCCAGCAAATTAGCTAAAGCAAGTAAGCTTGGTACCAAACAATTAACCGAAGCCGACATGATTCAGCTATTGACATAAAACGCTTAAGTGGTTATGGTTAATACATATCGTGCGCCTAAAAGAGAAGGCGGCGTTAGCAAAAAACAAAAATATCAGATAAAAAACTAACAATACGTCTTCTCTTAATAGGGTGGGCGCGCACGAAATAAAAACATCTAAAACATTAAGAAAATACCCCAAACTCTGCTATTATATTGTCCAGCAGGGTTTTCAAGGGGCATTGGCGCAGTTGGCTAGCGCGCCTCGATGGCATCGAGGAGGTCATCGGTTCAAATCCGATATGCTCCACCAGTTTAATACCAATGTTTGGCGCTTTAGCTCAGTTGGTAGAGCAGAGGCCTGAAGAGCCTTGTGTCCCCAGTTCGAGTCTGGGAGGCGCCACCAAAAAGACTTTGCAAGGAACAACAATTCTTTGTTAAAATCTTCAAGTGTTTATGCGAGTGTAGCTCAGTTGTTTAGAGCGCTTCCTTGCCAAGGAAGAGGTCGAGAGTTAGAGTCTCTTCACTCGCACCACGAAGAACCCAAACGGGACGTTACGGCAAGTAGCGTCCTTTTTTGTTATATTTAGTAAATGAATCATTTTGTTCTAGCTATAACTGGCCCGACTGGAGCTGGCAAAAGTACGGTTGGTGAGAAAGTTGCCAAAAGTCTACCGAGCTGTGTCAACATAGATGCAGACCATATCAAGCACATGGTTGTTAGTGGTTTTTACGTTAATGAAACAAGTCCAGAAGACCCAGAAGGCTGGGGTTTTAGTGAATGGGATTTAGTCGGCGACAGTATCGGTCTTCTCGCTCGCAATTTTCTTGACCATAATTATGATGTCGTTATCAACGGCTACATTAATGAACCCGCCTGGCATGCTATCGAAAAGCACATAGATATTTATTGTAAAATATTGCTTTTGCCAGATGTAGATAAGGTAAAACTACGTGATTCTGGTAGGGTGGCTGACATACAAATGGGCGAAGAAACGGTGACCAAGCATCATAAACACTTTTCGAATGATAAGTTTTATAAAGACTTCATTACTCTTGATACTACAGAACATAGTGTTGAAGAGACAGTAGAAGCTGTCCTGTCTACTCTAGGAATACATAATGTTAATAAATGAAATGGTAGAGAATATTAAGTCTAGTTGCTTGAAACAAAAGCCAGTTATTATAGCTTTAGATGGCTTTGGTGGTTCAGGCAAAACAACGCTTGCTAAAAAACTTAGTGATGCTTTGGGTGATTGCTATGTAATAGCTATGGACGATTTTATTGTCAAAGAAAAAATCACTGAGCCATCATGGGATAAAGGTTCATTTGACAGAAGAAGGCTAGAACAACAAGTATTAATGCCAGCTAAGTCTGGTAATCCTGTGAGGTATCAAAAACTTATCTGGCAAAGCAACAGTTTAAGCGAGCCAGTAGCTGTGCCTAATGTGAGCTATTTAGTAGTCGAAGGCATATCTACATTGCATCCAGACATTTCTAAATACTTTGACTATAAGATATGGGTTGATGCACCTATCGAGGTATCTAAACAACGTGGTCAGGCAAGAGATAAGGGCAATGAAAACGAGCAGCACTGGGAGCTGTGGGCCAAAAACGATTTAGATTACCAATCTCGCTATCATCCTGAGCGAGTTGCCGATTTTGTATATAATAATGGCTGAAGCGGTATATAATCCTTGGTAACCTCAATTTCTCTAGCTATTCTAACAATAACTCCATAGTAATTAGTTCTAAATATGCGGGGTAACTCGCACCACGGAGAACCCAAAAGGGACGTTACGGCAAGTAACGTCTCTTTTTGTTATAGTTATCGATACGGCATTTTTACGCAGAAACGGGAGATTATCATGAAAATGCAAGTAGCAACCGATAAAGCGCCTGGTGCGCCATTTTTGTCACAAGCCACAGTTAATATCGCCAATGTTGCGTGCATTTTTACCTCTGAAAAAGAAGTCTTTTTACATCTATTACATTTGCAAACGCAAATTGCAGAGTATATTTAAATACAACCAACACTAAAAGGTGAATTTGTTAAAATGTTAGATATGAAGACTAAATCTGGTAAAAATCTTTCGCAAATTGGCATCGGTAGCTACGGAATAGGTGGCCTTGGTCACAGGGATATGCAGTTGACTAATAAGAAAGATGATAGCTTATATATTAATGCCCTTATTTATACCCTTAATAAAGACATAAATTTTACAGAAATATCTTTGGGTTATGGTCATGGTCAGGCACTAAAGCTGTTCAAGCAAGCATTAGATAAAAGCGGAGTCCCTAGAGAGGATGTTTTTATAACTGATTCACTTTACCCACGTGATCTTACTAACATGACAGTCTTAAAGCAAGATATTAGAGATTTTTATGACGTTATGGAAACTGATTACGCTGACTCCACGCTTGTTACACAAGACTTAATTATCCATTTTGGCAAAAAAAAGGTTTTTGCCTTGCTGGAAAAAATGCTAAGTGAAGGCAGAACTCGTTATGTAAGCTTGTCTAATGCAAGCCCAACTTGGATTAACATGTACAAAGGGTATTTTGGTGATGCTTTTTTCGCACACGAAGGCCATCTTAGTTTTGAAATTAGAGCAGCACAAGACAAAAAAGTATTTGACACTTGCGACATGCTAGGAGTTAAGAATATTATTTGGCGACCATTAAGGCAAGGCCGCACCTTTAAACAAAATTGGCCTTTACTCGAAGAATTAGCAAGTAAGTATGAAAAAACCCAAGGACAAATAATACTTAATTGGATCTGTAGTCTCGGTTATAGCCCAATGATAATGTCCAGTAGCAAGTCACATATAGATGAAAACCTATCATCTCTGGATTTCAGTATGAGTAACGAAGAATATAAAAGAATGTCAGATTTCCGCCCACCTAACTATCAGGCACTTGCCGCTGACATTGACTGGGAAGGGACTAAAGGTGGCGATGACATGGTTATACTGGCAAATGATTTCGAAAAGATTAGTGGCAGAGATTTTGGAGGCACATTAAATGAGCGAATTAACACCACAGCTTGAACCTCTAGCAAGGGGTATGTTAGAAGAAAATATCGTAAAGTTTGGCGAGTTTGCGCTCAAAAGTGGCAAAAAGTCAGCAGCCTATGTCAATCTAAGGGATATGATTTCTGTACCAAGATTGTTTGACCAGGCTATTGTAGCATATGCCGACACCATGCGTACTACAAGCTTGCTGACCAAGCCTGATGGAACTATGAGACACCTTGAAGCGATACCGGAAGCGGCTATTTATTACGGAGGAGCTGTTGCTCGCAAAGTCGGGGCCTCATTACTGTATCACCGCGTAAAAGCAAAGGAACATGGTCAGCCCCGAGTGGTTGAAGGACGATTCAACGAAGGTGACGAGGTGGTTCTGCTAGATGATGTAGTGACAACTGCTGGCTCAAAACTTGAAGAATCGGCTATGCTAGGTGAGTTCGGACTAAAAACAACAGGCGTAGTAGTGCTAGTAGACCGTCAACAAGGTGGTCGAACTGAACTAGAAGGTCAGGGCTTAGAGTTCGCTTCTGCCATGACTTTAAGCGCGATAGCAAAATATGCACTAGATGAACATTTAGCTGGCGTAACTCGAGATGTTTATGATAGCTTGCTAGGTGAGCTTGATGCCAGAGAGTTGGGATTATGATAATCCAGACGTGCATTAAGTAAATATGAGCTATTTTTAGGCATAATAAAGCATTAATTTTGCTTATAATTAGTTAATTATGAGAAAGCGACCCATACCCGATATTGTCCGTATTCTTAAGGTAATCTAGGAAAAATGCTCTGAAAGATGTAGCTATTACTAAACCAATAAAAGGCGTAAACCTAGGTGGCTGGCTAGTTTTAGAGAAATGGATGACGCCTAGCTTATACGAGAACACCTTGGCTAAGGACGAGTACACTTACTGTAAACGAGCAAGTGGCAAGCAGTTGAGTGAACTTAAGAACTTCCGAGACACGTTTATTACTGAGCGTGATTTCAAATGGCTGAAGGAACACGGAATTACATCTGTGCGGTTACCGGTCGGTTATTGGGTGTTTGGCGATATCAAGCCGTTTGTTGGAACAATAGACTATGTGGATTTGGCATTTGAGTGGGCTAAGAAATACAAAATCAGCGTCTTGCTAGACTTTCATGGTCTTGCAGGATCCCAAAATGGCAGAGACCATAGTGGCAAGGCTGGCACGGTATCATGGCATAAAAATAGTGCCAATATTAGGCAATCACTCACAACCATAGACAGGCTTAGCGAACGCTATAGTAATCACAGTGCTTTTATCGGCATCTCTTTAATGAACGAACCTCATCCGATGATCCCTAAACGAATAATCCTGGAGTTCTATAAAAATGCGTATGAAATTATTCGGAAAAATTGCGGCACAAACCCATGGGTAGTTTTCAGTGACGGCTATTTACCGCTGAGATGGAAGAAAGAACTAGCTCTTGATCAGTTTATAAATGTGTATATTGACACCCACCACTACCAGGCTCACACCCCTATAGATAAAATTCTTTCACTCAGGCTTAATCTTCTAAGAGCCAGGGTTTTATTACCTCTTAAAATTGCCAGGCTTAGAAAATATCATCCAGTAATAGTGGGAGAGTGGAGTCTGGCACTAGGTAATAGAAGGTTCAATAAGCTGTCTGACGTTCAGCGTGAGCCAATTGCTAGAGCATATTGCCAAGCCCAACTCATGGCTTTCAATAAAACTGAAGCCTGGTATTTCTGGAGCTATAAAACCGAGACCACTAACTTATGGAGTTTCCGCTATTGTGTAGAAAATCATCTTTTAATAACTAACCAGGGAGATAAATAGCTAACTTGCTGGGCCGAATCTGGTTATAACGGGTTTCCTCTATAATAAGCTTAAGGTATTCTAAATATATAACATAAGGAACAAACATGGGCTTTTTTAGTAAACTAGGGCATGGTGGCGTAAAGGTTCAGGTTCAAGCACCGAGCTCCATAGCCAGAAATCAAATTATACCTGTAACGGTTAACATATCATCAGATAGTACCCATACCGTTAAGAGTGTGAGGGTTGAAATACAGGCAGAGGCAAGAGAGCAGGGGATAACGTTAGGTAATGGTAATATGAATATGAATGTGAATGTGAACCAGTCCGTTGGCGGTGTTGGGGTACAGGACAGCCGGACGTTGTACCAGACAATATCGCAAGTCGAAAACCGAGATGAATTTGTAATTAACAGCGGCGAAACAAAACCTTTAAATTTTCAGCTGTACATTGATGCTGCTGACTCGCCAAATCAGGCTAATGCTAATGCCGGCGGTGTCGTGGGGGTCCTGCAAGTTGTTGCTAATGTAGCTAGTGATCTCGCCCATGTAAATTATCTCTACCGCGTTCATGCGACTGCCGTTGTCGACGGCGTAATGTTAAACCCCAGCGACAGCCAGTCTATACAAATTCTTCCCGCGCAGGGAAGCATGGACACACCGCAGTCAACCATAAATAATTTTCAAGCAGGCGGAATGCCTACTCAGCAAGTTGTTACCCCAGAGCAGGCGCCACAAATGCCCATTCAGCCCCTCATGAATACTGTTCAACCAACCGAAGTGTCTCTAGATCAGCAACAGCCAAATAATCAGCAACAAAGTTAGTTTAAGCAAACATGGGTGATTGACTTTGAGCAGGTAGTAGCAATTCGGAGAGCTATTTAGCTATGATACTTCGCCAAAGAGTTTTGTGATTGGTGTTTAAGCGACTCAGTTGGTTAAGCTCCTCATTTGTTAATTCAAAGTCAAATATTTGCGAGTTCTGTTTGAGTCGGTTCGGATTGGTTGACTTAGGCAAGGGGATAGCGGATTGCTCAACGCACCAGCGTAGCATAATCTGTGAATATGTCTTATGGTGTTTAGTCGCAATTTCCTGAATCTTAGGATTATTCATAAGCTGAGCATGGGCAAGGGGAGAATATGCCTCTATTTGGATATTCAGCATGCGGCAATACTCCCTCACTTGTTTTTGCTGCATGAAAACATGCATCTCAATTTGATTAATCACCGGCATTTCATGGGCGTAAGTTTCGAGCGCCTGAAGATGCTTAATATTAAAGTTGCTGACGCCAATGGATTTAGCAAGGCCGGCCTGCTTAATCTCCTCAATGGCTCGCCATTTATTCTTCCTTAGCCAGGACGGTCCAGGAAAATGCACCAGCAATAGATCAACATAATCTGTTTGTAGTTTAAGTAGTGATTCTTTAAAGCTAGCGTGCGTAGATTTATACGACAAGTGCTGAGGCGATATTTTGGTGGTAATGAAAATGTCATTACGGTTTAATCCGCTTCTTTTCCAGCTTTTGCCTAATAACTGCTCATTTCCGTAGGTCTGGGCATCATCGAAATGTCGATAACCGTTTTTAATAGCCGAATCAAACATTTTATTAAACCGAAGCTCATCTTTAACTTTCCAAAGTCCCAGGCCGAGACTGGGAATAGTGTTGCCGTCATGAAGTTTGATAGAAGGTACAGCCATAAGCACTGATTGTAACATTTATTAATTTGACGATTTCTTTAAGCTTAAGTTTAAAACTGATATTATGTAGCTAATATGGCACCAGATACCGACAATAAGCCCGAAGCCAATGATGAATTTAAGGCTTCTGAGACAACTCCTGATCAACCCGATAGCTCATCAGTTAATACCGACAACACCGAAGAAATAAATAAAATTAGTGAGGAACAAACGTCCCCTAAGCCGGAACCGGTCATTAATAACGAGCCGACCAGTCTCAAACCGGATAATAATGAAAAACCTAATCATCATGGGTTTAAGCCTGAACTTATACTTTGGCCATCTCTTAGAGCCAGACTGGGTAGCCGGGCGCGACCTATTGCCAGTTTTGTCATAATTTTAGTCATTATTATTCTCGGGGCTGTTTCTTACGGACTAACAAAGAATAAGACCGATAAACCAATTCTGGCCAGTAGTTTCAAAGCTCCTGTAAAAACTTTCCAATTAGTATCGACGGTACCAGGTAAAAATGCCACTAACGTTAACGCCGCTTCCCAGCTAACCTTAAATTTTAACTTGCCGGTTAACGCAACGAAGCTGACCAATAATATGTTTATTACACCAACGCTAAATGGTGTTTTTAAGCAGGGCAGCAATCCTGACCAAGTAGTTTTCCAGCCCTCAACACCTTTAAACAAGGG
>DASSZG010000011.1:0-5833 GCA_035702905.1 Saccharimonadales bacterium (SeqCode)
GCACTCAAGCAAGTCAGTGGCAATCGGCTTGATGCCGACTTCATGCTGCTGACTAAAAGACCGATAACCGCGAGCCAAACTGAAATCGTCCATAATCCGCGTGCCCGCAGCGCAAAACTGCGAGCCGCAGCGAAAATAAAAAGGAAAGGGAACTTACATGCCTATACAGGTTAAAAGTAGCTCCCGAGCTTATAAGATCCACGTTAAAGTGGTCTAAGATAAGCAACCAGCCCTGAGGGTAACTTCGGGGCTGGACAAAGACAAAAATAAAAAGGAAAAGATATGACATATTCAAGTTCGCTGGCTATGAACCGCAATAGGTTTGTTGGCCGCAACCAGAATACTGTGACTTACAGAACCCAGGCAAAAACACTTGGGCCCGTGTCAAATACAATCATTCTTATAGTTCTAGCATGCTTGCTAGGAATGTTTTATTTAGCACAGGTTACCAAAACCAATGCCTTTGGTTATCAGATTAATAATCTACAGCAAACCCAGAGTAGTTTAGCTTCGGAACACAGTAATTTGGAAGTTCAATCAGCTCGACTTCAATCTGTTAGTCGAATTCAGAACAGTAGCGTAGCCAAAGCTATGACTCCTATTACGCCATCTGGTGTAGTAACTAACTAGAAAAGACTCGTTTTATTCATATTATCGGGTCTTTTTTGGCGTAAACCATTATAATATTAGCTGAATGGACGATAACAAAAACCATGAAATTGCCTCTAACAAAAGAGTACGAGTTTGGTACGGGTTGCTTGTACTTGTTTTGTGTGTCTTTGTACTGCAGTTATTTAACGTAGAAGTCATCCAGTATCAGCATTACAAAGCAGCGGCCTTAAGTGACCAGCTAGAACAGTATCAAATTCCTGCTAATAGGGGCTTAATCGAGGCCGAAGAAGGCAACTCAATAGTCCCGATTGTACTAAATCAGAAATTATATACCCTGTACGCCGATCCGCCACTTATAAAAAATGTTTCAAAAACAGCTGCTAAAATAGCAGCAATAACAGGAGCAAGCGTTAGCCAATATGAAACTTTGATGAAAACCAAAGGTACGCAATACGTTGTATTAGCTCATAAAGTACCAGCCAGCCAAAATTCCCAAATATTGGCACTAAAGTTTCCGGGTATCGGAACGCAAGGGCAAGATTACCGAACCTATCCAAACGGCTCGTTAGCTTCGCAGTTACTTGGTTTCGTTAACAATTCTGGCGTTGGTGAGTACGGCCTCGAGCAAGCTCTTAATAAACAGCTATCGGGAACACCGGGCAAGTTAAAGGCTATTACTGACGCCAGCGGTGTGCCGCTAGCTGCTAGTAAGGGCAATATAGATATACAGCCAACAAATGGTAAAAATGTTGTTACAACTATAAATCTCGGCATGCAGGCACAACTGGAACAAATTCTAGCCAATGATTATAAGTCTACTAAGTCTCAAGGACTGAGCGCCATCATTATGGATCCATATACAGGCCAAGTAAAAGCTATGGCTAATTTTCCAACCTACGATCCGTCTAATTATGAAAACGTTACAGACCCAAGTGTATTTCAGAATGCAGCCGTAGATAATCCTATCGAGCCAGGCTCAACTATGAAAACATTAACTACCGCCGCCGCTCTTAATCTTGGCGCTATAACGCCCAATGAATCATTCTATGATCCTGCTCACTGGGTTATCGATGGATTTAATATTACCGACATCGAACAGGACGGTGGTGCCCGTCAGCAGGACATTGCTAGTATTCTAGCGCTCTCGCTCAATACAGGAGCGACATGGATGCTGATGCAAATGAGCAACCCGGGAGGTACGACTATCAATGACAAGGGCATCAATGCATGGCATGACTATATGGTCTCGCATTTTCGGCTAGGCCAACCGACTGGCATCGAGCAAGGTTATGAAGCTTCTGGTTATGTTCCGCCGGCCAATTTGAACGATCCGAGCATTGATTTGAGATATGCTAATACATCCTTCGGCCAAGGTGTTAGTTTGACGGCTATACAGGAGTTAGCGGCCTTTAACAGTGTTATAAACGGCGGTACTTATTATCAGCCAACGTTAGTATCTAAATTAATATCACCTAACGGTACCACCACAAACAATAACCCGAAAATCTTAGAGAAGAATGTTGTTTCACCAAAAATTGCCCCCGAAGAAATACCGCTGCTCGAGAATGTTGTCACGAGCTACTTACACGAAGGCTTTGGGTTTATGAATTTTCCATCTAACTACATAGTTGGCGGTAAGACTGGAACCGCTCAGGTTGCACAACCATCTGGCGGGTATTATGCCAATATCTTCAATGGTACGTATATCGGATTTGTTGGCGGTAACAAGCCTCAATACACCATCGTCGTATATAATATCAAGCCAAATGTGCCTGGCTATGCCGGTTCATATGGTTCACAACCGGTTTTTGCAGATTTAGCTCATATGCTTATTAATGATGGATATGTAACACCAAAGGATTAAGGGGATGGTATAATAAACCAAAAATAACACTTTATGAATTCACTCCATATATTTATCAACGCGCACAATCTTTACAAAATTCTTTTATTAGGATTCTCGGGTTTTGTGGTAAGCATGCTGATTACTCCGCTTTATACCACTATCGCCTATAAACATCAATGGTGGAAGCGGCAGAGAACAGATGCGTGGTCGGGTGGTAAGGCTACGGTTTATGCAAAACTTCATGCCGAAAAACATAAGCGTAATATACCAACTATGGCCGGCTTAATTTTTATACTGGCTACGGCTTTGGTTACAATCTTTGCCAACTTGCGTAGAAACCAGACTTGGTTGCCACTGGCAGGCTTATTTGGCGCAGGCTTGATAGGCCTGATGGACGATGCCATGAACATACGAAGTAGCGGTAAAGGAATAGCCGGTATGAGCGCTAAGCTGAAATTCCTACTCTATAGCATTGTCGTATTGATTGGCGGCTGGTGGTTCTATAGTAAGCTGGGTGTCAATTACATTCATTTGCCTTGGGTTAATAACTGGCATGTAGGCATATTTATAATTGCAATATTCTGGTTAGTGGTAATAGCTACTGCCATATCAGTAAACTTTACCGATGGTCTTGATGGACTAGCAGGAGGCCTGTTAGCTTCATCGTTTATGACTTACGCGGTAATTTGTGTCATAGAGAATAAATTTGCTTTGGCCGGCTTCTGTTTAACTGTTGTCGGTGCTTTACTTAGCTACACCTGGTTTAATATTTATCCAGCTCGTTTCTTTATGGGGGACGTGGGAGCTTTTGCTCTAGGTACCGCTCTGGGGATTATTGCACTCCAGACTAATACTGTATACGTATTACCGTTCTTAGGAGGGGTATATGTTATTGAAACCGGATCAGTAATTATTAACCGGATATCCCGTAAATTGCGAAACGGTAAAAAAGTGTTTTTATCGAGCCCGATCCATCACCACTTTGAGGCCATAGGCTGGCCTGAAACCAAAGTTACGATGCGGTTTTGGATTCTTGGCCAAGTGGCTAGTGTATTAGGGCTAATTATCTTTTTGCTTGGGCGAAAAGGATAGAGGAGCAACTGATGCGAACGGCTCAAAGGTCTCGCCATCCAGTGGCTGAAACTGAGTTAACATTAGGCCGTAAACACCGGCCTGATTACTGGCTAATGATATGGGGACTAACCTTAATGGTTATTGGAATTGTCGTTTTATACGCAATTAGTCCTGCTCTTGCCCAAACAAACCATGTTAGTAATAACTATTACCTAATAAAGCAACTGATAGCCGTCTTCTTAAGCTTCATAGCCTTCTATGCAACTTATAAAATACCTTTGAAGCTGTGGAGGACTTACTACAAACCACTTTTAATCTTTGCTGGTTTAGCGACCTTGATAGCACTGGCTATGCCAGTTAATCCTGCCTATCCGGCTCACCGATGGGTGCGGCTAGGTGGTTTTTCTTTTCAGTCAGTGGAAATAGTTAAATTTGCCGGGCTTATATGGCTGGCCAGCTTTTTAGCTAAGAGAATAAGGCAGGGTGCAATAGATCAATTTCATAAAACCCTCAAGCCATTACTCTATGTCTTAATCGGGGTAGGCGTAATTATCGTGGGTATTCAAAGCGACTTAGGCTCAGCCGGCGTTATCGTTGTTATGTTGTTTACCATGGCTTATGTTGCCGGACTGCCGCTTAAGCGTATTGGCCTTATAGCTCTAATTGGTGCCATAGGCTTGATTCTAGCCGTTTCTTCGACTCCGTATCGTCGACAGCGCTTGGAAGCCTTCCTGCACCCTCAGAGCAACTGTCAGGGCAGTGGATATCAAGCCTGTCAGGCGCTAATAGCAGTTGGTTCGGGCGGATTTCTAGGCCTAGGTCTTGGTAGTAGTGTTCAAGCCTATGGCTATTTACCTGAAGCGGATAATGACTCTATCTTTGCTATATATGCCGAAAAGTTTGGGTTTGTCGGTAGCACTATTCTAATTATTATTTTCGCAGTATTCTTCACTAGAATAAAAAATATTGCAGAGCGCTTGCCGGATGACTTCTCGCGGCTCCTGGTGATCGGTATTCTTACCTGGCTAAGCGTTCAGGCACTGATAAACATTGGAGCTATGATCGGACTGTTGCCGCTAAAAGGCATTACTCTGCCATTCATTAGCTACGGGGGTACAAGTATAGTATTTACCACCGCAGCAGTCGGATTGGTTTTTCAGGCGTCTCAGTACACGTCAATTAAGCCGAGAGAGGTGACTGTTGACACCTCAAGTGGTCGTCGCAGTAGTGGAAGCTACTCCAGTCGACGATTAGGGAGGGTCGACTATTGACCATTATATTAACCGGCGGCGGTAGCGGTGGGCACATTACTCCTTTATTGGCAGTTGCAAGAGAGTTGAAGAGAATTAATCCAGACACCCGACTTGTATATTTTGGTCAGAAAGGTGATTCTTTTGCCAAAATAGTAGGCGAAAACCCGGAGATTGATGACTTTGTGCTTGTTAGGGCAGGCAAGTTCAGGCGATTTCATGGTGAAGGGCTTAAACAATTTTTGAATCTTAATGTATTCTTCAAAAACCTGAGAGATTTTTTCTATGTCATTATTGGAATAATTGAAAGTAGCTGGAAAATACGCAAGCTCCACGCACAAGTAGTCTTCAGTCGAGGCGGATATGTTAGCGTGCCCGTCGCATTAGGAGCAAAACTAAATAAAGTACCCTATATTACCCACGATTCAGATCCGATTCCTAGTCTAGCAAATAGGATTATAGCTCCGTGGGCAGCTCTACATGCCGTCGCTCTGCCAAAAGAAATTTATCCATATCCGCTGGAAAAGACAATTACCACCGGCATACCACTCAATCATGAATTTGTGCCTGTCAGTAATGAGCTTAAGAAAAAGTACCGACAAGATTTAGAATTGGCTACTAATGCCAAAATGCTATTTGTTATAGGGGGCGGCCTTGGTTCGTTAACGCTAAATAATGCTGTTGCTGATGCCGCACCAGAGCTACTCAGACGATTCAGCGACCTGTACATTTATCATGTTGCTGGACAGGCCAATGAAGTCAAGCTCAAAGAGCGCTACATACGGGACTTAACAGAGAAAGAGCAGGGGAGAGTTAAGGTATTAGGCTTCGTTAATGACGTTTATAAACTCAGTGGAGCCGCCGACGTAATAGTGAGCAGAGCAGGAGCCACTAATTTAGCGGAATTTGCATTGCAGTGTAAGCCCGTTATTATCGTACCAAGTCCGTTTCTGACGGGCGGTCATCAAGTTAAAAACGCCGAGTACCTGATGGAAAAGGAAGCAGCTCTTATGGTTAGCGAAGATGATATCGAAACGCTTGGCATACGAAT
>DASSZG010000013.1:0-3655 GCA_035702905.1 Saccharimonadales bacterium (SeqCode)
TGAAGCAATTGCCCTACATATTCACTACTACAATACAAAGCGTATTCATAGCGCATTAGGTATGAGCCCAGCGGCTTACGCCGCTAGTCTCAAGCCCGAAAAAGTCTAAGACAAGGTGTTCGGGATTTGGGGACCTTGACATATAGTTGTTTGCTTCTGTTTAGAATTAGTAGCCTATCTTCCATAGCCGGTATTAGAGACTTTTCGGTATCTTTAGGATGCTTCTTTAGTGACAGCGAGAATGAGTTAAAAACTAATTCGAGGCCTTTGGCTTTTGAGTGGAGAGCGATCACACTCATAGCTTCTGCTCCATCTTTGCCTATATAACTATTCCTAGGGAACTGGATATGTTTCAGCATAGCTTTAACTGCCTGCATCTGCTCTCTATTCAATCTAGTGAATTGCTGGGCTTTTATTTCGTAATCTGTTTTAGAATCATTCTCTCTGAAGTGTTTTGCGGTATCTATGATTAGTTTTTGTTCTTCGGCGAGATAACGCAATAAAATTGCTCGGTACTCCGGGTAGACTACTGCAGAATTCATTCTTCCTAATATAGCTTATGGCTTACTGATCATCAGGATCGGCTGGTGGGTTACCAAAATTTGTTGACCTATTAGACATATCAACACTAATTGCGATGGAGTCTTCGGCTAAGGCTTCAAGCACGCTTATCTTGCCTATGGACTGCGGTACTTCATAGTCTTGAGTATTTTCATCCGAATTAATAACTAACGTTTCACCTGCTGTACTCATAATACCCTCCTTTTATATAAGTAAAGCTATCGTAAGAACAACCGTATTGTTTGTAAGTGAATATTTTTACTAGCTACAAACTTAAACTTTAGAACGGGTTACTTGGTTAGGGTTAGTGAGCCAAAACAGCTTTTTCGGCGTGGCTTGGGTCGGTTTTGGCTTTTTGGGACTTTATGACTATCGTTGCAACGATAGATGCAGCAACACCAAAGAATGAGGCAATTAAGTAACCGTTGTGATAGCCATGAACTGTTGCTTGGGCAATATTATATTTACTTGGCGCATGATGCAGGCCGTGAATAAAACTACTGGTTCCGGATGCAGCTACTCCTGTTAGTACGGCCAGACCGATGGATCCGCCGATTTGCTGGGTGGTGTTAAGTAGTCCGGAAGCGAGCCCTGAATCATGGTGAGCGACACCGCTAGTAGCAGCGATCGTAATGCTAACGAATGTTGCGCCCATGCCTAGACCCATAAGGATGAGTCCTGGTGCTAAGTTGGCCCAATAGTGACCGTGAACTGGGATATGCGACAGGTAAAATAGACCGCTGGCGACCACCAGAGGTGCAACCATTAGTATTGGCTTATAGCCGATTTTCTTAATTACCCTTGGTACATTGGTAGCTACAACTACAATAGTAGCCGGAATTATCAGGAAGCTTAGGCCAGTTTTAACTGGTGAAAAACCTAAGATCTCTTGGATATATAGAGTCGTAAAGAAGAAGACTGACATCATAGCGGCGGCTAGAAGAGTCATAGAGGCATTAGCGCCAGAAAGATTTCTAATTTTAAATATTCTAAGAGGCATTAATGGATGCTTTGCTCGTTGCTCGTTGATGACGAAGAAAACCAGTAGAGCTACTGAAATAGCAAAGAAAATTAGGGTACGGTGGTTTAACCAACCGTAACTAGGTGCTTTTGTAAGGGCATAGACCAGCACCATTAGCCCCGTAGTTACAGAAATAGCACCCGGTAGATCTAGGTTATTATGTCCCACATCAGTCTTATGATGACCGAGCACTTTTAGAGAAGCTATTACCACGAAGATACCGACCGGTACGTTAACAAAAAAGTTCCAACGCCATGTCAGGTACTGAGTTATTATTCCACCGAATAGTACACCGGCGGCTGCCCCACCAGAAGCTACGGCACCCCATACACTTAAAGCTACATTTCGTTCGTGCCCTTCTCTATAAGTAACCAGAACAATCGACAAGGCGGCTGGCGACATGAAGGCGGCTGACATACCCTGAAGGGCTCTGAAGATAATTAGCATTACCCCGCTTTGGGCGAGACCGGTTCCTAAGGATGCTATGGTAAATAGACTAACGCCTGTCAGGAATATCCTTCTTCTTCCAAATAGATCAGCAGTGCGGCCTCCTAACAGAAGCAAGCCACCAAAGGTTAAGGCGTAGGCAGTTACTATCCACTGCAAGTTACTGAGGGATAAATGAAATGCACTTTGCATATGCGGCAGTGCCACATTTACGATTGATAGGTCGAGCACAACCATGAATTGAGCTAAAGCCAATAGAATTAGGATTAACCAGTGGCTGACTTCACTACTATTCTCTTTCTGCTTCGCCAAAATAGATCCTTCCTTTATTACACCCTTGATAATTATGTTTATTCTATTTAGAATATTATTACTAATTCATTGTAAAGGTCAATTGTTGAGAATGTCAAGTATTAATGAAACGGACAGCGCTGCCCGTAGCCATGAACTCCTAATCGGGATCATGATGCAGGCAAAACACCGCTTAATAAGGTTAGCCGGTGAATTTGACGTGACTGGTATGCAGGCAATGATGGTCTTCTTGCTAAAGACTCCTCGGCCAATGAATAGTTTTACGAAACTATTTAACTGCGACGCTTCTAATATTACCGGCTTAGTTGACGGGCTTGAAGCAAGAGGCCTGGCCACCCGATTCCCTGACTTACACGATCGCCGAATAAAAATGGTCAAACTGACTGATGAAGGTGAGAAACTACGAACCCAGTTCATTAAACTGCTTATTGAAGATAAGGAATCGAGCTTCTATAACCTGAGCGCTAACGAACTTATAACTTTTAATAGTCTTCTGGAAAAAATTGCTGAATTTAACGTTTAAAGCTTGATTGCACCTTCCATAAAGTTTTGGATATCTTTATCTACGCTTATATCTGACTCCATAATTGGCGAAAGAAGCGTAATGCTTTCTAAGCTTCTACATCTACTAAGTGCAACGTAAGCCTGCCCATGGGCGAAAGCTCCGCGTTTTAAATCGATTATGCACTGGTCATAAGTTTGGCCCTGTGACTTATGAATTGTTACAGCCCAAGCTAGCTTAAGCGGAAATTGCTGATATGAATTAATACGTTTTTCCTGTATTTTGCGTCTTCTGCCGGCATACAAATAGCTTGTATCATGCCACTCTACTCTAGGCACCTGAAATGTTACGTAATTGACGTTAACCCAAATGCGCCGCTTTGTCAGCTTCTTAACCACCCCTACACTTCCATTTACCCAACGTCCATATGGATCATTTTTTGTAAATATAACCTGAGCGCCAATTTTTAGGATAATATCTGTACCGATATTATGCCGTCCTCTTCCTTTTTGTTTTGCCTTATAAATATACTCTTCGCCATTTAATTTATTCAGTCTTGAGGAGTTAATTGCATTAACCAACTGGTTAGTTGAACTGAGAACTATTCCTTGATCAGGCATCTCTTCAATGTGCCGTACCCGGGTGTTCAATACGTCTAAAGACTTTTGGCTGACGTGACCTATTCTTATTTCATTGAGGATATTAATGAACTGCTCATCAGTTTGCCGGTGCACTTCACTAAGTTCATAAGTATCAAGTGCTACATTCTTCCACACGTCTGCGCTGAAAAAGTATAGACTGTTATATTGATC
>DASSZG010000001.1:0-4604 GCA_035702905.1 Saccharimonadales bacterium (SeqCode)
TTAGCTGTTTGGGATATGGTCTGTCGGTGCTTTATTATCTAGATCATCACGATCGGTTAAATAAAAGCTTGAAGAGTCAGTTTATCTTTGTAATGATAGCAATAGTTATTGTAATATTAGCCTTCTCTAGTTGGGGCAATAAAGTCGTATAAATTCGCAGGAAAGGGGGGATTATGGAAGAAAGTAAGGAAGATAAGAATAGTCGGAGCTATAGCGTCTCTAGCCGACGTCCATCAAAAAATTCTCAGGGTATAAATATTACCTTTACTGTTCCCTCGTTTAATGTAAAGAGACCTGAGCTTAATCGTATGAGGAACCCCCGAGCCTGGGGAGCCAGAACACTAGTTATTGTCTATGTATTAATGGCGTTAATATTTGGCTATGCAGGTGCCTGGCTGGAGAATCAGAACGGTGGCACGGGAGGTGTAACGTTTGCCACGCTTAATGGACAGAAAAAGATAGTCACCAGTCAAAGCCAGCTTATTAACCAAATAGCTAAATCCGTTGGACCAAGTGTAGTTAGCGTAAACGTCAATATAACTTCTTCTACATCAGTTGGCGGTTTTGGTTTGTTTGGCTTTGTTCAGCCAGAGCAAGAGCAAGCGGCGGGAACCGGAATCATCTTATCCTCCGATGGGCTGATTGTTACAAATAGACACGTTGTTCCTGTCGGCACTACAAGTGTCAGTATTACTCTAAGCAACGGTACGGAACTAAAGGATGTATCTGTCCTAGGCCGAACGAGTTCAAATAGTAGTTTAGACATAGCCTTTTTAAAGATTAATAACCTTGAAGGTCAAAAGTTAACCCCGGCCGTTATAGGCGACTCATCTCAAGTCCAAATCGGTGATTCTGTAGTAGCCATTGGTAATGCTCTTGGGCAATTCCAAAATACTGTTACGAGTGGAATTATCTCGGGCTATGGCAGGAGCGTACAGGCTTCGAGTAGTACCGGTTCCAGCTCGGAAGATCTCGCCGATTTATTCCAAACTGACGCTGCTATCAATGAAGGAAATTCCGGCGGGCCACTTGTTAATATGAACGGGGAGGTTATTGGTATTAATGTAGCCACCGCTAGCGGTGCTCAGAACATCGGCTTTTCTATACCGATTAATGATGTTAAAGGATTGATAAGCCAAGTCGCAAAAACTGGTAAGTTCTCAGTACCGTATTTAGGCGTCAGATACATTCCATTGACTGCAGATGTAGCCAATGAATACAACCTGAATGTCGACAACGGCGCATTTATTGCTCCTAGTAGTGATCCAACTCAGCCATCGATTGAGCCTGGTAGCCCAGCAGATAATGCCGGACTACAAGTCAACGATATAATTACCGCCGTTAATGGTACGGCCATCGATCAGGATCACAGCCTAACCTCATTACTTGATCAGTACACGCCTGGCACAAAAGTCAGCCTAAGTGTTATACGTGGCAATAAGACAATTACTATTGACGCTACCCTCGGTTCTGAGCCCAGTAACTAATTTTGTATTCAATATAATATTAATCACACAGTATATTTACTAGGGTAGTTAGTATTAGAAATAAATTTAATACAGGCTTTTTGGTCATGTTTTGTATCAGCTTTAAGTATTCTTTAGTGACGCTTAAATACTTGAATGAAATCTGAAGTTTTTGTCAGCAGATAGCCTGAATCATTAGCTAACTCTTTAAGTTCAGGCTGTTGAGGAGGTAAAGACTCAGTTAAAATATACAACGGTCTGGCGGTGGTCTTAGCGACCTGTGTAAACAATTGTCGATATATATCGAGACCATCCTTGCCTCCGAATATAGCTATTGCAGGTTCATAACTGGCTGCCAGGTTGATATGAAAACTATCTGGAACGTAGGGTAGGTTGCATAGCAATACATCAAAAGTTCGATCAGTATCGGCAATTAAGTTAGATAACTTTGTATTTATGCTTAAAGTAAATTTATCTACATTAGTTTTTGCCACTTTAAGAGCTGACTTTTCTATGTCCAGCAAGATGAGCTTGTCTGTTTGAAGTTCAAGTGCAACGGTTATACCTATAGCGCCACTGCCTGTGCCAACGTCAGCGTACCACCAATTTGGTGAGATGTCAGGTAGGTTAAGTAGACATTCAATCATGCTTTCAGTTTCTGGTCTTGGTTCCAATACTGACGAATTAACATAAAATTCCCGACCATAGAATTCAGTTTTACCGCGAATATAGGCAAGCGGTTCATGTTGTGCGCGTCTACTGAGTAAATTATTTATTTCTTCTAACAATAGAGGCTTGATCACAAATTCTGAATTAGCTAGTAACCAGGCGCGATTCTTTTGCAGGCAATCTTCTAATAAAACCAATGCATCAAGTCGGCCAGTTGCAATCCCATTATCCGCTAGCTTTATTTCTGCAGACTTAAGCCAATCACCAACCTGCACGATTTAACCTTCTTGTGTCATAAGAGTATGCTCAGTATTTTGCAGTTGTTCGATAAGATCATCGATTTCGCCGTTAAGTGCACCTGGTATATTAGACCGTGAATAGCCAATACGATGGTCGGTAATTCTATCCTGAGGAAAGTTATAGGTTCTTATCTTTTCTGATCGATCGCCCGAACCAATAAGTTTTTTACGGGCATCAGATAATTCTTTCTGTTCTTCTTCAATTTTTATTTGTAGCAGACGAGAACGGAGAATACTCATGGCTTTAGCTTTGTTCTTGATTTGTGACTTTTCGTCCTGGTTAGCGACTACCATTCCCGTGGGCAGGTGAGTAATCCTTACGGCTGAGTCGGTGGTGTTAACGCTTTGGCCACCGTGACCGCTACTCCGATACACATCAATTCTAAGATCGCTTGGGTTAATCTCTATATCCGACTCTTCGGCCTCAGGTAGGACGGCAACGGTCACAGTAGAAGTATGTACTCGTCCCTGACTTTCTGTTACTGGCACACGTTGTACCCTATGAACGCCGGCTTCGAATTTGAGATTTTTATAAGCGTCTAGTCCGTTAACGGCAAAGATGATCTCTTTAAAGCCCCCAACTTCGTTAGGTGATTCACTAATAAGTTCTATTTTAAAACCATGATTTTCAGCCCAGCGGCTATACATTCGATAGAGCTCACCAGCAAATAGGCTTGATTCGTCACCGCCGGCTGCCGCCCTGATTTCAATAATGACATTGCGTCCATTATTAGGGTCTTCTGGAGTTAGTTTTTCCATTAAAGCCGTTTCGTTATGACTGAGCCTCTCGGATATTTCGGCTAGCTCAGTTGATGCTAGTTCTTGCAGTTCCGGATCGTCTGATCTGCTTAATTCCTCGGCTTCTGTCTCATCTTGTTTTAATTTGGCTCGTTCGTCGAATAGCGCAATGATCTCGTCTAACTCGCTTTTGCGCTTAGCTAGCCGTGGATAATCTTTACTGCTGTAAATTGAGGCATCTTGAAGCCGAGCATTTAATGCTTCCAGCTCTACTCTAAAATCTTGTTCTTTTTGATTCATCACTTTGTCTCATTCTTATTATATAAATAAACCTCTTAAAACAAATTAGTTTTAAGAGGTAAGTAAGGTGATCTGTCGCTAGCTAGCTTTAGCTTCAGCTTTTTCGCTTTTTGCGGCCTGACGCTTAGCTTGTTTTTGAGCGGCTGAAGCGCGTTTTTCCTGAGCGGCTTTACCGGCAGCGGCACGAGCTTTGAATTTATCTACGCGACCTTCTATGTCGAGAATTCTCTCTTCGCCAGTAAAGAACGGATGAGAGGCGCTGGTAATATGGACTTTAATTAGTGGGTAGTCGTTGCCATCTTCCCATTTAACAGTCTCTTCACTGGAAGCCGTAGAACGGGTTAGAAATCGAACGCCGTTATTTAGGTCTTCGTAAACTACAAATTGGTACTCGTCTGGGTGTAAACCTTTTTTCATAAGAGACTACAGTATACATCAATTACATGGTTTTGGTCAAGGGTCGCTACCCCTAAAGCAAATTTGTTGATATATTTAACTTATGAATAAAAAGACCAAAAAGGTTAACAACAAACATATATGGTTCTATAAAGTTCGTGGCAGTTACTTACCAGCCAGCAGGTCAGGCTGGCTGACCTATATACCCTATGTCGGCTATATGGTATTTGCTTACGTGGTAGGGATAAAAGATATTTCTAAAGTCTGGGTAGCATGTCTATTTATATTATCTAACTGGGTATCCGCGTTTGCTGTTATGACGATGCTGGCTATAAAGAAGAGTTAAGCCGCACTCAACGAATGAGCCGTGCAATAGCTACTTGAATATTAACTCTCATCTGTTATAATAGAGATAACAATAATTAAGCAGGTTAGGGATTAATCCTCCTAAGATAGAAGATTCTCATCTTTATCTTAGGCGCCTAATCGAAGAGAAAGGACTAAATATGGCTACCAATGAGGTAGATATAAAAGAGCTATTAGCGGCTGGAGCTCACTTTGGCCACAAGACGGAACGTTGGCACCCTAAGATGGCGCCATACATACACTCAAAGAGGAATGGCACCCATATTATCGACTTAACCATGACTGTTGCTAATCTGGAAGAAGCGCTAAGTTTCATTAGAAAAACAGCTAGTGAAGGTAAGCAGATATTACTAGTTGGCACCAAAAGACA